>NZ_JBEAKW010000046.1:0-199210 GCF_040065795.1 Klebsiella sp. JB_Kp004 | reverse complement strand
CAGTAGGCCCGCGCAAGCGCAGCGCCGCCGGGCAAGGACAGCGGGCACGGAGCCGGTTTTGTGCCGGGTGGCGGCTGCGCCTTACCCGGCCTGGAGGGTTCGTGCGACCTGTCCTTGATTTACCCACTTGCGCGACTGAAACTGCCGGGGCTGGCCGGAGCCCGGGGGAACAGGGGGCGGCGGCGACGGGCCGCCGCCTGTGCGCTCCCTGCGCCGTAAGAGACATAACGCAGAGGACTAACCGGCAGCGCAAACTACGCTGAAGCCGCAGATAACATAAAGGACTTCCCGCGGCGAAACCGTTGCACACCGCTTGCAGTCTCAATGGCTCAAGGTTCGGCCAACAGATTCCGCCATTACGCCGGGAAATCCCCCTGCTGGCGCGCCACCAGGGTCAGAATGGAATACAGCGCCACCGCCTGCTGGTGCTGGTTGAAAATCTCCACCGCCCATTCCACCACGCCGGTAGCTTTCTCCTCGGCGCTACGCTGACGTTTAACGGTTTTCCGCTTACAGGTCAGACGCACCTGGATGGTGTCTCCCGGCTTGACCGGTTCAATAAAGCGCAGGTTTTCCATGCCGTAGTTAGCGATAACCGGCCCGACGCCGGCATCGACGAACAGACCGGCCGCCGCGGAGATCAGGAAATAACCGTGGACCACGCGCTCGCCGAAAATCGACTCGGCGGCGGCGATTTTGTCCATGTGGGCGTAGAAATGGTCGCCGCTCAGACAGGCGAAGTTAACGATATCCGCTTCGGTCAGGGTCCGCCGCGGGGTCAGCAAACTGTCGCCGGGCTGGATCTCTTCGAAATATTTGCGGAACGGGTGAATGCGGTCTTCGCTCACCTGGGCGCCGCGCACCCACTGCTGGCCAATGGTCGCCAGCATCGTCGGGCTGCCCTGGACGGCGGTGCGCTGCATATAGTGTTTCACCGAACGCAGTCCGCCGAGCTCTTCGCCGCCGCCGGCGCGGCCGGGACCGCCGTGCACCAGCTGCGGCAGCGGCGAACCGTGGCCGGTTGACTCGACCGAGGACGCCTCGTTCAGTATCTGAATACGGCCATGGGCGCGGGCGGCGCCGAGGATAAACTCGCGCGCCAGTTCGCCGCTGGCGGTGACCAGCGTTCCCGCCAGGCTACCGCCGCCGGCACGAGCCAGCGCCAGGGCATGCTGGCGATCCTGGTAGGGCATCAGGGTCGCCACCGGACCAAAGGCTTCAATGGCGTGAACCGCCGGGGTTTCATCCGGCTGCGCGCAGTAGAGCAGCGTCGGCGGGAAAAAGGCCCCGGCCGCGCTGAGGTCCGCCTGTCCGCCAAGCAGCGCTTCGCAGCCGGCGGCAATCAGTTTATTGACGCTCTCCTGAACGTCCTGACGCTGCTCGTGATTAACCAGCGCCCCCATCTTAATCCCTTCCTGCGCCGGGTCGCCGACGGTCACTTTATGCAGGCGGGCGATCAGCGCATCGCTAACCGCATTGATCTGCGCCAGCGGGACGATGATGCGGCGGATAGCGGTACATTTTTGCCCGGCTTTCGCCGTCATCTCGCGGACCACTTCCCGGATAAACAGCGCGAACTCCGGCTGCTCCGGCGTGACGTCTTCGCCTAACACACAGCAGTTGAGCGAATCCGCTTCCATGGTAAAGGGAATCGATTTGGCCACCAGGTTGGGGTGCGACCGCAGCTGCTGGCCGGTGGCGGCTGAGCCGGTAAAGGTCACCACGTCCTGGCTGTCGAGATGGTCGAGCAGATCGCCCGCGCCGCCGCAAATCAGGCTGATGGCGCCTTCCGGCACCAGGCCGCTGTCGACAATCGCCTTCACCATGGCCTGGGTGAGCTGGGCGGTGGTGGTGGCCGGTTTAACGATCGCCGGCATGCCGGCCAGCCAGGTGGGGGCCAGTTTTTCCAGCATTCCCCAGCAGGGGAAGTTGAAAGCGTTGATATGCACAGCGACGCCTGATTTTGAGGTCAGCACGTGACGCGCGGCAAAACCGCCCTGTTTAGAGAGCGGGATCAACTCGTCTTCCGGCCACAGGATATCGTCCGGCAGTTCGCGACTACCGAGCCCGGCATAGGTGAAAAGGGTGCCGATGCCGCCTTCGATATCCACCCAGCTGTCGGCGCGGGTGGCGCCGGTTTGCGCGGAAATCGCGTAGAACTGGTCTTTCTGCTCCAGCAGATGTTTCGCTACCGCTTTTAACATCGCGCTGCGTTCAATAAAGGTCATGGCTTGCAGAGCCTGACCGCCGCGCTCAATTGCGAAGCGGCGCGCCTGCGCCATATCCAGGCCTTCGCTGGTCACCTCCCACAGCGCCGCGCCGGTGATGGCGTGATGGATAGTACGGGCGCGGCCCCGGCCGGTCTGCCAGGCGCCGGATAAGTAGCTGGCTAATTGCTGCATCGCGAATCTCCAAACATGTTACGTGTAATGTCTATAAATAGTTCTTTTATGAATCATAAAATGCAAGCTCGTATTTAATAAATTATTAACATTGTGATCGCGATGACGTTATGTTTTCGGCCTAATTAACTGTATTTGTTGTGGTTTACAAAAGGTTTTGCGGAGGTTATCACAAAAAGAGCAAACAAAATTTGTGGTTTTCTTTAACCAATATGTAACCTTCAATAAACAAAATGATTCACATAAACGATTATGATGTGAATATCGGAATCATAAAGGTGATGACGTGACAGAAGAACAACGCTTTGACCAGCGCATCGCGCAGGAAACGGCCATCGAACCGCAGGACTGGATGCCGGATGCCTATCGTAAAACCCTGATCCGTCAGATTGGTCAGCATGCGCACTCGGAAATCGTCGGCATGCTGCCGGAAGGCAACTGGATCACCCGGGCGCCCACTCTGCGCCGCAAAGCGATCCTGCTGGCTAAAGTGCAGGATGAGGCCGGCCACGGGCTGTATCTCTATAGCGCCGCGGAAACTCTTGGCTGCGCGCGGGAAGATCTGTATCAGAAGATGCTCGACGGGCAGATGAAATACTCCTCCATTTTTAACTACCCGACGCTGAGCTGGGCCGATATCGGCGTGATCGGCTGGCTGGTCGATGGCGCGGCCATCGTCAACCAGGTGGCGCTGTGCCGGACGTCCTACGGCCCCTATGCCCGGGCGATGGTCAAAATCTGCAAAGAAGAGAGCTTTCACCAGCGCCAGGGATTCGAAGCCTGCATGGCGCTGGCGCAGGGTAATGACGCCCAGCGGCAGATGCTGCAGGACGCCATTAACCGCTTCTGGTGGCCGGCGCTGATGATGTTTGGCCCCAACGACGACAACTCGCCGAACAGCGCCCGCAGCATGACGTGGAAAATCAAACTGCACTCCAACGACGAGCTGCGTCAACGCTTCGTCGACAACACCGTGCCGCAGGTGGAGATCCTCGGCATGACCGTCCCGGACCCGGAGTTGCACTTTGATGAAGCCAGCGGCCACTACCGCTTCGGCGAGATCGACTGGCAGGAGTTTAACGAGGTGATTAGCGGCCGTGGCGTGTGCAACCACGAGCGGCTGGCCGCCAAGCGTAAGGCCTGGGAGGAGGGCGAGTGGGTACGCGAAGCCGCGCTGGCCCATGCGCAAAAACAGCAGGCCCGCAGCGCGGCATAAGGAGAGACAACATGAGCAAAGTTTACTGGCCGTTATATGAAGTGTTCGTTCGCAGCAAACAGGGGCTTTCCCATCGTCACGTCGGCAGCCTGCATGCCGCCGACGATCAAATGGCGCTGGAGAACGCCCGCGACGCCTACACCCGCCGCAGCGAAGGCTGCTCCATTTGGGTGGTGAAGGCCAGCGAAATCGTCGCCTCGCAGCCGGAAGCGCGCGGCGAATTCTTCGACCCGGCGGAAAGCAAAGTCTACCGTCATCCGACCTTCTATACCGTGCCGGACGGCATGGAACACATGTGAGGCGGCGATGAATAACCCCAATCCTGTAGCCGCCTACGCTCTGCGTCTTGGCGACAACGGCCTGGTGCTGGCCCAGCGCTTAGGCGCCTGGTGCGGCCATGCCCCGGAGCTGGAGATCGATCTCGCATTGGCCAACATCGGCCTCGATCTGCTTGGCCAGGCGCGCAACTTTTTGAGCTATGCCGCCGAGCTTAACGGCTGCGGCGACGAAGATACCCTGGCCTTTGGCCGCGATGAGCGCCAGTTCAGCAACCTGCTGCTGGTGGAGCAGCCGAACGGCAATTTTGCCGACACCATCGCCCGCCAGTTCTTTATCGACGTCTGGCACGTCGTCCTGTACAGCCGGCTGGTGAACAGCCGCGACGCGCAGCTGGCGGCCATTGCCGCCAAAGGGCTGAAAGAGGTGCGCTACCACCAGCGCTTCAGCCGCGGCTGGCTGGAGCGTCTTGGTCACGGCACCGAGGTTTCAAATCGCAAAATGCAGCAGGCGGTCGACAATCTGTGGCGCTTCACCGGCGAACTGTTCCTTGCCGATGACCTGGAGCTCAGCCTGGCCGGGCAGGGCATTGCGGTTGATCCGCGCGAGCTTCAGGCCGAATGGCAAAGCACCGTGCATACCGCGCTGCTTGACTCAGGCTTACCGGTCCCGCAGGAAGCGGCCTTTCGCAGCGGCGGCAAACAGGGGCTGCACAGTGAACATCTCGGCCCGCTGCTGGCGGAGATGCAATATCTGCAGCGTTCCCATCCCGGCCTGCAGTGGTAAGGGAGGGGACGATGCAACGTTTAGATGACATCGCTCCCGCCGAGGTGCGCGCCATCTGGGGAGTGTTAAGCGCGATCCCGGACCCGGAAGTGCCGGTACTCACCATCACCGACCTCGGCATGGTGCGCAGCGTCGCGCGGCACGGCGACGGCTGGGTGATTGGCTTTACCCCGACTTATTCAGGGTGCCCGGCGACGGAGCATCTGCTGAGCGAGATCCGCGCGGTGATGAGCGAGCATGGTTATCTGCCGGTCCACATCGTCCTGCAGCTGGACCCGCCGTGGACCACCGACTGGATGAGCCAGGAGGCCCGCGAGCGCCTGCGCCAGTACGGCATCAGCCCGCCGCAGGGGCACGCCTGCCACGCGGAAATGCCCGCCGAGGTGAGCTGTCCGCGCTGCGGCAGCACCCGCACCTCGCTGATTAGCGAATTCGGTTCCACGGCCTGCAAAGCGCTCTATCGCTGCGACAGCTGCCGGGAACCCTTTGATTACTTTAAATGTATTTGAGGTTGCCATGACGACGTTCCATGCGCTTAAGGTCGCGAGAGTCGAGCCGGAAACCCGCGATGCGGTGACCATTACGTTTGCGATTCCGCAAGCCCTGCAGGCGGAGTACAGCTTTCGTCCGGGCCAACATCTGACGCTGAAAGCCCGACTGGGCGGTGAAGAGCTGCGCCGCTGTTACTCCATCTGCCGCAGCCCTACGCCGGGAGAGATCAGCGTCGCGGTCAAAGCCATCGACGGCGGGCGCTTCTCGCGCTTCGCCCAGCACGCTATCCAGCAGGGGATGGAGCTGGAGGTAATGGTGCCGCAGGGGCATTTCGGCTATCAGCCGCAGGCTGAACGGCAGGGCGACTATCTGGCGATCGCCGCCGGCTCCGGGATCACGCCGATGATGGCGATCGTTAGCGCCACCCTGGCCACCGAGCCGCACAGCCGCTTCACGCTGATCTACGGCAACCGCAGCAGCCACAGCATGATGTTCCGCCAGGCGCTGGCCGATTTAAAAGACCGCTATCCGCAGCGCCTGCAGGTGGTGCATCTGTTCAGCCAGGAGTCGATGGACAGCGATCTGCTGCAGGGGCGCATCGATGGCGACAAACTGCGCCAGCTCGCGGACCATCTGCTGGATTTCAGCCGTTTCGACGAGGCCTTTATCTGCGGCCCGGCGACGATGATGGATGAGGCGGAAACGACCTTGCGCGAGCTCGGCGTGCCGGAGCACGCCATTCATCTCGAACGCTTCAATACGCCGGGCGGCAGCGTTAAGCGCGCCGCCGGGGTGCAGGCGGAAGGGCGCACGGTAACCATCCGCCAGGACGGGCGCGATCGGCTCATCGCCCTCAGCGCCGAAGACGACAGCATTCTGGATGCCGCATTGCGCCAGGGGGCAGACCTGCCGTTTGCCTGCAAGGGCGGGGTGTGCGCCACCTGTAAATGCAAAGTGCTGCGCGGCGAAGTGGCGATGGCCGCCAACTATAGCCTCGAAGCGGATGAGCTGGCGGCGGGTTACGTGCTGAGCTGCCAGGCGCTGCCCACCAGCGGCGACGTGGTGGTCGACTTTGACGCGCGGGGGATGGCATGAGCGAGCTGATGATCCACCGCCATGGCCGGGTGCTGCAGCTGACGCTAAACCGTCCGCAGGCCCGCAACGCGCTGAACAATGCCTTATTAACCCGGATTGCCGAGGCGCTGGAGGCTGCGGCCGCTGATGACCACGTCAGCGTCTGCGTCATCAGCGGCAATCCGCGCTTCTTTGCCGCCGGAGCCGACCTGAACGAGATGGCGGAGAAAGATCTCCCGGCGACCCTGGATGATATCCGCCCGCGGCTGTGGGCGCGTATCGATGCCTTCCCCAAACCGCTGATCGCCTCGGTCAACGGTTACGCCCTCGGCGCGGGCTGCGAGCTGGCCCTGCTGTGCGACCTGATTGTCGCCGGGGACAACGCCCGCTTTGGCCTGCCGGAAATTACCCTCGGCATCATGCCGGGCGCTGGCGGCACCCAGCGGCTGATCCGCAGCGTTGGCAAGGCGCTGGCCAGCCGGATGGTGCTGAGCGGCGAGAGTATTGACGCCCGTCAGGCGCAGCAGGCCGGACTGGTAAGCGATATCCATCCGGCGGCGTTAACCGATGAATATGCCCTGCAACTGGCGACCACCATCGCCCGCCACGCGCCGTTGGCGCTCCGGGCGGCGAAACAGTCGCTGCGCCTGTCGCAGGAGGTGAGCCTGCAGGCCGGTCTCCAGCAGGAGCGCCAGCTGTTCACCCTGCTGAGCGCCACCGAAGACCGCCGCGAAGGCATCGACGCCTTCTTACAAAAACGTACCCCGGACTTTAAAGGACGCTAATCGTGGAAGCTTTCATTCTCAGCGCAGTGGAACAGGGCGTCATGACCATTACCCTCAATCGCCCGGACCGCCTCAACAGTTTTAACGACCTGATGCATCAACAGCTGACGGAATGCCTGAAGCAGGCCGAGCGCGACGACGGCGTGCGTTGCCTGCTGATCACCGGCGCCGGCCGTGGCTTTTGCGCCGGCCAGGATTTGAACGACCGCAACGTCGACCCCAGCGGCCCGCCGCCGGATCTCGGCCTGTCGGTGGAACGCTTTTACAACCCCTTAGTGCGTCGTCTGGCGGCGCTGCCGAAACCGGTGATTTGCGCGGTCAACGGCGTAGCCGCTGGCGCAGGGGCCACCCTGGCGCTGGGCTGCGATATCGTGCTGGCCGCGCGTTCGGCCAAGTTTGTGATGGCCTTCAGCAAGCTCGGGCTGGTGCCGGACTGCGGCGGCAGCTGGTTCCTGCCGCGGGTGGCCGGCCGCGCGCGCGCCATGGGGCTGGCGCTGCTGGGCGATAGCCTCAGCGCGGAACAGGCCGCGCAGTGGGGGATGATCTGGCAACTGGTGGATGATGCCGAACTGGCGGACACCAGTCTGCAGCTGGCGCGCCATCTGGCGGCTCAGCCGACGTTGGGTCTTGGGTTGATTAAAAAGGCGCTGCTGGCGGCGGAAACCAACGGTCTCGACGCGCAGCTGGACCTGGAGCGCGATTATCAACGCCTCGCCGGGCGCAGCGATGATTATCGCGAAGGGGTCAGCGCATTTCTGGCCAAACGGCCACCACAGTTCAGCGGGAAATAGATGATGACGACATCCATAGCCAACGTGGCGGTGATCGGCAGCGGCACCATGGGGGCCGGCATCGCCGAAGTGGCGGCTGCCGCCGGGCATCCGGTGCTGATTTACGACATCGATCATCAGGCCATCGCCCGGGCGATCGAGGGTATTGCCAGGCGGCTCGCCTCACGGGTCGAGCGCGGCAAACTGGCGTCAGAGCAGGCCGACGCGCTGCTGGCACGCCTGCATCCGGCCCACGATTTAGCCGCGCTGGCCGACGCAGATTTAGTGATCGAAGCGGCCTCTGAACGCCTGGAGGTAAAAACGGCGCTGTTCGCGCAGCTGGCGGCGATCTGCGCGCCGTCAACGTTGCTCACCAGCAACACCTCGTCGATTTCGATTACCGCCATCGCCGCCGGAGTGAAGCATCCCGAACGCGTCGCCGGGCTGCACTTCTTTAATCCGGCGCCGGTCATGAAGCTGGTGGAGGTCGTCAGCGGCCTGGCGACGTCTGCGGAAGTGGTGGAGCAGCTGTGCCAGTGCGTGAGCGGCTGGGGGAAGCGGCCGGTGCGCTGCCGCTCGACGCCCGGCTTTATCGTTAATCGCGTGGCGCGTCCATTCTACGCCGAAGCCTGGCGGGCGCTGGAGGAGCAGGTGGCCGCCCCGGAGGTTATCGATGCCGCTTTACGTGACGGCGGCGGTTTCCCGATGGGGCCCCTGGCGCTGACGGACCTGATTGGCCAGGACGTCAACTTCGCCGTGACCTGCTCGGTATTTAACGCTTTCTGGCAGGACCGCCGCTACCTGCCATCGCTACTCCAGCAAGAGCTGGCGCTGGCCGGGCGGCTGGGCAAAAAGAGCGGCCATGGCGTCTATCGCTGGCCTGCGGAAGTCAGGACGGCGGCGGCGCTGCCGCCGGTTGCCCATGGCGCCCAATCCGTCATCACTATAAGTGACAGCGTCACCGAGCTGGACGAGCTGCTGTTGCTTGAGACCGAAGGCGAGACTGCCCTGGCGCTGAGCGTTAAGCATCGCCGTCCGGTGGTGGTGTATGACCTGTGCGCCAGCGATACGGTAGTGCTGGCCGCAGCGGCGACCAACGCGCCGGCGGCGACGGACAAAGCGGTGCACTACTTCCAGCAGCAGGGCAAGAACGTGCTGCGTATTGCCGATTATCCCGGCCTGCTGGTGTGGCGCACGGTGGCGATGCTGATTAACGAAGCGCTGGATGCACTACAGAAAGGGGTGGCCAGCGCACAGGATATCGATACCGCCATGCGTCTGGGCGTCAACTACCCGCAGGGCCCGCTGGCGTGGGGGGACAGCCTCGGCTGGCGCCGCGTGCTGCGCCTGCTGGAGAACCTGCACCATCATTATGGCGAGGAGCGCTATCGCCCCGGCTCCCTGTTGCGCCAGAAGGCGCTGATGGAGAAGCATCATGAGCAATGACGCCTGGCGCAACGCGCGCGCGATGTATGAAAAAGATACCTGCGCCAGAACGATGGGGATCGAACTCATCGAAATGGACGACGGTTTTGCGCAGATGACCATGACCGTCTCGCCGGACATGCTTAACGGCCATCAAACCTGCCACGGCGGTCAGCTATTTACCCTTGCCGATACCGCTTTCGCCTACGCCTGTAACAGCCAGGGGCTGGCGGCGGTGGCTTCGGCGGCCAGCATTGATTTTCTCCGCCCGGCGTTTGCCGGCGACCGGCTGGTCGCCACCGCCAGAGTCAAACAGCAGGGCAAGCTGACCGGGGTCTACGACATTGAAATTGTTAATCAACAGCAAAAAATTGTGGCCCTGTTTCGCGGCAAATCGCACCGCATCGGCGGCACAATCACAGGAGAAGTGTAATGCGCGAGGCCTTTATTTGTGACGGGATCCGCACGCCGATTGGCCGCTACGGCGGCGCGCTGGCCAGCGTGCGCGCCGACGACCTGGCGGCGATCCCGCTGCGTGCGCTGCTGAGCCGCAACCCCAGGCTTGACCCGACCGCGATCGATGATGTGATTTACGGCTGCGCGAATCAGGCGGGCGAAGATAACCGTAATGTGGCGCATATGGCGACGCTGCTGGCCGGCTACCCGCATACGGTGCCGGGAACCACCCTCAACCGCCTGTGCGGCTCCGGGCTGGACGCCGTCGGTTTTGCCGCCCGGGCGATCAAAGCCGGCGATGCCGATCTGCTGATCGCCGGCGGCGTGGAGTCGATGTCGCGCGCGCCGTTTGTGATGGGGAAGGCCAGCGCGCCGTATCAGCGTCAGGCGGAGCTGTTCGACACCACCATTGGCTGGCGTTTTGTGAACCCGCTCATGGCGCAACACTTCAGAACTGACAGCATGCCGGAAACCGCCGAGAATGTAGCCGAATTGTTAAATATCAGCCGCGCCGATCAGGATGCTTTCGCCTGGCGCAGCCAGCAGCGCACGGCGCAGGCCCAGCGCGACGGCATTCTGGCGCAGGAGATCGTGCCGGTGCAGGTTGTCGGCCGGAAAGGGGCGCTTAGCGACGTGCGCGAGGACGAGCATCCGCGACCGGAAACCACGCTTGAGCAGCTGGCGCAACTGAAAGCGCCGTTCCGTCAAGGCGGCGTCATTACCGCGGGCAATGCTTCCGGCGTCAACGACGGCGCCGCGGCGCTGATCATCGCCAGCGAACAGCAGGCCGCTAGCCAGGGGCTCACGCCGCGGGCGCGGATCGTGGCGATGGCGACGGCGGGCGTCGAGCCGCGCCTGATGGGGCTGGGGCCGGTACCGGCGGTGCGTAAAGTGCTGGAGCGGGCGGGGCTCAATATTAACGATATGGATCTGATTGAGCTGAATGAGGCCTTCGCCGCCCAGGCGCTGGGGGTGCTCAGACAGCTTGGCGTGCCGGACGATGCGGCGCATGTGAATCCCAACGGCGGCGCCATCGCTTTAGGCCATCCGCTGGGCATGAGCGGCGCGCGTCTGGCGCTGAGCGCCAGCCTTGAGCTGCAGCGCCGCGGCGGGCGCTATGCGTTGTGTACGATGTGTATTGGCGTGGGTCAGGGCATCGCCATGATCCTCGAGCGAGTGTGAGCTAATTTACCTGCGAGTACCCTACAATGATAACTACTACAAAATTAGATCCGATTGAAACCGCCTCGCGTGATGAGCTGCAGGCCCTGCAAACCCAGCGTCTGAAGTGGACGCTGAATCATGCCTATAACAATGTGCCAATGTATCGTCGTAAATTCGACGCCGCAGGCGTGCACCCTGACGACTTCCGCGAACTGAGCGACCTGACCAAATTCCCGTGCACCACCAAACAGGATCTGCGCGACAACTATCCCTTCGATACCTTCGCGGTGCCGATGGAGCAGGTGGTGCGCATTCATGCCTCATCCGGCACCACCGGCAAACCGACGGTGGTGGGTTATACGCAAAACGATATTGATAACTGGGCCAATATCGTCGCCCGTTCGCTGCGCGCCGCCGGCGGCACGGCGAAAGATAAAATTCACGTCGCCTACGGCTACGGCCTGTTTACCGGCGGCCTTGGCGCGCACTACGGCGCGGAACGCTTAGGCGCGACGGTGATCCCGATGTCCGGTGGACAGACCGAAAAACAGGCGCAGCTGATCCGCGATTTCCAGCCGGATATGATCATGGTGACGCCCTCATACTGTCTGAATCTGATTGAAGAGCTGGAGCGCCAGATGGCCGGCGATGCCCGCGGCTGTTCATTACGCGTCGGCGTCTTTGGCGCCGAGCCGTGGACCCTGGCGATGCGCGCGGAGATCGAGCGCCGGCTGGGGATCACCGCCCTGGATATTTACGGTCTGTCAGAGGTGATGGGCCCGGGGGTGGCGATGGAGTGTCTGGAAACCGTTGACGGCCCGACCATCTGGGAAGACCACTTCTTCCCGGAAATCGTTAACCCGGACGACGGCACGCCGCTGGCCGATGGCGAACACGGCGAACTGCTGTTCACCACGCTGACCAAAGAGGCGCTGCCGGTGATCCGCTACCGTACCCGCGATCTGACGCGCCTGCTGCCGGGCACCGCGCGCACCATGCGCCGTATGGACCGCATCAGCGGACGCAGCGACGATATGCTGATCATCCGCGGGGTTAACGTCTTCCCGTCGCAGCTGGAAGAAGAGATCCTTAAGTTTGAACACCTGGCGCCGCACTACCAGCTGGAGGTGAATCGCCGCGGCCATCTCGATTCGCTGGCGGTGCGCGTGGAGCTGAAAGAGAGCGGGCTGGCCCTGAGTCACGAACAGCGCTGCCAGATTTGTCACCAGCTGCGCCACCGCATTAAGTCGATGGTCGGGATCTCCACCGATATCACCATCGTCAACTGCGGCAGCATTCCACGCTCTGAAGGCAAAGCCTGTCGCGTATTCGACCTGCGTAAAGCGGTGGTCAGCGGTTAATTCTCTCCCCGATAACCCGGCTGAGGCCTTTACGCCGTAGGCCGGGAATTTCCTGTGCTATGATTCATAAAGGAAAAATATAACAACAGAATGAATCAGATGAGCAAACTCGACGCCTTTATTCAACAAGCGGTGACGGCGACGCCGATCAGCGGCACGTCATTAATCGCCTCGCTGTATGGCGACGCCTTATTACAACGCGGTGGGGAAGTGTGGCTGGGCAGCGTCGCGGCGCTGCTGGAAGGATTAGGCTTCGGCGAGCGTTTCGTCCGCACCGCGCTGTTTCGCCTCAATAAAGAGGAGTGGCTCGATGTCGTCCGTATCGGCCGCCGCAGCTTCTATCGTCTGAGCGACAAAGGGCTGCGCCTGACCCGACGCGCGGAACATAAAATTTATCGCGCGAACGCTCCGGAATGGGACGGCACCTGGCTGCTGCTGCTTTCGGAAGGCCTGGAGAAAAATGTGCTGGCCGACGTCAAAAAGCAGCTGCTGTGGCAGGGGTTTGGCGCGCTGGCGCCGAGCCTGTTAGCCTCGCCGTCGCAAAAGCTGGCGGATGTCCAGTCGCTGCTCCATGAAGCGGGGGTCGCCGAAAACGTCATCTGTTTTGAAGCTCACTCGCCGCTGGCGCTCTCCCGGGCGGCGCTGCGCAGCCGGGTGGAGGAGTGCTGGCATCTCACCGAACAAAACGAGATGTATGAGGCCTTTATCTCGTTATTCCGGCCGTTACTGCCGCTGCTGCGCGATTGCGACCCCGCGGAGTTAACGCCGGAACGCAGCTTTCAGATCCAGCTCCTGCTGATTCATTTCTATCGCCGGGTGGTGCTCAAAGATCCGCTGCTGCCGGAAGAGCTGCTGCCGGCGCACTGGGCGGGGCAAACCGCCCGCCAGCTGTGTATCAATATTTACCAACGGGTGAGTCCCGGCGCGCTGGCGTTCGTCAGCGAGAAAGGTGAAAGCTCGGTCGGCGAGCTTCCCGCGCCGGGCCCGCTCTATTATCAGCGCTTTGGCGGTTTGCCGGGCGCATAAGGAGGTTGCATGCCGATTTATCAGATTGATGGACTGACCCCGGTGGTGCCGGAGGAGAGTTACGTCCACCCGACCGCGGTGTTGATTGGCGACGTGATCCTCGGCAAAGGGGTCTATGTTGGGCCCAACGCCAGCCTGCGCGGCGATTTTGGCCGCATCGTGGTCAAAGACGGGGCCAATATTCAGGACAACTGCGTGATGCACGGCTTCCCCGGCCAGGATACGGTGGTGGAAGAGGACGGACATATCGGCCACGGCGCTATTCTGCACGGCTGCGTGATTGGCCGCAACGCGCTGGTGGGGATGAGCGCGGTGATTATCGACGGGGCGACCATCGGCGAAAACAGCATTGTCGGCGCCTCGGCCTTTGTCAAAGCCAACGCTGAGATGCCCGCCAACCATCTGATCATCGGCAGCCCGGCAAAAGCGATTCGCGTCCTGAGCGAACAGGAGCTGGCGTGGAAAAAGCATGGCACCCGTGAATACCAGGTGCTGGTGGAACGCTGTAAGCAGACGCTGCATCAGGTTGAGCCATTACGGGAAGTGGAAGAGGGGCGTAAGCGGCTTGAATTTGATGAAAACCTGCGGCCAAAATCCTCAACCTGAGGGGGAAATATATGGCAGAGAAATTATCCGCTCACTGTCACTGCGGTGCGGTGGCGTTTACCGTTGAACTCAGCGACGGCTTCAATACCGCTCGGCGCTGTAACTGCTCATATTGTCGAATGCGCGGGGCGGTCGCGGTCTCTTCGCCGCGTTCAGGCATAGAGGTGGTACGCGGAAGGGATAAGCTCACCGAGTATCGCTTTAATACAGGTGAAGCCGTGCACTTTTTCTGCTCGGTATGCGGGATCTACACCTTTCATCAACGGCGTTCAAACCCACAGGAGTATGGGGTGAATGTGGCCTGCATTGACGGCGTTTCGCCTTTCGATTTTTCCTGCGTGGAGGTCAACGACGGGGTGAATCATCCAAACGATGGCGGCGGAGGCGTGGTGGGGTATTTGCGCTACGAGAAAAAGTAAAACACTCCTCCCGCAGGAAGCGAGAGGAGTGAAATATTAGGCTGCAACCACGCTGTCGATGGCCGCTTTCGCGTCAGACTGCGCTTTGGCCGCGACTTCCGGGCCGTAAGCGATACCTTCGGCGAACACGAAGTTCACGTCGGTGATGCCGATAAAGCCGAGGAAGGTGGACAGGTACGGGGTGACCAGGTCGGTCGGGGTATCTTTATGGATACCGCCGCGGCTGGTCACGACGACCGCGCGTTTACCGGTCACCAGACCTTCCGGCCCTTTCTCGGTGTAGCGGAAGGTCACGCCGGCGCGAGCCACCAGGTCAAAATAGTTTTTCAACTGCGTCGGAATGTTGAAGTTGTACATCGGCGCAGCGATAACAATCACATCATTGCCTTTCAGTTCGGCGATCAGCTCGTCGGAAAGGGCCAGCGCTTCCTGCTGACGCGGCGTCAGCGGCGCGTCGCTCGGACGCAGGGCGCCAACCAGTTCACCATCCAGAACCGGGATCGGATTAGCGGCCAGGTCACGTACGGTGATCTCGTCGCCCGGGTGTTTTTCCTGCCATTGTTCAACAAAATAGTCGGAAAGCTGACCAGATTGTGAGTACCCTGCCAGAATACTGGATTTCAGAACTAATACTTTGCTCATGGGTGTTTCCTTTTTTAATGTGATTGACGGGTCAGTGCCCTGGTGCTTGATGACACTGTATTCACAATCGCGCCACAGAGATAGCGCAATATATCGAATCCTATGTTCAGATTTTTTGAACAAGGCATGGATGACACAGATGTGGTACTCTAAGGCAATACTTCAAAAGAGATTTTCCCGGCAGAGCTCTGCCCGATAACGCTATGACAGAACAACAAAAAATCACCTTCCCCCAGCTTTATCAACAGCTCGACGGCCTGATGCTGCGCGACAAAACGCGCTTTGCCCGCCGTCTGCACGGCGTGAAGAAGGTTAAAAATCCTGAATCGCAACAGGCCATCCTCCAGGAGATGGCGCAGGAGATAAGCCAGGCAGCCGGTAAAGTCCTGCTGCGCGAAGCGGCGCGACCGGCCATCACCTATCCGGAAAACCTGCCGGTTAGCCAGAAAAAACAAGAAATTCTCGAGGCGGTACGCGATCACCAGGTGGTGATTGTCGCCGGGGAGACCGGTTCGGGTAAAACCACCCAGCTGCCAAAAATCTGCATGGAGTTGGGCCGCGGGCTGAAAGGGCTGATCGGCCATACCCAGCCGCGTCGTCTGGCCGCGCGAACCGTCGCCAACCGTATCGCCGAGGAGCTGCAAACGGAGCCGGGCGGTTGTATCGGCTATAAGGTCCGCTTTAGCGATCACGTCAGCGACAACACCATGGTCAAGCTGATGACCGACGGTATTCTGCTGGCGGAGATCCAGCAGGATCGCCTGCTGATGCAGTATGACACCATCATTATCGATGAAGCGCACGAGCGCAGCCTGAACATCGACTTCCTGCTCGGCTACCTGAAAGAGCTGCTGCCGCGCCGTCCTGACCTGAAAATCATCATCACCTCGGCGACCATCGACCCGGAACGTTTCTCAAAGCATTTCAATAATGCGCCGATTATCGAAGTCTCCGGGCGGACTTACCCGGTGGAAGTGCGCTACCGGCCGATAGTGGAAGAGGCGGACGATACCGAGCGCGATCAGCTGCAGGCGATCTTTGATGCCGTCGACGAGCTGGGGCGCGAAGGGCCGGGGGATATTCTGATCTTTATGAGCGGCGAGCGGGAGATTCGCGATACCGCCGATGCGCTGAATAAGCTGGATCTGCGCCATACCGAGGTGCTGCCGCTGTACGCTCGCTTGTCCAACAGCGAGCAGAACCGCGTCTTCCAGCCGCACAGCGGACGGCGCATCGTGCTGGCGACCAACGTGGCGGAAACCTCGCTGACCGTGCCGGGCATCAAGTACGTTATCGATCCCGGTACCGCGCGTATCAGCCGCTACAGCTACCGCACCAAGGTGCAGCGCCTGCCGATCGAGCCGGTTTCCCAGGCCTCCGCCAACCAGCGTAAAGGCCGCTGCGGCCGCGTCTCGGAAGGGATCTGTATTCGTCTTTATTCAGAAGACGATTTCCTGTCGCGCCCGGAATTTACCGACCCGGAAATTCTGCGCACCAACCTGGCGTCGGTCATCCTGCAGATGACCGCCCTGGGCTTAGGCGATATCGCCGCCTTCCCGTTCGTTGAAGCGCCGGATAAGCGCAACATTCAGGACGGCGTGCGCCTGCTGGAAGAGCTGGGCGCGATCACCACCGATGAGCAGGCCACCGCCTATAAGTTAACGCCGATGGGCCGCCAGCTCAGCCAGCTGCCGGTGGACCCGCGCCTGGCGCGGATGGTGCTGGAGGCGCAGAAGCACGGCTGCGTGCGGGAAGCGATGATCATCACCTCCGCGCTGTCGATTCAGGATCCGCGCGAGCGGCCGATGGATAAACAGCAGGCCTCCGACGAGAAGCACCGCCGCTTTCACGATAAAGAGTCTGATTTCCTCGCCTTCGTCAATCTGTGGAACTACCTCGGCGAGCAGCAGAAGGCGCTGTCGTCGAATCAGTTCCGCCGCCAGTGCCGGGTCGATTTTCTGAACTATCTGCGCGTGCGCGAGTGGCAGGATATCTACACCCAGCTGCGCCAGGTGGTGAAAGAGCTTGGCCTGCCGATCAACAGCGAACCGGCGGAATACCGCGAGATCCATACTGCGCTGCTGACCGGTCTGCTGTCGCACATCGGCATGAAGGATGCCGATAAACAGGAGTTTACCGGCGCGCGTAACGCCCGCTTCTCCATCTTCCCGGGGTCCGGTCTGTTTAAAAAGCCGCCGAAGTGGACGATGGTGGCGGAACTGGTGGAAACCAGCCGGCTGTGGGGCCGCATTGCCGCCCGCATTGAGCCGGAGTGGGTGGAGCCGGTCGCGCAGCACCTGATCAAACGCTCATACAGTGAGCCGCACTGGGAGCGGGCGCAGGGCGCGGTGATGGCGACGGAAAAGGTCACCGTCTATGGCCTGCCGATCGTTGGCGCGCGTAAGGTCAACTACAGCCAGATCGACCCGGCGCTGTGCCGCGAGCTGTTTATCCGCCACGCGCTGGTGGAGGGCGACTGGCAAACGCGCCACGCCTTCTTCCGGGAGAACCTGAAGCTGCGGGCGGAAATCGAAGAGCTGGAGCATAAGTCGCGCCGCCGCGACATTCTGGTGGATGACGAGACCCTGTTCGAATTCTACGATCAGCGCATCAGCCACGACGTCATCTCCGCCCGGCATTTTGACGCCTGGTGGAAGCAGGCCAGCCGCGACACCCCGGATCTGCTCAACTTTGAGAAGAGCATGCTGATTAAGGAAGGGGCGGAGCAGGTCAGCAAACTGGACTATCCGAACTTCTGGCACCAGGGCAATCTGAAGCTGCGTCTGACCTATCAGTTCGAGCCGGGCGCCGACGCCGACGGCGTGACGGTGCATATTCCGCTGCCGCTGCTTAATCAGGTGGAGGAGGCCGGGTTTGAATGGCAGATCCCCGGTCTGCGCCGGGAGCTGATTATCGCCCTGATAAAATCGCTGCCGAAGCCGGTGCGGCGCAATTTCGTCCCGGCGCCCAATTATGCGGAAGCGTTTCTTGGCCGGGCGACGCCGCTGGAGCTGCCGCTGCTCGACTCCCTCGAGCGCGAACTGCGTAAAATGACCGGCGTGACCATCGACCGCGAAGCCTGGCAGTGGGATCAGGTGCCCGATCACCTGAAAATCACTTTCCGGGTGGTGGACGACAAAAACAAGAAGCTGCAGGAAGGGCGCTCGCTGCAGGCGCTGAAAGAGGCGCTGAAGGGCAAAGTTCAGGAGACGCTGTCGGCAGTCGCTGATGACGGCATCGAGCAGAGCGGGCTGCATATCTGGAGCTTTGGCACCCTGGCGGAGAGTTACGAACAGAAGCGCGGCAACTATAAGGTGAAAGCCTGGCCGGCGCTGGTGGACGAGCGCGACAGCGTGGCGATCAAGCTGTTTGATAATCCACAGGAACAGCAGCAGGCCATGTGGCGCGGTCTGCGTCGCCTGCTGCTGCTTAACATTCCGTCGCCGATTAAGTATCTGCACGAGAAGCTGCCGAACAAAGCCAAGCTCGGGCTCTATTTTAACCCGTACGGCAAAGTGCTGGATCTGATTGACGACTGCATCTCCTGCGGCGTTGATAAGCTTATCGACGAGGCGGGCGGGCCGGTGTGGACGGAAGAGGGCTTTAGCCAGCTGCATGATAAAGTTCGCGCCGAGCTCAACGAGACGGTCGTGGAGATCGCCAAACAGGTCGAGCAGATCCTCACCGCGGTGTTCAATATCAACAAACGGCTGAAAGGCCGGGTGGATATGACCATGGCGCTGGGGCTGTCGGACATCAAAGCGCAGATGGCAGGGCTGGTTTACCGCGGCTTTGTCACCGGCAACGGCTTCCGTCGTCTTGGCGATACGCTGCGCTATCTGCAGGCGATTGAAAAGCGTCTGGAGAAGATGGCTATCGATCCGCACCGCGACCGCGCGCAGATGCTGAAAATCGAGAGCGTGCAGCAGGCGTGGCAGCAGTGGCTGAATAAGCTGCCGCCGAACCGCCGTGAGGACGACGATGTCCGGGAGATCCGCTGGATGATCGAGGAACTGCGGGTGAGCTTCTTCGCCCAGCAGCTGGGGACCCCGTACCCCATCTCGGACAAACGCGTGCTGCAGGCGATGGAGCAGATTACGCCGTAACCTGGCCGGTTGTCCCCGGTAGCGCTGCGCTTACCGGGGCGACGGGCCAGGCATCCACGCTTAAGCGTTGACCCACGCCAGGGTAAAGCCGTCCCAGCCTTTCGTGCCCACGGTTTGCAGCGCCGTTGCCGTCAACCGTGGCTCGGCGCCCATCATCTCAATGAACTGACGCACGCCCTGAACGCGCTCGTCGGCGCTCTGTGGGTTGACCACTTCGCCGTCGCGTACCACGTTATCGCCAATAATAAAGGTTCCCGGGCGGGAATAACGTAGCGCCCAGCGCAGATAATGGGGATTATTCGGCTTATCGGCATCGATGAAGATCAGATCGAAAGCGGGACATTCGCCAAGCGCCTCCAGGGACCGTAGCGCGGGCCCCTCCCGCAGCGTGACCCGCTGGTCAACCCCCGCCAGCTGCAGATTATCCCGCGCCACGCGGGCATGATGCGCGTCGGCCTCCAGGGTGAGGAGTTGGCCGTCGGCTGGAAGCTCGCGCGCCATCCAGATGGTGCTATAGCCGCCGAGGGTGCCGATCTCCAGGATCCGCTTAGCCTGGGTAAGCCGTACCAGCAGGGCGAGAAACTGACCCTGATTGGCGGCGACATCGTGTGCCGGGAGCCCGGCACGATGGTTGTTTTCCAGTACCCGATCGAGCACAGGATCGCTGGGAATTAAGGCCTCAATCAAATAATTGTCTACTGCAGACCACTGTTGTTGCATATGACGCTTCCCCCTTTAGCTCCCTGATGAGTCAGACCAGCCGCCTCCCAGCGCCCGGTATAGATCGATCTGCGCCAGCAGCAGGTTATTCTTCACCTGTACCACGCTAAGCTGGGTGGAGAACAGCGTTCGCTGGGCATCAAGCACATCCAGATACGAAGAGTAGCCGTTACGGTAGCGGTTTTGCGCAATGCGCAATGTTTCTTCCGCCACCGCCTCCTGCCCCTGCAGTTCGGTCAGCTGTTCGCCGTAGCGGCTAATGGCGTCCAGGCTGTCATTGACCTCTTTAAACGCGCCGCGCACCGTTTTCTCATAGCTGTACAGCGCCTGGTTGCGCTGGGCCATCGAGACATCCACTTGGGCATTTAACGCCTGGCGGTTAAGCAGCGGCGCCAGGATGCTACCGCCAATGCTCCAGAGTCGCAGCGGGTTGTCCAGCAGATCCGGCAGCGTCCGGTCCTGCAGGCTGCCGGTGGCGGTCAGGTTGATAGACGGCAGCAGCTGCGCCTGGGACGAGGCCAGGGTGGCATCGGCGGCGACCAGCTGACGCTGGGCCTGTACGATATCCGGGCGGCGGTTGAGCAAGGTGGACGGCAGCTGCGAGGGCAGACGCAGCGGGGTGAGCCCGGCGAATTCGCCGCGTTTTATCGCGCCGGGGTTATCCCCCAGCAGCACGCTGAGGGCGTTTTCCTGCTGCGCAATCTGGTGCTGCAGCGGCGGGATCTGCGCCCGCGTGGAGCGCAGCTCCGAATCCGCCTGCATCAGCTCAAGGCGCGAGGTATACCCGGTTTCATACTGACGTTTGGCCAGGCGCCAGGCGTCTTCCCGCGCCTGGAGCGTCTGCTGCGTGACCCGCAGTTGCTCATCCAGCGACAGCAGCGTCACGTAGCCCACGGCCACCGAGGCGGCGACGCTCAAATTGGCCGCGTCGGCAGCGGCTTTCTGCGCCTCGAGGCTGGCCCCGGCGGCGCTGGCCGCGCTGCGGTTCGCGCCCCAGATATCGACATCATAGCTGGCGGTCAGGCCGCCTTTATACACCGTACTGTGGATCGGCAGGCCGGTGGCGGCGGACTGCGCGCGGGCGCGGGTGCCGGTCAGGCTGGCATCCAGCGAGGGGAAAAGAGTGCTGTCGGCGGCATACGCCCGCGCCTGATACTCATTCACCCGCTCGCGGGCGATCAGCACATCGCTGTTATAGCGCAGCGCCCGGTCGACATACTGATTCAGCGCGCTGTCATGAAAATTGCGCCACCATACGCCTTCCACCGGGCTGGCAGGGCCAACGTCGGCCCGCCAGGCGGCAGGGATGGCGAGCGTCGGCTGGGCGCGCTGCACATCGGCGGACTGACAGCCGACCAGCGCCAGGACGATGGCAAGGGTGACCGGGCGGATCATGGCTGCTTCTCCGCGCGGGTATCAATGGTCACCTGCACCGACATGCCGGGGCGCAGGCGCTCGCTGTTGCGATGCCCCTCGTTAACCGTGATGCGCACTGGGATGCGCTGGGCGATCTTGACGAAGTTGCCGGTGGCGTTGTCCGGCGAAATGGCGCTGAACTCCACCCCGGTCGCCGGGGAGATACTCTGCACCTTGCCGTGGAAGGTCTCGCCGTTGAGCGCGTCAACGGTGAAGGTAACCGGCTGGCCGATACGCACATCGGCCAGTTGGGTCTCTTTCAGGTTGGCGATCACCCAGTGCTGCGGCGGCACCAGCGAGGTCAGATGGGTTCCGGCGCTGACGTAAGCGCCAAGACGCACCGAAATCTGCCCCAGCTGGCCGCCGGTGGGGGCGATGATCTGCGTATTCTGCAGGTCGATCTGCGCCAGCTCGAGGGCGGCTTTGGCGCTGGCCACGTCGGCCTCCAGTGAATCGCGATTGACGATGGTCGATTCGCGGTCCTGGCGCGACATCTCCAGCGCCGCTTTCGCCTGTTCAATATCCGCTGCCCCCTGGGCGGCGCTGGCGCGGGCGGAATCACGCTCGCGGATCGACAGCGAGCCATCGGCGGTCAGTTCCTGCACCCGTTTTAAATCAGCCTGGATTTTCAGATTCTGCGCGCGGGCGTTTTGCAGCGCGGCTTCATTTTTGGCGATCGTCGCCTCGGCGCTTTTGCGCTGCTGCAGGTTGTTGCGCAGCGCTGCCTCCTTCATCGCCAGGGTGGCCTGGGCCTGGTGCACCCGCTGCTTATAGATGCGATCGTCTATCTGGAACAGCACCTCGCCCGGCTGAACGATGGCGAAATCCTTGACGTTGACGGCAGTGATGTAGCCGTTGACCTGCGGACTGATAAAGGTGGTCTGCCCGCGCACGTAGGCGTTGTCGGTAAACTGGCTATGGCGGGTGAACGGCGGCAGTTGCCAGGCATAGAGGATCACCAGTACGCCGACGAGGCCTATCGCCGCGGCGGTAAAAATGGAAACCACGCGAATGTTGTTCCGGGTGTTGGCCTGTTGTTTGGCCGCATCCTGCTGACTCATAACGACTCCAGAGATGAAATGATGATAATTATTTGTTGCCGGTGGCGCGTTTTAAGGCGATACGGGCGGTCAATCGTAAGCGAATTAAGCGCCAGAAAACCCACACTAACGTCCCGGCGGAGATCGCCGCCGTCAGCAGATAGGTGTCATTCCAGGCGAGAATATTGGCCTGCAGCGTCGCGGCGTTTTGCAGCAGGGTGGTGGCCTGGACGCTGAGCAGCGTGCTGTCGCCGATCTGGCTCTGGTACATCTGGCTGTACTGCTGCAGCCGCTCGACGATCAGCGGGTTGAGCGTGGTTATCTGGTCCGCCAGCTGGCTGGAGTGAAATTTCTCCCGCCAGGTCTGGAAGGTGCCGAGTATCGCCGACCCCAACAGACCGCCTATGTTTTGGCTCATGCCGAACAGCACCGAGAAGCTGACCAGGTTGCGCGGATCGGCGAACACCCCGCCAATGCCGGCGAGCATCGCCGGCGCCAGAAAGAAGGCGCTGCCGAAGCCAAGCAAAAACTGGCTGAACATCAGCTGTTCCGGACGGGTGAGGGCGTTGGACTGGCTGTCGAGCAGCGAGGCCACCATGATCAGCGCCAGGGCGGTGGCGGTCGGCCAGTAGAGCTTCTGCGGGTTAAGCGTCAGGCAGCTGGCGATGATCCCGCACAGAATGCCGGCGAAAATTGACCACGCAAGGTTGGTCATCTGTTCGTTTTGCAGGCCAACGTACTGCAGCCAGCCGATCACCCCGGTATTCTGCTCCGCCAGCACGATGCGGATCAGCAGCATAATCAGACCCAGGCGCAGGATACTGCCGCTGGAGAGCCATTTGGTATTGAGCAGAGGATTGCTGCGGTTATGCTCAAAGGCGATGGCGGCGACGATCAGCACCACCGCCGCGGCCAGCGACCAGCCGATCCACGGCGCTTCGAACCACCACTCGAGCCGCCCCAGCGAGAGCACCGCGCAGACCAGCGCCATGCCGGGGGCCAGCAGGAAGAAGGTAATAAAATCCTTCTTCTCGAACACCTTTTTACGATCGCTCGGCGGCAGCTTCAGGGCGATGACGCAGGCCAGCGACACCAGCGCCAGCCCCAGTTCAAAGAAGTAGAGCCCGCGCCATTCATCGATCTGCAGCAGCTCGCTGGAAAAGAGGCGCGCCAGCGGAATGGCCAGCGACGAGCCGGTGATACCGATAGTCAGTCCTTTGAGGCGGTGGCGTGCGGGCCAGGCCTGCACCTGATAGTAGATCCCCAGCGAGCTGAGCGCCGCGGCCACCATGCCGTGGGCGGCGCGGACCATCATCGCCGAGCTGAGATCGTTGACGAACAGGTGGAAGAAGGTGACCAGCACATAGAGCACCAGAAAGCCTTCGGTAAAGGCGCGCAGCCCGAACTGCTGACGAAATTTCACCAGCAGCAGGTTAATGGAGACGTTGGTCATGACATACACCGCCGGTAGCCAGGCGATCTCCGTCGACCAGGCGGCGAAGGTGCCCTGCAGCAGCTGCAGATTGGCGGTGACCACCGCGTTGCCCAGCGCGCCGGTGAGGCACACCAGCAGCCCGACCACCCCGTAGGCCAGGCGCTTCGCCGGGCTGTGCAGCGGCGTCGATGGCGAGCCGAGCAGGGCCGGTTTTTCATGCGGCGCCCAGTCATGAGGGACGTAGGGGTTACTCTGGCGACGGGGCATTATTTCTTCTCCACTTCGCGCAACAGCTTTTCCAGCACCCGCTGAGTTTGTTCCCGCTCCTGCGGCGTGATCGCCGTCAGGATCTCTTCACGCAGATCGTCCGCCACCGTTTTGACCTGCTCGAAGAGGGCCTGCCCCTGGTCGGTGACCACCAGCAGCCGCTTGCGTTTATCGCGGTCGGTGGTGACGCGCTCCACCAGGCCGAGGGCCACCAGGCGGTTGATCAGCGGCACAATGGTCGGGCTCTCCACTCCCAGCTCCTGCGCCAGTTCGCTTTGCGACAGCGGCTGGTGGTGGCGGGCGATGGCGGCGACCGCCACCCAGCTGGCCTGGCTGAGGCCGAGGTTTTTCAGCCGACGATTAACCGCCAGCCGCCAGTGATGGGCGGTCAGATATAAAAGATGGGAGAAGCTAAGCTGTCGATGGTCCATAGGTCGTCTGTCAAAATCGTTAGAGCTCTAACGAGTTTATGTCTGATAACCGGCGGAATTCAAGGGAAAGGATAAAAAATGGTTAACGGTGTGTGCGTTTATTGTGGCGACAGGAGGATACCCCCTCAGGCCATTTACTCATGGAGGATGCTCTTATTCTGCGCCATCACCCAGGTGATAAAAGCGCGCAGGGGCGCGGGAATATGTTTGCGACTCGGATAGTAGACGCAGAAATGATCCGCCGGGTAGCGGTAGCTGGGTAATAAGCGAACCAGGCTGCCGGCGTTCAGTTGCGCGGACACCAGCGACTGATAGACAAAGGCGATCCCCAGTCCGCTCTCCGCCGCCTGGATCATCGCCGTATCGGAATCGACGACCAGATCGCCCTTGACGGCGACTTCGCCTGGCTCGCCGTCGGGGCTGATAAATTCCCACCGGTACTTTTCGCCGCTGGGGAAACAGCGGTTAATGCAGCGGAAATTGACCAGCGACTGCGGGGTGTCGGGCGCTCCGGCCTCGTGGAGATAGTCCGGGCTGGCCACTGGGATCAGCGACAGCTTCTCGCCAAAGGGGATGGCAATCATATCTTTGGGCACGTCCCGGGAATAGCGAATGCCAGCGTCAAAACCGGACTCGATAATATTCACTTTCCGATCGGTGGTAAACAACTCCAGCGTCACGTCAGGATAGGCGGTTTTAAAAGCAATAAAATAGCGCTGAAAGAAAAGGTCGAGAACAATGCGCGGTAAATTGACTTTCACCACCCCTTCCGGGGTCAGACGGTGATAATTCAGACTGTCGACCACCCGGCGATAATCATTCACCACCGGCGTCATATTATTAAGAAATTCCTCACCCACGGCGGTTAAAGACAAACTGCGCGTCGAGCGATTGAGCAGGCGCACGCCTAATTTTTCTTCCAGATGATTAATAGCGCTGGTGAGGGCCGGCGGTGAAAGATTTAATGCTCTGGCAGCTTGCCGAAAACTGCCATGTTTCACGATGAGTATTAATATTTCAATTTGTTGCAAATCAGGCAACGTTTTCATTGTTAATTTCCAGCTAACACCGCGTTCGGAATAGATTAATTGTTATCAATGTAAAAGGGAAGTATATATTTAATAACATTCAGCACGTAAGGAAAATAAGGTGAAAACACGTTATCTCGGAAAAGAGAAGTTCCAGGTTTCCGCATTGGGTCTCGGGTGTATGGGAATGAGTTTCGCCTATGGCGGCGCTGAGGAGTCGCAGGCGATAAATACCATCCATGCCGCAGTGGACATGGGGGTGACCTTCCTGGATTCCGCCGAAGTGTATGGGCCTTTTGACAATGAAGTCCTTGTTGGGAAAGCGATTAAAGGCATCCGCGATAAGGTGCAGATTGCCACCAAATTTGGCTTTCGTATTCTGCCGACCGGCCAGGGGCTGGAGCGGATGGCCGGCGTCGACAGCCGTCCGGAACATATTCGCGAGGCGGTGGAAGGGTCGCTGAAGCGGCTGAATATCGAGACCATCGATCTGCTCTATCAGCACCGCGTCGATCCCGCGGTGCCGGTGGAAGAGGTGGTGGGCACCATGGCCGACCTGGTCAAAGAGGGTAAAATTCGCCATATCGGGCTGTCGGAAGTGTCAGCCCAGACGCTGCGCCGGGCCTGCAAGGTGCATCCGATCGCCGCGGTGCAGACGGAATACTCGCTGTGGACCCGTGAGCCGGAGGGCGGCATCCTCAAAGCCTGCCGCGAGCTGGGCGTGGGCTTTGTCCCTTACAGTCCGCTGGGCCGCGGCTTCCTGACGGGCCAGATCACCGACCCCGGCGTCTTCGCAGCCGATGATTTTCGTCGCAATCTGCCGCGCTTCCAGGCCGAAACCATGCGCAAAAACCAGCAACTGCTCGACCGTCTGCAGCAGGTCGCCAGCCGCTACGAGGCCACCCTGGCGCAGATGGCCCTCGCCTGGGTGATGAGCAAAGGGGAAGATATCGTGCCGATCCCCGGGGCGCGAAAAATGAACCATCTGCGCGATAATGCCGCTGCGGCCGATATTATGCTCTCCCCTGAGGATATTCTCGCCATCGATCTTATTTTCGCTCCCGAAAACGTCGCCGGATTACGCTATAACCAGGGCGACTTTAATTTAATCGAAAAATAATCTCCTGAATACGCTCCTCCCGCCGGTCTGGCGGGAGATAAGGTAACTTATGACTATTGCTGTTTCCCGTCCGGCGGGATTGCCTGCGGCGGTGTATGCGCTTTCCGTGGGTTCATTTGGTATTGGCACCACCGAATTTGTGATTATGGGTTTATTACTCGATGTGGCCCATGACTTTCATATATCCATTACGCTCGCCGCCTGGTCTATTACCGCTTATGCCTGTGGGGTGGTGATTGGCGCGCCGCTGCTGACGCCGCTATTAAGCCCTTATCGCAAAAAACCGGTGCTGTTATTTTTAATGATCTTATTTTCCATTGGAAATTTAGGCTGTGCGATCGCCGGTAATATGACTATGCTAATTATTGCCCGGGTAATAACTGCGTTCGCTCACGCTTCGTTCTTCGGAATAAGCTCGGTCTATGCCGCGGAGCTGGCGCCGGTGGATAAACGGGCTTCGGCGGTCTCCGCCGTGTTTCTCGGCGCCACCCTGGCCAATATTCTGGGCGTGCCGCTCGGCGCCTGGGTGGGGCAGTACCTTGGCTGGCGCTATACCTTCTATATGGTCACGCTGATCGGCATTCTCTCCGCCCTGGCGGTGATCGCCCTGGTGCCTGGCCGTCAGGCGCAACCGTCGGCCCAGAGCCGGATCCGTGATGAGCTAAAGGTGCTCCGCCATCCCGCTGTGCTGCGCAGCCTGCTGATCACCGCCCTCGGGTTCTCCGGCGTCTTCGCCGCCTTCACCTACATCGCGCCGATGCTGAAAACCGTCACCGGGATGAGCGAACACCTCATTCCGCCGGTGCTAATGCTGTTCGGCGTCGGGATGGTCGCCGGGAATCATCTTGGCGGCCGACTGACCGACGGCGGCGTCCGCCGGGCGCTGCTGCTAACTCTCGCCTTGCTGAGCGTCGTCCTGTGTCTTTTTCCGTGGGCGATTCAGACGCTGCCCGGCGCCTGCGCGGCGGTGTTTCTGCTGGGGGCGGCGATGTTCTCTACCATTCCGCCGCTGCAGATGCAGGCGCTGGACAGCAGTGAGAGCGGCAAAAGCATGGTCTCTTCGTGCAATATCGCCGCCTTTAACCTCGGCAATGCCGGCGGCGCCTGGTTTGGCGGGCTGCTGCTCGCCTCCGGCGTTTCTCTCTCTCACATTCCCCTGGCCGGTGCTTGCCTGACCGCCAGCGGATGGGTTATCGCTAGTGTGACGTTGTCACCTTTAAAAGGAAGTCAAGCATGAAGTATCGATATTTAGGTTCCACCGGGCTGTCGGTTTCGGAGCTCTGTTTTGGCGCCATGACGTTTGGCGAGAAAGGGGCCTTTCTCGGCGCGCCGGGGCGCAACTGGTCGGAATTCGGCGTGGTGCCTGAGCAGACGGCCTACGATCTGGTGTACAAAGCGCTGGACGCCGGGATTAACTTTTTTGATACCGCGGACTGTTATAAGAACGGCCAGGGCGAAGAGCTGCTCGGCAACGCGCTGAAGGGAAGACGCCAGCAGGTGATTATTGGCACCAAAGGACGCTGGCAAACCGACCCCAACCCGAACGCGCTGGGGGCCTCGCGCTACCATATCATCAATGCCGTCGAGGCCAGCCTGCAGCGGCTGAAGACCGATTATATCGATATCTATCACCTTCACGGGTTCGATCCGCGCACCGCGCTGGAGGATACCCTGCGCACGCTGGATACGCTGATCCGCGCCGGGAAAATTCGCTATATCGGGGTCTCCAACTACGCGGCCTGGCAGCTGGCGAAGGCGCTGGGGATCTCGGAGCGCCTTGGGCTGGAGAAATTCTGCGTCTATCAGGGCTATTACAATATCGCCGCGCGTGAACTGGAGCATGAGATTATCCCGTTCAGCGTCGATCAGAACGTCGGCATCACCGTCTGGAGCCCGCTGGCCGGGGGCTTTCTCACCGGCAAATACCCACGCAATCAGGCTTTTCCCGAGGGCAGCCGCCTGGCGAACGCCACGCCGTTCGAATCCGCGCCGATCGCCAACCGCGAGCAGGCCTGGCAGACCCTGGAGGTGATGCAGGAGATTGCCCGCCAGCGCAACGCCAGCGTCGCGCAGGTGGCGCTCAACTGGCTGCGTACCCGTCCGGGGATCGCTTCGCTGGTGATCGGCGCGACCAAACTGGCCCAGCTGGAGGATAACCTGGCGGCGCTGAACTGGACGCTGAGCGACGAGGAGACGGCGATCCTCAACAGCGTGAGCGAGAAAGAGAAACCATACCCCTACTGGCATATCTGCAATGTCGCCGGCGATCGTCGTCTGGCCGATGATATCTATCCCTAATCACCCTACACCCAGGCAACACGCGTATGCCCCGCACGGGGCATACAGAGAGGCTCGATCGTGAAAAAAGTACTCATTGTTGGCGCCGGCCCGGTAGGGTTAATCATTGGCTGCTATCTGAATAAGTATGGAATTGATTTTGATATCATTGATAAAAATACCCACAGCACCACCTGGTCCAAAGCGCTTAGCGTCAGTCCGGCGACCATTAAAGCCTTCCACGGCTTAGGCCTTGCCGGGGAACTGATCGCCCAGGGAAAGCAGGTTCAGTCAGTCTACGCTTACTATAAAAACCGCAAATTTCTGCATATCGATAACCGCCGACTCGCCACCTGTTACCCCTTCCATGTCAGTATCCCGCAGCCGCGGACGGAGAAGATCCTCGAAACGGCGTTGGCCGACGCCGGGCGGGAGGTCAAACGTGGGCACCAGCTGGTCTCCTGGCGCCGGGAGGGGGAACGCTATCACGTCTCCCTGCTCGACGATGCCCGCCGGGCCTGTTCCGCCGCTTATGACTATATTATCGGCGCCGACGGCGCGGCCAGCACCGTCCGCGAGCTGGCCGGGATCGGCTTTAGCGGTCATGACTATCCGCTGCATTTTGTGATGGCGGACGTGCAATTCGACCGCGCGGCGGCGCTCCCGGGAACCTCCTACCATATTGATGAGCAGGGCTTTTTGATTTTCCTGCCCATGCCGGACAATCAGGTCAGGATCGTGATTAAAAAAGCCGGGCGCCTGCCGACGCCGCGTCCGGTGCCGGACCTGCAGGAGATCAACGCCGCGCTGGCGCGCTACTGCCCTCAGGTGCCGCCGGCGCAGACGCTCACCTGGTCTTCCAGCGCCAATTTCTATAACCGCATCGCCGATGACAATCTGCAGCATCATATTATGCTGGCGGGAGATGCCTTCCACCTGTTCAGTCCCATTGGCGGGCAGGGGATGAACACCGGCGTCCAGGATGCGGTGAACCTCGCCTGGAAGCTGGCTTTCTATCTGCACGGCGTGGCCACTGACCGACTGCCAGCGTCCTATCGCGCCGAGCGCTTCGCGGCGGTGAGCGGTGTGCTGCGCTCCACCGATCGCGATACCGGCGTGATTGCCGGTCTGGTGCCGAGAAATCATATCGACGGGGTCTACTTTCCGGAGTTTTGCAACCGTCACTACTATCGTCACCAGCTGCCGCTGCAGTACGCCGGTTTCACCGCGACGCAGGCGCAGCACCCGGACGGCCTGGCAGGGCACCATGTTCCCTGGTACGTTTTTGCCTCGCCGCAGGCGATGTTTCGCAACAGCTATGACGTCTTCGCCAGCGGTAAGGTGGTGATCTTTTCCGCCCGCGCCGCTTGTCCTCCTATGTCCCGCCTGAAGCAGGCCGGCTGGTTTATATTCTGCCCCCTCGAACCGGCGGACGAGGCGTTTCTCGAAGCGCTACAGATCGGCCCCGATGACTATGCGGTGGTCAATCCCGATGGCTATGTGGGCTTTACCGGCAGCGAAGCCGGGACACGGCAGTATCTTTCCTCGCTCTACGTAATGGAATAATCATGAACAAAGTCTATATCGTCGCGGCCTGCCGTACGCCGGTGGGGCGCTTTCTTGGCGCCCTGAAAACGGTCTCCGCGGTGGAGCTGGCCGCGCTCACCGTCAGGCACAACCTGCAGCAGGCCGGCATTGACCCGGCGTGGATCGATGAGGTGATCTGCGGCTGCGTCCTTGCCGCCGGGCAGGGGATGGGACCGGCGCGTCAGGTTGCGCTGCGGGCGGGGATCCCGGTGCAAAAGCCGGCTTACACCCTGAATATGATCTGCGGTAGCGGCATGAAAAGCCTGACCGAAGGGGCGATCCATATCCAGAGCGGTTATGCCGACCTGGTGGTCGCCGGCGGAATGGAAAATATGAGTCAGGCGCCGTTTTTGCTGCGGGGAGAGATAAGGGGCGGGATGAAATTCGGCGCGTTCAGCAGTGAGGATGTGATCCAGCGCGACGGATTAACCGATCCGCTGCTGCAGATCCCGATGGGGGAAACGGCGGAGGCCATCGCCGCGCAGGAGCAGATCTCGCGCGCGGCGCAGGACCAGTATGCCCTGGAGAGCCATCACAAAGCCTCCGCCGCCAGCCGCGCCGGCTATTTTGCCGATGAGATGGTGCCGGTGACGGTCAGCGCGAAGCGGGGCGTCAGCACGGTCCGCGAGGATGAGCCGATCCGCCATGATCTTAGCGCCGAGCAGCTGGCGGCGTTGAAACCGGCCTTTCGCGCTGACGGCAGCGTCACGGCGGGCAATGCCTCCGGGCTGAACGATGGCGCCGCGTCGGTGATCCTCGCGTCGGCGCGCGCCGTTGCCCGCTATGGCCTGCAGCCGCTGGCGGAGATTGTCTCCTTTGGCGAGGGCGGCGTTGACCCGTCCATGATGGGGCTTGGCCCGCTGCCGGCGATAGCGTGCGCCTTGCGCCGCGGGCGTTTTCAGCTCAGCGATATGGCCCGGCTGGAGATCAACGAAGCCTTTGCCGCGCAGGTGCTGGGGGTGGTCAAGGGACTGGCCAGAGCGCATCAGATGACGGAGGAGGAGATTGCTTCCCGGCTGAACGTCCACGGCGGCGCGATCGCCCTCGGCCATCCGCTGGGCAGTTCCGGGACGCGGATTGTGGTCAGCCTGGTGCACGCGCTGCGCCGGGAGAATCAACCGACCGGCCTGGCGTCGCTGTGCATCGGCGGCGGGATGGGGATTGCGTTACTGGTGAAAACGATCTGAGGAGACAAGCGCCATGGAAAAATTAATTGTGGTGGGTGAGAAATTTACCGATTTTGCCCGGCGGCATGAGAATGTGCTGACGGTGAATGAGTTTGAGCGGTTTGTCTGGAGCGGCGAGCTGGCCGGGGTCGATAAAATCGTTATCGGTCAGGGGGTACAGCTCGACGACATCTCCCGCACCATCTGCATTATTCGTCAGCACTACCCGGACACAATGCGCCAGATCGTCAATCTGCAGGATCTCTATTATCAAAACAATCGCGATCATCAGCGGCTGGTACATAAACGTAAAAAAGCGAATATCCTCATCACCTCGCCGGAAAAACGCGATGAGGATAGCTATTGCGCGCGCCTGATCCTGCAGGATGCCTCGGAGCTGCTCTGCGACCACCAGACCGGGCAACATATTCAGGGGATGGTGCTGATCGAGGCGGCGCGGCAGACCATCATCGCCACCACGGAAAAATTCCTGCTGGCGGAGGCCGGCGTGGCGATGGCGGAGAAGTACTTTACCCTGAGCTCGCTGCAGGTGGCCTTTTCCTGCTTTGTTTTTCCGCTGCCGGTGACCATTGTCCTCAACGTGGTGACGCGCAAAAGTTCAGCCCATGGCCGCTTTACCTGTGAATGCTCGGTGGGGTTTGACCAGACCGGCACCCGCAAAGCGGAAGTTGGCTTTAGCTTCAGCGTCTATGACCTTAACTACATCACTCGCAAAGAGTGCGAGCAGGCGGCGCAGTGCCATCAACATTATCTGGTCAGTATTGAGCAGGGGGACGGGGATGAGCATCGCCTTTTTTGATGTGGATGAAACGCTGATTACCGGCAAAAGTATGTTCCTGTTTCTGCACCGCTATGCCGCGGAATATCCGCTGCAGTGCGGTTTGACGGCCGCGGCGATTGTCCGGCAGCTGCAGGCGCTCAGCGAAGCGGGTCAGCCGCGGGAGGCGATCAACCGCTACTATTACTCGCTGTTTCGCCACGAGTCGCGCCCCCGGGTGCGGGCGGTCGCCGAGCGCCTATATCGCGAAGGCGGATATGGTTTTCACCGCGAGGTGGCGGCGCGCCTCAGGCAGCATCAGGCGCGGGGGGATGACGTGGTGTTTGTCTCCGGGTCGATGACCGACATTCTCTGGCCGGCGATGGCGGCGCTGGGGGTGGAACATGCCCTGTGCTCAGAGCCGGTCGTGGTGGATGACCGCTATACCGGCGAGCTCTGGCGGACCGCCATCGGCGAACACAAGGCGGCGCATGCCCAATGCTATGCGCAGGAACAGGGCCAGCCGCTGGCGGCATGCTACGCCTTCGGCGATCATATCTCGGATCTGCCGCTGCTCGCCGCGGTCGGCCACCCCTGCGCGGTGAATCCCTCTCCGGGGCTGCTGGCGGAGGCGCAGCGTCGGGGATGGCCAGTGCTGTGGTCCACCGGCGGCTGACGGCGCGACGGCAAAAAAAAGGGGCGGCGCAATGCCACCCCTGATTCGCTCCCTGACGGGGATCAGCCCGGGTAGATGCCGCGGTCTTTACGCGCCATCAGGATGCGCTCGCAGGCCACGATATAGGCGGCGGTACGCAGGGTACATTCTTTCTCGGCCGCTTTATCGCAGACGTGAATAATGGCGTCGGTCATGATGCGGTCCATCTTGGCGTTGATCTCCTCTTCGCTCCAGAAGAAGCTGGCCATGTCCTGCACCCACTCAAAGTAGCTGACGGTCACCCCGCCGGCGTTGCAGATAACGTCCGGCACCACGATCACCCCGCGCTCGGCCAGCACATCGTCCGCTTCCGGATAGGTTGGGCCGTTAGCCCCTTCCAGCACCAGTTTGCAGCTCAGCTTCTCAGCGCGCTCGCGGGTGATTTGCCCTTCCAGCGCCGCCGGGATCAGGATGTCCATCGGGGTGGTCCAGAACGCCTCTTTATCGATCTCCTGGGCGCCCGGGAAACCGGCGATCTGCTTTTTCTCCGCCTGCCAGGCGGTGAGGGCGGCCATATCAATCCCGCCTTCGTTGTACAGGGTGGCGGTGTGATCCTGAATGACCACTACGCGGGCGCCGACGCCGGCGAACAGGCGCGCCGCTTCGCTACCGACGTTACCAAAGCCCTGCAGCGCCACTTTAGCGCCTTCAATTTCGATGCCGGCGCGACGGGCCACTTCCCGGCCGGTGACGAACACGCCGCGTCCGGTGGCTTTTTCACGACCGAGGGAGCCGCCGAGGTGGATCGGCTTGCCGGTGACCACGCCGGTGATGGTGGTGCCATGGTTCATGGAGTAGGTGTCCATCATCCACGCCATCACTTTGCCGTTGGTGCCAACGTCCGGCGCCGGAATATCTTTCTGCGGCCCGATGATAATGCCGATTTCGCTGGTATAGCGGCGAGTCAGGCGTTCCAGTTCACCTTCCGACAGCGAGAAGGGGTCGACGCGGATGCCGCCTTTGGCCCCGCCGTAAGGAATATTGACCGCGGCGCACTTAATGGTCATCCAGGCAGAAAGTGCCATGACTTCGTTAAGATCAACATCAGGATGGTAGCGAACACCACCTTTACCCGGCCCACGCGAAAGATTGTGCTGAACGCGATAGCCCTCGAAGTGGCGAATGGTGCCGTCGTCCATCTGCACAGGGATGTCGACGATCAGCGCACGCTTCGGATGGCGCAGGGTTTCCACCCAGTAGGCAAGATCGCCGAGATAAGGCGCGACACGGTCGATCTGGCGCAGGTAGGTGGTCCATGGAGATGTACTACTTTCAGATGCGTAAGATAACTTTTCCATAAGAGTCCTGTTTCTCAGTGTTATTTATGTCGTGTAAAACCGTGGAATAGCTACAGCAGTAAACTCTGTGCAATGAATGGTATCACCAATTTTATAAAGCGGTATTTGACGGCAATTCCGATTTTTAAATTTTTGTTAGAAATTTTATTTTTTAAGTGAATAACTACGCACGAGAACCACCCGCAAGCTGTGCATTTTAATTCACTTTTTATTCACTTAAGTGCATAAGAAAATATTTTTTCTATGTTTTTCATTATCTTGATGATCTTCAAAAAGTGAATAAATTGCGTTTCCCCATATTGACAATCTTATTGTTCACAGGCCAGCATTAGCCCACACAACAACATGGCGTTAACCATGAATTAACAAATACCCGTAAAAATAATAGGGCTTAACTTTTCTGTGGTGAATATTTTTACCATCGCAGCGGGCGCGCTCGTGCCCAAAATAAGCCGAGGGTCAGGGTTAATGTCGATTGTCCAACGCGGCGGGAGCGTTTTCCGTCGTCTTACGTTCCGGAGATGAATGATGTCAGGCAGTATGACTCGCGAAGATTTTGACGCTTACCTGGTTCCCTGTTTTGCCCCCGCGCCGTTTATTCCGGTGAGGGCGGCGGGCTCCCGCGTCTGGGACCAGCAGGGGAAAGAGTATATCGATATGGCCGGCGGCATCGCAGTGAACGCCCTCGGCCATGCCCACCCGGCGCTGGCTGAGGCCCTGCAGGGTCAGCTGGCGAAACTGTGGCATATCGGCAATGGTTATACCAACGAACCGGTGCTGCAGCTGGCGAAAACCCTGGTGCAGTCCACCTTTGCCGACAAGGTGTTCTTCTGCAACTCCGGCGCTGAAGCGAACGAGGCGGCCCTTAAGCTGGCGCGGAAATATGCCCACGATAAGTTCGGCGGTGAAAAAAGCGAAATCATCGCCTTCAACCACGCCTTCCATGGCCGCACGCTGTTCACCGTCTCCGTCGGCGGCCAGCCGAAATATTCCAGCGATTATGCGCCGCTGCCGCAGGGCATTACCCATCTGCCCTATAACGATATCGAGGCGGTCACCGCGGCGATCTCCTCACGTACCTGCGCGGTGATCGTCGAGCCGATTATCGGCGAAGGCGGGGTGATCCCGGCGGACCCGGCGTTCCTCCAGGCGCTGCGCGCCCTCTGCGATCGCCATCACGCCACCCTGATATTCGATGAGGTGCAGACCGGCGCCGGGCGTACCGGCCATCTCTACGCCTACCAGCATTACAACGTCGTCCCGGACATCCTCACCAGCGCCAAAGGGCTGGGGGGCGGCTTCCCGATCGGCGCGATGCTGGCGAAAGAGGCCTGGGCGCAGGTCTTCCAGCCAGGCACCCATGGCACCACCTTCGGCGGTAACCCGCTGGCGGCGACCGTCGCCAACGCCGTGCTGGCCCATCTGGATGCGCCGCTGCTGGCGGGGGTCGGCGAGCGCCATGCGCTGATCGTCGACCAGCTGAATGCCCTCTCTGCCCGCTACGATGCGTTCAGCGCCGTGCGCGGCGCCGGTCTGCTGATCGGCGCCGAGCTGGCCGGACCGCTGCGCGGGAAGGCCAAAACCCTGACCAACCTGGCGGCGGAAGAGGGGGTGATCGCCCTGATTGCCGGTCCGGACGTGCTGCGCTTCGCGCCGGCGCTCAATATCCCGCTGGCGGATATTGCGCAAGCCTTCGTGCGCCTTGATCGCGCCGTTGCCCGCTTAACCCGCTAACCGGGAGGACGGCCTGTGATACTATTTCGTCCCGTAAGGGAAAACGATCTTGACGACATCGTCCGCCTTGCCGCGCGGGCGGGGGTCGGCATGACCTCTTTACCCCATGATGCCGGGCGCCTGGCCGCCCGGATACGCCGCAGCATTGACACCTTCGCCGGCGCGCTGCCGCGCGGCCAGCAAGGCTTTCTGTTTGTGCTGGAAGACACCGCGCTGGAGCGGGTGGTGGGGGTCAGCGCCATTGAGGTGGCGGTGGGCCTGGACGAGCCGTTTTACAATTTTCGCATTCAGAAAACGGTTCGCGCCTCGAAAGCGCTGGGAGTCTATAAGCCTCAGGAGCTGCTCAATCTGAGCTATGACCACACCGGTCACAGCGAGCTGTGTACGCTGTTTCTCGACCCCGGGTATCAGCGCAACCGCAACGGTCTGCTGCTCTCCAAGGCGCGGTTTTTGTTTATCGCCGCCTTCCGCGAGTGGTTTTCGCCGCACCTGTTTGCCGAACTGCGCGGCTGCAGCGATGAGCAAGGGCAGTCGCCGTTCTGGGATGCGCTGGGCCATCACTTCTTCGAGATTCCGTTCGCCGATGCCGACCGGCTGACCGGCACCGGCATGAAAACCTTTATTGCCGAGCTGATGCCGGCGTACCCGATCTATATCTCGCTGCTGCCGGAGAATGCCCGTCAGGTCATCGGTCAGGTGCATCCCAACACCGCCCCGGCGCGGGCGATCCTCGAGAAAGAGGGGTTCAGCTGGCGCGGCTCGGTGGATATTTTCGATGCCGGTCCGGTGCTGGAGGCGGAGACCGATCAGATCCGCGCCGTGCGCGACTGCCAGTGCCTGCCGGCTCAGCAGCTGACGGGCACGCTGTCGGCGCCGACCCTGGTCGCCAACGGTCAGTTCGACAATTTTCGGGCGCTGCTGGTGGCCCACGAAGAGCAGGTCTCACTGGACGCCGCTGCGCTGGATGCGCTGCAGGTCACTGAAACCGACCGCGTTTACACGGTAACCCTGAACCCAGAGGAAAACAGATCATGGCGGTAAAAGCACAGTTCATAGCCGGGCAGTGGCAGCCGGGCAGCGGCGCTACGATGAGTAAACTGGCCCCGGAGGATCAATCTCTGCTGTGGCAGGCGGCCAGCGCGGGGGCCGACGACGTCCAGGCGGCCTGTGCCGCGGCGCGGGCGGCGTTTTATCCCTGGTCGCACCGCCCGCTGGCCGAGCGTATTGACGTCGTCCAGCGTTTCGCCGCGCTGCTGGAGACGCACAAAGAGGCGCTGGCGACCCTGATTTCCCGGGAGACCAGCAAGCCGCTGTGGGAGACCCGCACCGAAGTGCAGGCGATGATCGGCAAAGCCGCCATCTCCGTCGAGGCCTATCACCAGCGGACAGGCTTTCACGAGTCGACCCTGCCGGACGGTAAAGCGCAGCTGCGCCATAAGCCGCACGGCGTGATGGCGGTCTTCGGTCCCTACAACTTCCCGGGCCATCTGCCCAACGGGCATATCATTCCGGCGCTGATCGCCGGTAACACCGTGGTGTTTAAACCCAGCGAGCTGACGCCGGCCACTGCGGAACTGACGGTCCAGCTGTGGCAGCAGGCGGGCGTCCCCGACGGGGTGATTAACCTGCTGCAGGGCGGGAAAGCCACCGGCCAGGCGCTGCTGGAAAACCGCGATATCGACGGCGTACTGTTCACCGGCAGCGCGGCGGCGGGTTTCCACTTCCATCGCTACTTCGGCGGTCAGCCGGAGAAGATGCTGGCCCTCGAGATGGGCGGCAACAACGCGCTGATTGTGGCCGACGTGGCCGATGTCGATGCGGCGCTGCATGTGATTATCCAGTCGGCGTTTATCTCCGCCGGACAACGCTGCACCTGCGCGCGCCGGCTGATCGTTCAGCGCGGCGAGCAGGGGGATGCGCTGCTGCGGCGACTGGTGGAGGCCAGCGCGCAGATCCGCGCCGGGAAATGGGATGACCAGCCGGCGCCGTTTATGGGCGGGGTGATTTCCCTTGAGGCGGCGCAGAACATGCTGGCGGCGCAGCAGAAACTGGAGGCGCTCGGCGGCAAGGTGCTGCTGCGTATGCGCCAGCCTGACCCGCACTCCACGGTGCTGACCCCGGGGATCGTCGACGTCACCGGTATCGAGGTGCCGGATGAAGAGTACTTTGGTCCGCTGCTGACGGTTATCCGTTACGACGACTTCCCGGAGGCGATTCGCCTCGCCAACCAGACCCGCTATGGCCTGGCCGTGGGGCTGATCTCCAGTGATGCGGTGCAGTTTGACCAGCTGGCGGACGAGGCGCGAGCCGGGATCGTCAACTGGAACAAGCCGCTGACCGGCGCTTCCAGTAAAGCGCCGTTTGGCGGGGTGGGCGCCTCCGGCAACCACCGGGCGGCAGCGTGGTACGCCGCCGATTACTGTGCCTGGCCGATGGCCTCTCTGGTCAGCGACACGCTGACGCTCCCGGCGACGGTATCGCCGGGCCTGCCATTCTGATAACGGATCCTGTGAGGACATATGTCTGGTTTTGAAGCTAACTTTGATGGCCTGGTCGGCCCGACGCACCACTATGCCGGACTCTCCGTCGGCAATGAAGCCTCGCAAAATAACCGCGATGGTCTCTCTAACCCTAAAAAGGCCGCGCTGCAGGGGCTGTATAAAATGAAAGCCCTGGCCGACCGCGGATTCGTGCAGGGGATCCTGCCGCCGCAGCCGCGGCCGAACCTGCGCCTGCTGCGCGACCTGGGATTCGAGGGTAGCGATGAGCAGGTCATCCGCCAGGCGGCCCAGGCGGCGCCGCAGCTGCTCTCCGCCTTCAGCTCCGCCTCGTCGATGTGGACCGCCAACGCGGCGACCGTTTCGCCGTCGGCGGACAGCGCCGATGGCAAAGTCCATTTCACTGTCGCCAACCTGAACAATAAGCTGCACCGCATGCAGGAGGCGCCCACCACCTCGGCGATCCTGCGCGCCACCTTCGCCGATCCGCGCTACTTCGCCCATCACGCGGCGCTACCGCAGCATGGCGACCTCGGCGACGAAGGGGCGGCCAACCATAACCGCTTCTGCCGGGAGTACGATCGTCAGGGCGTGCAGCTGTTTGTCTATGGTCGACGCGCCAGCGGCGGCATCGCCCCGGTGAAGTATCCGGCGCGGCAGACCCTGGAGGCCAGCGAAGCGGTGGCCCGTCTGCACCAGCTGGATCCGCGCTATACGGTGTTTGCCCAGCAGGCGCCGCAGGCTATCGATCGCGGCGTGTTTCATAACGACGTTATCGCGGTCAGCAATCGCCATGTGCTGTTCCACCATCAGCAGGCGTTTGTCGAACAGTCGACAGTATTGGCGACGCTGCGGGCAAAAAGCGACCGTCTCGATATCCCGTTTACCAGCGTGGAAGTGCCGGACGAGCGGGTGTCGCTTGATGACGCCGTAGCCTCATATCTGTTCAACAGCCAACTGCTGAGCAAACCCGACGGCAAGATGCTGATCGTGGTGCCAGAGGAGTGCCGGCAGCGGGAAAACGTCTGGCGCTACCTGGGCGACCTGGCGGCCGACAGCGCCTCGCCGATCGATGAAGTGGCGGTTTTTGACCTGCGGGAAAGCATGCGCAACGGCGGCGGCCCGGCCTGCCTGCGGCTGCGGGTGGTGCTCAACGAGGCGGAGCGCGACGCGGTCAACGCCCACAGCCTGATGAACGACGAACGTTACCAGCAGCTGACGGCGTGGGTGGAAAAACACTACCGTGACCGGCTGCACGCCCGCGATCTGGCGGACCCGCAGCTGCTGAGCGAGGTTTATCAGGCGCTGGATGAGCTGACGCAGATCCTGCGTCTGGGCCCTGTCTATGATTTTCAGCGTTAAGGAGCGGCAGATGGAGCATCTGGTTAACGATTTACTGCACTGCCGCCTGCAGGAGTGGACCTTTCCGGCGGACATCGAGGCCCGCTGGCTGGGCGAGGGCATCCTGCAGCTGCTGCCGTCCACGCCGTGGCGTCAGGCGACGATCCTCTCCGCTGGCGTCCATGGCAATGAGACCGCGCCGACCGAGCTGCTGCTGCAGCTGACCCACGATCTGAGCCAGGGGCGGCAGCCGCTCACCCAGGCGCTGCTGATCGTCTTTGGTAACCTGCCGGCGATCCGCGCCGCGCGTCGCTATCTGCACAACGACCTCAATCGCCTGTTCGGCGGCCGCCATCTGGCGGTCTCCCCGGGCAATGAGTCGCGGCGGGCTTTTGCCCTCGAGCAGGCGGTGCAAGCCTTCTATCGCGCCGCCGACGCGGCGGGGCCGGTCAGCCGCAGTCATCTCGATATGCATACCGCCATTCGCGGGTCGCTGTATCGCCAGTTTGCACTGCTCCCGGCTCACGCGGAGGATTTTTCGCCCGGCTTCTACCAGCTGCTGCAGGCCAGCGGGATGGACGCCATCGTGCGCCATACCGAAGCGGGCGGCACCTTCACTCATTTCACCTGCGAAAAGTTCGCCGCGCAAAGCGCCACCCTTGAGCTGGGAAAAGTGATGCCGTTCGGCGCCAACGATCTCAGCCTGTTCGCCGCCGCCGACGCGGCGATCCGGGCCTGGATTTCTGACGCGCCGCTGCCACCGCGCGACAAAGCGCCGGTGGATTACTTCCTGGTCGAGGAGAGCATCATCAAGCGCGAAGGGGAATTTACGCTCAATCTGGCGGCCAACGTCGAGAACTTCACCGCGCTCCCGGCAGGGTATGAGATCGCCCGCCAGGCAGAGAAACGGTGGGTGGTGCAGGCCCGGGCCCCCTATATCCTCTTTCCCAATGCCGGGGTCGCCACCGGCCAGCGCGCCGGGCTGCTGCTCCGCGCCGCGGCGCTTCGCCTCCCGCAACCAGCCTGAGGAAACACCATGACTGAACATCAACATCAGGCGCCATCTGCCGCCGGAGGTGAAGGCGCGTCACAGCTTAAGCGCGGGCTTGGCGCCCGCCATATCCAGATGATCGCCCTCGGCGGCGCCATCGGCACCGGGCTGTTTATGGGGGCAGGGCGCAACATCGCCGTCGCCGGCACCTCGATTCTGGTTATCTATGTGCTGGTCGGGTTCTTTACCTATATGGTGATGCGGGCGATGGGGGAGCTGCTGCTCACCCGCCATGACTACCGCTCGTTTGCCGACTTTGTCGGCGAATATCTCGGACCGCAGGCCAGCTTTTATCTCGGCTGGACCTACTGGCTGAGCTGGGTGGTGACCTGTATCGCCGACGTGGTGGTGTGCGGGAGCTATATGCAGTACTGGTTCCCCGAGCTGTCGGCGTGGATGCCGGCCCTCAGCATGCTGGCTATCCTGTTTCTGCTCAACCTGCTGTCGGTGAAAATGTTTGGCGAGGCGGAGTTCTGGTTCGCCCTGATCAAGGTGATCACCATTATCGCCCTGATCGCCACCGGCGGCTGGATGATTGCCACCGGCTGGACCTCTCCGGACGGCGTGACGGCTTCTCTGAGCCATCTCACCGACCCGACGGCCTTTATGCCTCACGGTGTCACCGGCTTTTTCGCCGGCTTCCAGATAGCGATCTTCTCCTTTACCGGCATTGAACTGCTGGGGACGATGACGGCGGAGACCCGCGATCCACAGCGCATTTTGCCCAAGGCGATCAATGCCCTGCCGCTGCGGATTATCATCTTCTATCTGCTGTCGATGGTGGTGATCATCGCTGTCGCCTCCTGGCCGGGAGTGTCGGCGGAGACCAGCCCCTTCGTGACGCTGTTTGCCAAAGCCGGGCTGCCCGCGGCGGCGGCGGTGATTAACTTCGTGGCGCTGACCTCGGCGATGTCCTCGGCCAACAGCGGGGTCTTCTCCAGCACCCGCATGCTGTACGGCCTGTCGGTGGAGAAGCATGCGCACTGGCAGTTCCGCATTCTGTCGCGCAGCACCCGCATCCCGGTGCGCAGCCTGCTGTTTTCCTGCTTCTGTATGCTGATCGGTACGCTGCTGCTGTTCCTGGTGCCGAATGTGATGACCCTGTTTACCATCGTCTCGACCCTGGCGGCGATTATGGTGGTGTTCAGCTGGGGGATGATCCTCGTGGCCTATCTGGTTTATCGCCGTCAGCGTCCGGACCTGCACGCCGGTTCGATCTTTAAGATGCCCTTTGGCGTGGCGATGAGCTGGGTGAGCCTGCTGTTCTTCGCGTTCGCCATCTTCATCATGATCTTTGACCCGGACACGCTGCTGGCGCTGCTGGCTTCTCCGCTGTGGTTTATCGCGCTGTGGGCCTTCTGGAAGCTGAAGCAGCGGCGCGAGGGGCAGCTTCAGCTGGACAATCAGAGCGCCTGACACCCGCCGGCCCTGGCGGCCGGCTACAATTCGTCTTAACCGTTGTTCTCGTTTGTCTGCCCGGTGGCGGCTGGCGCCTTACCGGGCCTACTGTCTTACTGAGCCTGGGATGAGCGGTTTCCCACGAGGCGCGATCTCCCTGTAGGCCCGCGCAAGCGCAGCGCCGCCGGGCAGGATGGTCGACCCGGACCGGCTGCGGTTAGGCGCTTTCCGCCCGGGGGCGCGCCGCGCCAGGGACGGATTTCATCCGGCTGGCGCAGAATATCGCCAGCAGCGAAATCGCCACCGTAACGCCCAGGTAGATGGCCACCGGTCGCCAGTCACCATCGTATTTCGCCAGCAGACCGGTGGCGATAAGCGGCGCGGTGCCCCCGGCCAGCGCGGCGCCCAACTGGTAACCCAGGGTGATCCCGGTGTAGCGCACATTGGCGCTGAAAATCTCTGAGCACAGGGTACCCAGCACCGCAGTCACCGGCGCCCACAGGATGCCGAAGGCAACGATCGTCGCCAGCATAATGCCCCAGCTGGTGCCGGTGTCGAGCAGCAGGAACCACGGGACGATAAACAGCCCCAGCAGCACCACGCTCAGGGTGTACATCTTTTGCCGGCCCACCTTGTCGGACAGCAGCCCCATCAGCGGGATCATCACGGTGGCCACCAGCGCGCCCAGGGTGACGGATTCCAGCGCCTGCGACTTCTGATAGCTCAGGGTGGTAGTGGCGTAGCTGACCACAAAGGTAGAGAAGATATAGAAGGGGGCGGTCTCCACCACTTTCAGACCCGCGGCGATCAGCACCTCCCGCCAGTGGTGTTTGAGCGTCACGCGCAGCGGAGCCTTCGCCACCTGGCCAGACTGTTTCACCTGCTTAAAGGCGGGCGTTTCGTCGATATCTTTGCGGATCCACAGGCCGAGGAAAACGAGGACGGAGCTGAGCAGAAACGGAATGCGCCAGCCCCAGGCAAGAAACTGCGCCTCATCGAACAGGGTCATCAGCGAGACGATAAAGGTCGCCATCAGCATGCCGATGGTCACGCCGGCCTGAGGAATACTGCCGAAAAAGCCTTTCCGCTTTTCCGGGGCGTATTCGTAGGCCAGCAGCAGCGCGCCGCCCCATTCGCCGCCGATACCCATGCCCTGAATAATGCGCAGGGTAATCAGCAGGGCGGGCGCCCACAGGCCCACCATCTCGTAGGTGGGCAGCAGGCCAATGGCCACCGTGGCGCTGCCCATCAGCGACAGGGTCAGCACCAGCGTCTTCTTGCGACCGATGCGATCGCCGATGTGGGCGAAAATGACCCCGCCGATGGGGCGGATAAAAAAGGTGAGCGAAAAGGAGAGCCAGGAGAGGATCAAGCCGATGACCGGGTCGACCATTGGAAAGAAGATTTTGTTAAACACCAGCGCGGCGGCGGTGCCATAGAGAAAATAATCGAACCATTCGATGGCGCTGCCGGTCAGGCTCGCGATCAGGACCTTCTTGTTTTTCTGCAGAATGGATGCAGTGTTGCTTTCTGGATTGCTCATTACGAAACGTTCTCCCGCCACGGTAAAAGGTCAGGTGTCACTCTGTGCGTGCAGGGTGCAACCTGATGTGAAAAAGGTTGTGTAATTGTTAAGCAACTTAGAGTTGATGGTTACAATTGGCAAGTTATCCCTCGGCAACGCGGACGAGAAAACGCGCTTTTGTCTGGTGTAACCGCGAGGTAAATTTTTATTTTCCACCTGTTTTTGCTGTTTTTTGTTATTTTCATGGTCAGTTATTCAGGTGCAACCTGTGTGTTTTTAGATGTTTCTTGTTATTTCAAAATGGTTACAAATCGACGTCGCTTTGCGCCCCGGCAGGCGGCGTTTATGATGGCCGGACTATCCTCTCTGCGCGGCTGAGAGGTGATTAAGGAGATCAGAATGGCAGAACAATTTCCCCCGCTGTCGGCGACGACGCTGGCGGCGGCTAACCTGACTGGCGGCTGGCTGGCGCAGAACGATCTGGCGACGCTGACCGCGCCGCCGGCAGTGGATGTGGTGGTGCTGGCTGGCAATGCTGTGATCCCCACCATCGACGCCGCCTGCCGGCTGGCGGCGGAGCAGGAGGTTCCGCTGCTGATCAGCGGCGGCGTAGGACACTCCACCGGTTTTCTGTATGAGGCGGTGCGCGAGGATCCCCGCTACCGTTCGCTCGCGGTGGAGGGCCGCCCGGAAGCGCATATTCTGGCGGATATTGCGCATGACTTCTGGCACATTCCTCGCCCGCGGCTGGTGGTGGAGGATCGGTCGACCAACTGCGGGGAAAACGCGCGCTTTACCCGCACAATGCTGGAGAGCCGGGGGATCCCCCATCGTCGCGGGATCGTCATTCAGGACCCCACCATGCAGCGGCGGACGATGGCCACCTTCGCCCGCGTCTGGCAGGGGGAGACGACGCCGCCGCAGTGGCTGAGCTTTCCCGGCTGCTCGCCGGTGCTGGAGCAGACCGACGGCCAGCTGGGGTTTGCGGGCGGCGGGGCGGGGCTGTGGCCGGTGACCCGCTACCTCGCGCTGCTGCTGGGCGAGCTGCCGCGCCTGCAGGATTCCCCTGGAGGGTACGGTCCGCGGGGGAAAGACTTTATCAGCCACGTGACCTTCCCGCCGGCGATCCTCGACGCCTGGCGACAGCTGCGGGAGGATGACCGGCTTGCCGGGGCGCTGCAGGCCCGCATCCTCGGCTGAAAAATGCCCGTTTGCGGCAGATTTATCGCAAACGGGCAATTTGTGTTATTGAAATGTAACCTCAACCGGCCATTTTTGGCCCGGTTTTATGAATCAGCTCACAGAAATGCGCCAACGTGCTGCGAAGCCACGGCTTATCCGCCCGATATTTAACAAAAAAATCACTTGTTAAATACAAATGCACCACAGGAGCAGCCATGACAGCACCCGTTCAACACCCAATGTATATTGATGGCCAGTTCGTTACCGGTCGCGGCGACGGCTGGATCGACGTGCTTAACCCGGCGACTGAAGCGCTGCTGTCGCGGATCCCGGACGGGACTGCGGAAGAGGCGCGGCTGGCGATTGACGCCGCAGAGCGCGCCCAGCCGGCCTGGGAGGCGCTGCCGGCCATTGAGCGCGCGGGCTGGCTGCGCAAAATTGCCGCTGGCATTCGTCAGCGTGCCGACGACATCGCCGGGCTGATCGTCGCTGAAGGGGGCAAGATCCAACAGCTGGCGGCGGTGGAGGTTGCGTTTACCGCCGACTATCTCGACTACATGGCCGAATGGGCGCGGCGTTATGAAGGGGAGATCGTGCAGAGCGACCGTCCCGGGGAAAATATCCTCGTCTTCAAACGCGCGCTGGGGGTGACCACCGGGATCCTGCCGTGGAACTTCCCGTTCTTTCTTATCGCCCGCAAGCTGGCGCCGGCGCTGATCACCGGCAACACTATCGTCATTAAGCCCAGCGAACTCACGCCCAATAACGCCATCGCTTTCGCCGAGATCGTCCACCAGGTTGGGCTGCCGAAAGGGGTCTTTAACCTGGTGCTCGGCCGTGGGGAAACCGTCGGCCAGGAGCTGGCCGGCAATCCGAAGGTGGCGATGGTCAGCATGACCGGCAGCGTAGCGGCGGGGGAGAAAATCATGGCCGCCGCGGCAAAAAATATCACCAAAGTGTGCCTCGAGCTCGGCGGCAAAGCGCCGGCCATCGTCATGGACGATGCGGATCTGGAGCTGGCGGTGAAGGCGGTGGTGGACTCGCGGGTGATCAATACCGGGCAGGTGTGCAACTGCGTCGAGCGGGTCTATGTTCAGCAGGGGATTTACGATCGCTTCGTCAACCGCCTCGGCGAGGCGATGAAGGCTGTGCAGTTTGGCGACCCGGCGGCGCGCGATGACATCGCCATGGGGCCGCTGATTAACGCCGCCGCGCGGGATCAGGTGGCGCGCAAAGTGGCAAAGGCGGTGGCGCAGGGGGCGCGGGTCGCGCTGGGCGGTCAGCCGCAGGAGGGGAAAGGCTATTTTTATCCGCCGACCCTGCTGCTGGATGTGCGTCAGGAGATGGATATTATCCATGAGGAAACCTTCGGGCCGGTGCTGCCGGTGGTGGCGTTTTCGACGCTCGATGAAGCGCTGGCGATGGCCAATGACAGCGATTATGGCCTGACCTCCTCGATCTATACCCGCGATCTTAATGTGGCGATGAAGGCGATTAAGGGGCTGAAATTCGGCGAAACCTATATCAACCGCGAGAACTTTGAGGCGATGCAGGGATTCCACGCCGGCTGGCGTAAATCGGGGATCGGCGGCGCAGATGGCCGCCATGGCCTGAATGAGTACCTGCAGACTCAGGTGGTCTATCTGCAGGCCTGAGGCGCTCAATGCAGAATCGGCGGGCAGCGCAGGCTGTCCGCCGTTCACTTAGCGGGCAAATTTCTCCAGCACGCGGATCAGCTGGGTGACAAAGCCATATTCGTTATCGTACCAGGCGACGGTTTTCACCAGCTGTACGCCGCCGGCCTCCACAATCTCCAGCTGGGTGGCATCGTAGATTGAACCGAAATGGCTGCCGATGATATCGGAAGAGACAATCTCTTCTTCGGTGTAGCCAAAGGATTCATTGCCCTCTGCTGCCTGCTTCATCGCCTGATTGACCTCATCCGCAGTCACTTTTTTCTCCAGCACCGACACCAGCTCCGTCACTGAGCCGGTTTTGGTCGGTACGCGCTGGGCATGGCCTTTCAGCTTCCCGCTCAGGGCGGGGATCACCAGGCCGATAGCCTTGGCCGCGCCGGTAGTGTGCGGGATGACGTTTTCCGCCGCCGCCCTGGAGGCGCGCAGATCTTTACCGCGCGGCCCGTCCACCAGCGACTGGGTGCCGGTATAGGCGTGGATAGTGGTCATGGTGCCTACGGTGATGCCGAAGGCATCCTGCAGGACTTTGGCCATCGGCGCCAGGCAGTTGGTGGTGCAGGAGGCGACGGAGATGATGGTGTCATCCGGCGTCAGGGTGTCATCGTTGACGTTATAGACGATGGTTTTCATCTCGCCGGCAGGGGCGGAAATCAGCACCTTGCGCGCGCCGGCCTGGAGATGGGCCTGCGATTTCTCTGCCGAGGTGTAGAACCCGGTACACTCCACAATCACTTCCGCGCCCGCCGCCTGCCACGGAATATGCTGCGCCTCTTTTTCGGCATACACGGTGATGGTCTTACCGTTGACGATCAGCGCATCTTCCGTGAAGTCGACGCTCCACGGGAAGGGGCCGTAGTTTGAATCATGCTTTAGCAGGTAGGCCAGTACTTTTGGCGAGGTGAGGTCGTTGATAGCCACCACCTCGAGGTTGCTGTCGACTTCTAATAAACGGCGTAACACCAGACGTCCGATACGACCAAATCCATTAATCCCAAGTTTACTCATGGATATTCTCCGGTTGGTAAAACGACTCGATGTGATAAAACTCCTCCAGGCTTAGTCCTGACTCGCAGCCAGGTCAACTGACAATCTGTGCGGTTCGCTGCCGGGCCCGCAGCATGAGCCACAAAAGTGGATGTTTTGGCGGGCTTTTTTATCCGTGACGGCAGGGAATAATTTTTGTTACCGGAGATGAGGGGGCCGCCTGCTGGCGAAGCGGTGAAAAGCGTCTATGCTTAACTATTGAATAACTTAGTAAAATGTTGCCGTTAGATGAAGGGAGAGCTTATGGGATTCTGGAGAATCGTTTTTACTATCATTCTGCCGCCGCTGGGGGTACTGCTGGGGAAAGGTTTCGGCTGGGCGTTTATTCTCAACATTATTCTGACCCTGCTGGGCTATATTCCAGGCCTGATCCACGCCTTCTGGGTGCAGACCCGCGATTAAGGGCTGGCCCCTCAGGCCAGGCTTCCCCCTGGGACCCGCTCAGGGGGGAATCAGGCTCTCTTTATACAGCAGCCTGTTTTCCTTCGACCAGTAGTGGCGAGTCTCCTCGTCCAGGTCGACGCTCCACTTAAACACCCCGGCGCTGGCGAGATCCCTGCAGTACTGTTCAAAGTTGATGGCGCCGGCAAAATGGCGGATGACCGCGGCCGAGGTCAGCCGATGGCTGGGGGCGCTGCGCACGCGCAGCAGGCCGCGGGCGCTTTTTATCGTGATCACCTCGTCGTTGGCCATCACGAAATTCATATTGCCGGTAGAGACAAAGTAGATATAACACGAGACCTGATGCCGACGCAGTTCACTGGCGAAGGTGGAAAAATCGGCATCTGAACGCACTTGCTCAAAAAAATGACCCAGCCTGGCCAGCAGTTCCATTTCTATCCTTATTGTGTTGCGGTGCGCGGCTTTGGCCGGTAGCGGCAGAAACCATTCACGAAGTTACTTATTCGTATTTTAATAATATAGGCGCGTTATATTAAGGGTTATTGGATAACTGGAACATCGTTTCAAGTGTTACAATGTATTGCAATCGTTTGCCTGCACGGCCCCTCTGGTGGTGAGGAAATGGCGTGACGGGAGACAGGGAAACCCATGCCGGCGATGAAGGTCGCCGGCGGGAAAACGGGTTACTTCTGGATCAGATAGCGAATGGTCGGGCCATCCTGCTGAATATCCAGCACCGTATAGCCATGGTTCCTGGCATCAAGCGGAATGTTATTGATCGACTGCGGACAGTCGCTAATCACTTCGAGGATCTCGCCTTTTTGCAGGGAGGGCATCGCCTCCAGGGTGGCGACCGCCGGATAGGGGCAGGGCTCGCCGACCATGTCCAGGCGATAATCAGGGATGATGTTCTTCATGCGCTCTCCTTCGCGGTCCGGACCGCTGCCGACTGGCGGCGGAAAAAATGTCTCTCCCAGGCGATCACCAGCAGCAGGGCGATCAGCAGCAGCAGATAGGTCGCCAGCAGTCCGCCGAAGGGACCAAAAGCGTTCAGCAGGTTGACCTTTTGCCAGTGGGTGGCGAGCGGGGCGGCGATATCGTCCCAGCACCAGGCGAGCAGCGTGGAGCCGATAACGTTTCCCAGCCCCACCCACCAGTAGTGAACCTGGCCTTCCACCGCCCGGTACATCCAGCCGGTTTCACAGCCGCCGGCCAGCACGATGCCAAAGCCAAACAGCAGCCCGCCAATCGCCGCGTTAGGACCGGCCCACATGATTTTCGGCGCCATCCCCAGTTGCACATAGCTGAAGATGCCGATGGCGCTCGCCGCCATGCCGAAGATTATCGCCTTCGCCATCACCGTCCGGCCGGTGATCCACATATCGCGAAAGGCGGAGGTGAAGCAGATCTGCGCGCGCTCGATAAGCAGACCGAAGCCGATGCCGAACAGCATCGCCAGGCCGAGCGCAGGGTGGTCTGCGGCGGTGAGCAGGCCCCAGCCGATCATGGCGAAAAAGATCACCATGCCCAGGCGGAAACGGCGGCGCGCCTGCTGCGGTTTTTGGGTTAACGGCGAAGCAGCGGATACCTTTTGCATTTTTACCGGTATGCGAAAAAGAGGCAGCAGGGTGAAGCGAGCGCCAAACCAGGAGCCGATGGCGGTGGCGATGGCAAACAGCCAGGCGTGCAGGGAGAACTGCGGAATGCCGGTGAAAAAGGCCGCCAGGTTGCAGCCCATCGCCAGCCGCGCGCCGAACCCGGCGATGATACCCCCGGCTACGGCCTGCACAATGCGGATCCGGCTGCGTGGCAAGCGCAATTTGACGTTATTGGCCCACAGCGCCGCCGCCAGGCAGCCGCCGAACATGCCGATGATCATCCTGCCGTCGATGCGGGTCAGCGGCGTCCCGTCGAGATGGATCAGCTGATAATAGCCCCACTGTTCGCTGTGGACCCCCAGCAGCTGCAGCAGCTGGCCACCCCAGCGGGTAAATTCGCCGGTCACCGCCCAGAAGGTGCCGGTGATGCCAAAATAGTAGGTTGAGAGAATGCCCGCGGCGATGACCGCCGGGACGGGGGACCAGAACCGGATAAGCCAGGCCTGTTTGAAGGATTGCCATGTCATAAAAATGCCTCTGAACTCAGAAGGTATTAAAGGTCGATGACCGACCGAAGGGGGCACATAGTATCCGCCTTACCGCCAGCTTTCTCTGTTTAAGATCAAGGCCCTACCCCTGCGTCAGCACCGCCAGCAGCGCCAGCAGCGCGGGCAGCGCCTGAATATAGAGAATTTTGCGGCTGGCGGTCAGCGCGCCGAATATCCCGGCGGCCAGCACGCAGGCGAGGAAAAAGATCACCACCGGCTCGCCGGACTCCCCCAGCCACAGCCCCCACGCCAGGCCGGCGGCCAGGAAACCGTTATACAACCCCTGGTTGGCCGCCAGCACCCGGGTTTCCCGGGCGAAATCGGCGCTGAGGTTAAAGGCCCGGCGCCCGGCGGGCGCTTCCCAGAAAAACATCTCCAGCACCAGGATGGCGAGATGAATAATAGCGACCAGCGCAACGAGGAGAGTGGCTAACACAGCAGTCCTTAATCGATGAGATGAATGTGTCTGCAGTATAGCCGCTGGCGCTCACCAGGCGAGAGGGCGACTGCTATAGTGCATATAGCGTCATGTTTGCCTGCCGCGACGAGCGCCGGTTTATCTGATTGCCCTTTGGTTTAGCTTAGCGGTGATAGTATGCCGGGTTCTTTTTTTACGGGTGTGGCGTAGGTTACTGAATGTTGAATAAATTATGGCTTGTGTTATCCGGGCTGCTGTTGGTTGCCATGCCGTCGGCGCAGGCCGGGGAATTAAATCTCTATTCGATGAATACCGGTTCCTATGTTTATCACATGACCGGCAACCACGGACAATATAACGAGCATTTCAACAACAACTTTTTCTCGGTGGAGCGCAAGTTTTCAGCGGTTTCAAAATACAGCGCGCTGGTCGGCACCATGAAAAACAGCTTCGACGATCGCTGTCTGACCCTCGGCGTGCGCCGCGACTGGCTGAAAAACGACACCGGCTGGCTGCTGAAAGGGGTGTATGCCTATACCGGAGAATTTTTCTTTGACGCTTTCAGCCACTGCGGCGACTCAGGTACCTACCGCACCGCCAAAAAAATCACCGGCGTCGGTTTTTCGCCCTATATCTATCATGGTCTGCAGTATAACTTTACCGATTATTTCGGCGTCGAGGGCGGGATTATTCTCCCGGCGATCTTTGTGATGAGTATTCAGTGGAGCTTTCGCTAAGCGCCTGTATCAGGCCGGTAAAGAGAGGCCACCCTGGGTGGCCTGCTCATGTTGCCCTGGCGGCAGGGATTAATGGAAACCGAGACGGATCAGATCTAACGGACAGAAGCGGCCCTCGCAGCCGTCGATTTCCACGCAGTCCGCCCGACGCAGCTGCTCGGCGGTTTTCCCCTCGCCATGGATCGCTTTAATCACGCCCGTCGTACCGTTACCGGCGATCATGACCATGCTGCCGGTGGCAATAGCGTTACGATTACGGTCATAGGTTTTCATGCTCTCCTCCTCAATAAACCAGTGTAAGCAATGATTAAGCGGCCAAATTAATACCGCTTCCTGCCTAAAAAAGTTTTGAGGAATATCAAAATTATTTTAATAATGCCGACATCAGCCGGGCGCGAGAGTCATTCATGGCCGCTACAGGGTTTGCCTGCGCCGAGGGAAAAGCCTCGATCATCCTGCCAGCCATCTGGCAGGCAGGATAGGGTTTGACGACCAGATAATTCACTTTGCCGGCGCATCAGATAAGGCTGCGCAGGGCGGCTATCAGCCCAGCGACACCGCGCTCCAGCTAGCCGACATTGAGGCGCAGAAAGCCATTGCCTTCGGGACCATAGGTATACCCCGGCATAATCGCCACCTTCTGCCCGGCGACCGGCGCGTGGTTCGGTCTGCTGCGCGCCGGAAGGCAGAGTGGTGAAGATGGCGTCGACAGCTACTTCGAGCAGCGGGTGGCGCTGGCGGCGTTCGCCGATGTGCCTGAGGCCGCGCTTGACGACCTGCCGCTCACCTGGGTCACCACCCCGGCGCGCGAGATGGGAAAAACGCTGGCGGAGTCGATGCTGCGGCGGCTGGAGGAGGGCGCGGGCGAGACGCGAAATCAGATCATGCCCCCGCGGCTGGTGACGAGAAAATGACGGAGACGGCGCGCGGTGGCCGTCTCCTGAGCCGATAAGTTACGGCTGCGGGGCGGCGTCGTCCTGCTGAGGCGCGGCGTCATCCTGCTGCGGCTGGCCCTCCTGCGGCGCGCTGTCCGGTAACGAAGGCGCTTCGAGACCAAACATCGCGGCAAAATCCTCCAGCGGCATTTTCTGGCCGTTCAGCGTCACCTGGCCGTTCGCGTACTGCAGGCTGCTGCTGATGGCGTTATCTTCCATGGTGGTGATGCGGAACATCTGGCCCATCGCCGCCAGGCCTTTGACCTGCTGATCGGCGAGTTTGGCGGCGTCGGCTGGCTGGTAGCCTTCCAGACCGGCGATCTTAGTCATAAACTCCGTCGCCATATCCACCGGGATCACCACTTTGCCGTCAAGGGACTGCACCACGCGATCCAGGCTGTCCGCCAGGGTCTGCGGCGGGGCGGTCACCTGGGCCGGATCTTTCAGCAGCACCGAGAGGTTGAGGCTGCTTTCGCCTTTGGCATTGCGCCAGCTCAGCGGTGAGATAGTCACCGACGGATTGCCCTTAAGCAGGATCGGCAGCGCATTGAACAGGGTTTCGGTAAGCGCCTGCTGATACAGCTCCGGGTTCTGCGCCAGCTCTGGTTTCGCCAGCAGCGCCTGAGACTGCGCGCTGTACTGCTGGCTGAACTGGTGCCACGCCTGACCGTCGACGTTATCCATTTTCAGCGTCAGTTTGCCGCTACCCATATCCTGACCCTGCAGCTTCAGGCTGTTGACGGTGTAGTTCACCTGGCTGTTCACGCCTTTGCCGTCCTTGGTCAGCGTGGAGCCGCCGTCCAGCGCCATGCCGTCAACCAGTGCCAGCTCTTTGCCTTCGACGCTGATGGCCAGTTTATCGAGGGTCATTTTTTGCTGGCCGATACGCTCGTTGAAGCTGGCCAGCTCGGTGGCGCCGTCGGTGGTCAGGTTGACGAAGCGCAGCTGCACCTTCTGATTATATTCGTTGAGAGCATCGATCTGGCCGCTGCCGGCCTGGCCCTTCAGGCTGATGTTTTTGCCGTCGCGGTCGGCGTCGAGCTGGAACTCGCCGCCGCTGAAGGTGACTTTCTCATCCCCTTTGGCGTAGTCGAGGGCATTGAGGACGATCGCCGACTGGCTGTCGCCGCTGTAGGCGATGCGCGTATCGACAGTAAAGGGGGTATTGCCTTTGGCTATCTCGAACAGCGCCTGGCTGGCGTCGTTTTTCACCAGCGTGGTGTGGACCGAGGCCATCGCCGGGGCCAGATTAAAGGTTTTTAACGAGGCCAGCGGGAAGGGGCCGTGATCGACCACCTCGTCAAGCACCACGCTCTGCCCGGCGGCCAGCCAGCCGTTAGCCTGACCGGCGATCGGCTTCACCACCAGCTGCAGATGGCTGCTGAACAGCCCGCGCTGGTAGTCCTGATAGCTCAGCTCCAGACCTGACTCAGGCGCGCTGCTGCGTAACTGCGCGTTAGCCTGCTGCACCATATCGGCAATCCGGCCTTCCAGCTGTTTGCCGGTGTACCAGGCGCCGCCTGTCCATACCACGCCCAGCGCCACGATGATTCCTGCTGCGACCAGCGATTTTTTCATAGCATTTGTCCATAAATGAAGCCAGGCGGAGAGACCGCCTGGCTGAGTTGTCATAATCAGTAAGCGCGACCTGAAAGGTCTGTCGTTTACTGGAGCTTATTGAACACGCGCGCCACGCGGCCATGGCCGCTGACCTGCACCGGCGACTCATTGGCGGCCACAAAGGCAGATTCGCCCGGCTTGAGGGTCAGGCTCTGGTCGCCTTTGCGCAGCAGGGCTTCGCCGTCGACGCAGAAAACGATCGCCGCGCTCGCCTGGGCCAGATCGCTGGCCTCGGCGGAGAGATCGTGCAGCGAGAAGGCAAAATCTTCCACCGGGATCGGGAAGTCCAGCTCCGCGCCGTGCCGCTGCGGCTGGGTCAGCAGCTCACCCGCCGGTTTGGCCTCGAACTTGACGTTGGCCACCAGCTCAGGGATATCAATGTACTTCGGCGTCAGGCCAGCGCGCAGCACGTTATCCGAGTTGGCCATCACCTCCAGCGCCACCCCCTGCAGATACGCGTGCGGCGTTTCGGCAAACAGGAACATCGCTTCGCCCGGATTCAGCTTCACCACGTTCAGCAGCAGCGGGGAGAAAAGTCCGCTGTCGTCGGGATAAAATTCGGCGATCAGGCGGATGGTCTGCCACGGTTCGCCCTGTTCGCGGTCCAGCACCTCGCGCAGCGCCTGCAGCGCCTGCGCTTTTTCCTCGCCCTGCATATTCAGCAGGCTGGCAAACAGCTGGCTCAGGCGAGCCGCGTCCGGCTGCTGCAGGAAGGCGCCGATCGCCGGGTGCGCGTTAGCCACCGGCTGCAGCAGGCTGACAATCTCGCTGAACTCGCGAAACGCGTTCATCGCCAGGAACGGGGTCAGGGCGAAGACCAGCTCCGGCTTGTGGTTCGGATCTTTATAGTTACGTTCGGCGGCGGAGAGGGGGATGCCGGCGGCGTTCTCGCGGGCGAAACCCTCTTCGGAGGCCTGCTTGTTAGGATGGACCTGAATGGAGAGGGGCTGCGCGGCGCACAGCACTTTAAACAGGAACGGCAGTTCACCGAAGCGTTGCGCCACTTTGTCGCCGAGCAGGGCGGCTTTGTCCGCATCAATCACTTCGCGCAGCGAACGCGGCTGGCCGTCTGCCGCCAGGATCTGCGAGCTGCTCTTCGGATGCGCCCCCATCCACAGCTCTGCCATCGGCAGGTTGTCCGGGTTGGCGATGCCATACAGTTCAGTTAAGGCGGTGTGGCTTCCCCATGCATAGTTCTGCACGGCGTTAATCAGCTTTTGCATTCTCAATCCCTGTTTCAATCAAAGTAAAATTTATCGCCCTATTAAACCAGCAAACGCTGGAGAAGCAACTGCTGAAAGAAAAAGTCGTCCCTGTCTCAGTTTTTGTTAAAAAATTGTGTAAAATTGATCGACTCGCTTTTCTACAGGCACATGGAGTCCCTGCCTGAAACATAATCAGCCAAAGCAGTAAGTGAGAGTACAATGTCGAATAAACCGTTTGTTTACCAGGATCCTTTTCCCCTCAAAAAGGATGACACCGAGTATTATCTCCTCAGCAGTGATTACGTCTCCGTCGCCGAATTTGCCGGCCAGGAAGTGCTAAAAGTTGACCCTCAGGCGCTGACCCTTCTGGCGCAACATGCCTTCCACGACGCCTCCTTTATGCTTCGCCCGGCCCATCAGCAGCAGGTAGCGGATATCCTTAACGACCCGGAAGCCAGCGAAAACGACAAATACGTCGCCCTGCAGTTCCTGCGCAACTCCGATATCGCCGCCAAAGGCATTCTGCCTACCTGCCAGGACACCGGCACCGCCATCATCATGGGTAAAAAAGGCCAGCGCGTCTGGACCGGCGGCGGCGACGAAGCCGCGCTGGCGCAGGGGGTATACAACACCTACATCCAGGACAACCTGCGCTATTCGCAGAACGCCCCGCTGGATATGTATAAAGAGGTCAACACCGGCACCAACCTGCCGGCGCAGATCGACCTCTATGCTACCGATGGCGATGAGTACAAATTCCTCTGTATCGCCAAAGGCGGCGGCTCGGCGAACAAAACCTATCTCTACCAGGAAACCAAAGCGCTGATCACCCCGGCGAAGCTGAAAAACTATCTGGTGGAGAAGATGCGTACCCTTGGTACCGCTGCCTGCCCGCCGTACCACATCGCCTTTGTCATCGGCGGTACCTCGGCGGAAGCGACGCTGAAGACCGTCAAGCTGGCGTCCACCAAATACTACGATGGTCTGCCGACCGAAGGTAATGAGCATGGCCAGGCGTTCCGCGACATTCAGCTGGAGCAGGAGCTGCTGGTGGAGGCGCAAAACCTCGGCCTCGGCGCGCAGTTCGGCGGCAAATACTTCGCCCACGATATCCGGGTGATCCGCCTGCCGCGCCACGGCGCCTCCTGTCCGGTAGGGATGGGGGTTTCCTGTTCCGCCGACCGCAACATCAAAGCCAAAATCAACCGCGACGGCATCTGGATCGAGAAGCTGGAGAGCAATCCGGGGAAATATATCCCTGAGCATTTGCGCCAGGCCGGCGAAGGCGAAGCGGTGAAGGTGAACCTTAACCAGCCGATGAGCGAGATCCTGGCGCTGCTGTCGCAGTACCCGGTCTCCACCCGTCTGTCGCTGAGCGGCACCATTATCGTCGCCCGCGACATCGCCCACGCCAAGCTGAAAGAGCTTATCGATAACGGCGAGGAACTGCCGCAGTACGTGAAAGATCACCCGATCTACTACGCCGGCCCGGCCAAGACGCCGGACGGTTACGCCTCCGGCTCCCTCGGCCCGACCACCGCAGGCCGCATGGACTCTTACGTCGATCTGCTGCAGTCTCACGGCGCGAGTAAGATCATGCTGGCGAAAGGCAACCGCAGCCAGCAGGTCACCGACGCCTGCCACAAGCACGGCGGTTTCTACCTCGGCAGCATCGGCGGCCCGGCGGCGGTACTGGCTCAGCAGAGCATCCGCAGCCTGGAGTGCGTGGCGTATCCGGAACTGGGGATGGAGGCGATCTGGAAAATCGAAGTGGAAGACTTCCCGGCGTTTATCCTCGTCGATGATAAAGGCAACGACTTCTTCCAGCAGATCCAGACGTCGCAGTGCGCCCGCTGCGTGAAATAAACCTGGCCGCCCTTCGGGGCGGCTCTGGCCGATGACAAACCTGTTTTCGTTATCGTGCGCGCCTTCTGCCGGGTGGCGGCTTTCGCCTTGCCCGGCCTACGAAAACAGCAATATCAACCGGGTATGCCATTCCCTGTCGGCCCGCGCCAGCGCAGCGCCGCCGGGCAATCGCTGAAGATGGCACGTTGTCAGCCGTCCGGGCCGCCCTTCGGGGCGGCTTTTTTATGCCGCTTTGCGGCACGAACCACCAAAACAACTTATCAATCTGGCCAATACTTACTCTTTTAAGCAGGTGAGCTTTGTCGCTATGACGCACTTTTCATCCAAGGAGAAAGTAATGACAACGCATCGCAGTGAAAAAGACTCGATGGGCGCCATCGACGTCCCGGCCGATAAACTCTGGGGCGCCCAGACCCAGCGTTCGCTGGAGCATTTCCGCATCTCGACCGAAAAAATGCCCGGGGAACTGATATATGCCCTCGCGCTGACCAAGCGGGCGGCGGCGAAGGTCAATCAGGATCTTGGCCTGCTGACGGCGGAGAAAGCCGGGGCGATCGTCGCCGCCGCTGACGAAGTGCTGGCCGGAAAACATCCCCAGGAGTTCCCGCTGGCTATCTGGCAGACCGGTTCCGGCACCCAGAGCAATATGAATATGAACGAGGTGCTGGCTAACCGCGCCAGTGAACTACTCGGCGGGGAGCGGGGGATGGCGCGAAAAATCCACCCCAATGACGATGTCAATAAAAGCCAGAGCTCGAACGATGTGTTCCCCACCGCCATGCACGTCGCGGCGCTGGTCGCCCTGCGGGAAAAGTTGCTCCCGTCGCTGCAGGCGCTGCGGGCCACGCTCAACGAAAAAGCGGTGGCCTTCAGGGATATCGTGAAGATCGGTCGCACCCATCTGCAGGACGCCACGCCGCTCACCTTAGGCCAGGAAATCTCCGGCTGGGTGGCGATGCTGGACCATAGCCTGAAGCATCTTGAAGCCAGCCAGCCGCACCTTGCCGAGCTGGCGCTGGGCGGGACGGCGGTGGGGACCGGGCTGAATACGCATCCGGAATATGCCGTGCGGGTGGCGGCCGAGCTGGCCTCGCTCAGCGGACAGTCGTTTGTCACCGCGCCGAATAAATTCGAAGCGCTGGCCACTGTCGATGCCCTGGTCCATGCCCACGGCGCGCTGAAAGGTCTGGCGGCCTCGCTGATGAAAATCGCTAACGATGTCCGCTGGCTGGCCTCCGGGCCGCGCTGCGGGATTGGCGAAATCGCCATCCCGGAAAACGAGCCTGGGTCATCGATTATGCCCGGTAAGGTCAACCCGACGCAGTGCGAGGCCCTGACCATGGTCTGCTGCCAGGTGATGGGTAACGACGTGGCGGTGAATATCGGCGGCGCCTCGGGTAACTTTGAGCTCAACGTCTATCGGCCGATGGTCATTCACAACTTCCTGCAGTCGGTGCGTCTGCTGGCGGACGGCATGACGAGCTTTAACGAGCACTGTGCGGTGGGGATTGAGCCGAATCGTGAGCGGATCACCCAGCTGCTCAACGAGTCGCTGATGCTGGTGACCGCGCTAAATACCCATATCGGCTATGATAAAGCGGCGGAGATCGCCAAAAAAGCGCACCATGAGGGGCTGACCCTGAAGGCTTCGGCGCTGGCGCTGGGCTACCTGACGGAAGCCGAATTCGATAGCTGGGTGCGCCCGGAACAGATGGTCGGCAGCCTGGCTACTCGCTAGCCAGCCAGAGGTGCAGACGAGGGATCAGTAATCTCAGCGCCTGCGCCTCCGGTTTGTAGCGGTATTGCACATTGTCGGCATCGTAGTTGAGCAATTCCCCAATATCCGGCACGCTGACCCCCTGGCTACCGGACATCAGGGCGATCAGCGGGCTGGGGCAGGCGTACTGCACCTGTTTCTGCTCGCTGGCATACCAGACGCGGGCAATCGGCTGCACTTTCACCGGCCGTTTGATTTTCAGCCGCGCCCGCTGCGGCAGGGCGGCGATATCCTGATACTCCCTTTCCAGTTTGCTCTGCCACTGCTCGCGGGTCCAGGGCGGCACCGCCCGCGGCGATTGCAGGCTTTTTTCCAGCATCATCAACACCTGGTCGCGGGTCAGATTTTTGATCACGTGCTTATTGGCCCAGCCGAAGCGGATAGTGCTCGGGTCGAGGAGGGGCGTTAGCGTGCGATAGGCGCTGAGGGTGATTAACCCAGGCAGATGGCGATGCACCCACTCAAAGCGGGCGGTGGGGGGCAGGCCAGCGTCGACAGTGACGATTTTCTCGAAGGTGGCCTTCAGGGCGTTAATCTGCTGAATGCGCGCCAGCAGCGCCTGCTGTTCCGCGGCGGAGACCTGGAGACAGATAGCGCCCGGCAGGCGGACGGCGGCTTTGCTGCTGCGGGTTTCCGACTGCTGCTGGATAAACAGATGGCCGTAGTGGCGCAGGGCGAGATCCAGCGCCGCCTCGCCGGTGTGCTGGACGACCGTAATGTTCGCCAGCGGGTCGTGCTCGGCATCCTTACTGATCGCCGGCAGCTCAAACACCCGGCCCGCCAGCAGCCGGCAGGCCGCTAACGCCTGGCGCAGCGCCTGCAGCTCCAGTTCGATCTGGCGAAAGGTATCATTCAGACGTTCAACGAGGTCGTAGCTGGCCATCGCCTTCACCTTAGTTACAACATACTATTCGATTTTTGCAGCATACCCAGCCCGCGGCTTCTGCGCAAGTTTTATTCAGGCAGAGGTAAAATCGGGCAACTGATGATAGACCGGCCAGCTAAAGCAGAAGCGGGCGCCGCCGAGTGGACTGGCCTCGCAGCGAACGTCGCCCCCCATCGCCTGGGCGATACTGTGGACAATGGCCAGGCCGAGGCCGCACCCTCCGGTCGCCCGATCGCGGCTGGGGTCAAGACGAACAAAAGGTTCGAACACCCGCTCGCGCTCCTCGGGGGCAATGCCCGGGCCGTCATCGTCGACCTGCAACGACGCGCGGGAACCCTGCAGGGTCAGGCTGACCGCTACCCGCTGACCGCTGTAGCGCAGGGCGTTGTTCACCAGATTATCCAGCACCCGCTCCATCAACCGCATATCCAGCGCGCCATAGTTGCCGCGGGTCAGCGTCGCGAGGCCGACTTCGCGCTGCGGGTTGACCATCTGGATATCCTCGACGTGGTCGCGGATCCAGGCGGGGAAATCGGGAGTGGTCAGGCTGAGCTCCGTCTGCGGGCGGTCGAGACGGGCGTAGGTCAGGAGCTCTTCTATGAGCGCCTCCAGCTGGCCGATATCGCGGTTCAGCGCCTGCGATTCCGCTTCTGTGAGGTTTTCGCTCATCTCCAGACGGTAGCGCAGGCGCACCAGCGGCGTCCTGAGCTCATGGGCGATGCCGTCAATCAGCTGCTTTTTACTGGCAATGAGGGCGTTAATGTTGTCGGCCATCTGGTTGAAGGCCACCCCGAGCCGCTCAAAGCTGGACATGCTGTCAAAATGAATACGCTCGCTGAGGTGGCCTTCGCCAAAGCGCTGGGCGGCGGTCTCAATGCGCAGCATGTCCTGCCAGTGCGGACGCATCCAGATAAACACCGGGAAGGCCAGCGAGATAGCGATAAACGCCATCAGCGCTACGTCCAGGAGACGCATTTCATGCAGAAAATAGAGATAGGGCACCGGGCCCACGGATAACACATAGTGGCTGCGGGGGATGCGCTGGATAAAGGTGTACTGGTCGTCGAGCGCGACGATATCCCCGGCGCGCAGGTGCTGCATCGAGCTTTCCGACAATTTGAATTTGCTCATCGGTTCGATGTGCAGGTCGAACGACAGATTAAGATCCAGTTCTTTCAGCGTCTTGCTCCAGTCGCGAGGCGGAATTTCCCGCAGCTCGCTGCGCATCAGATACAGTGAGCTTTTCATCAGATCGTCAAGCGACTGCCGGCCGGCGCGTTCAGCGGTAAATTTATAGACCAGGCCCACCAGCATGGTCATCACCAGAAAGCAGACGAAGAGCAGAAGGTAGAACTGCACGAACAGCTTTTTCATTACATTACCGCATAGTCAAAAAGAGAAACCTGCCGGCGCCTCGGGACCATCTGCCCGGCGAGGCGGAAACGTCTCGGGTTTACCGGGGCGAGCCGAGGCCCGCGCGGGAGTAACCGATACGCTATCAAAGCAGGGTTTATGCCCCCTGACAATAGCCAGCCGGGGGGAGCGACGTCGTTGAAAATGTGACAGTGTCACTTATTGCGAGCTTACCTCTGCATTAGGCAAGGATTATGTCCAGTGTCATCTGCGCGCCGCTGGGCGCTACTCGCGATAGTAGGGGATATCCACCGGATAGAGGGTGGCCAGGCTCAGCAGTCGACAGCGCACCAGCTGTTTTGCTTCGGCATACCAGTAAGCAAATTCGCCGGTGGTCTGGTGGTAAATCATCTGATCAAGGTTAGCAAACGGGATCACCAGCAGCGGCCCCTGGCGCACGTATCCGCCGCCGGTTTCGAAATGGTGATCTCCCCAGGATTGCTGGGTATGTTGATAGCGGTGGAGGAGCACCTTAATTTGCCCGCGCTGTGGACAGAGGAGCCGGATATCGGCGTTGTCGAGGGAAAAAGCCCAGCCAGAGAGTGACGTGAAGAGGGTAAGTGCCAAAAGTACAACGTATTTCATCATGCAAAAGTCCTGTGTTTTCAGGCTTTATGCCACTCTGATAACGGTAAGTCCTTGAGCACAATCATATTGAGGGGTTATGTGATGGGCTTCTGTACGGCGAAACATATTGATTTACTCAATATGACAAACTGGCGGCGGCCCGCCAGCGCGAAGGCGGCGGAAAATGCGATGCGCATACCGCCGGGGAACAGGCGGTAAACGGGCCCCTTTCAGGGCCGCAGAAGGAACGCTCAGTTGTCCCAGGCGTGGGGGGCGAAGAGGTAGCCTTTATTGCGTACCGTCTTAATCCGGTAGGGTTCTGTGGCGTTATCGAGCAGTTTTTTGCGCAGGCGCGAGATGGCGACGTCGACGCTGCGATCCATCCCGTCGTAGGTGACGCCGCGTAAATTTTTCAGCAGGGCGTCGCGGTCCATAATCTGCCCGGCGTGGGTAGCCAGCTCCCACAGCAGGTCGAAATCGGCGGTAGACAGGGCGACGCTTTCTCCGCCGAGCAGCACCTGGCGGTTGACCGGGTCAATGGTCAGTGAGCCAAAGGAGATGGTCTTGTGCGGGGTCAGCGTCGCAGGCGCGCCTGCTCCCGCCGGGGCGATATGCTGGCGCAAATGCAGACGCAGTCGCGCCAGCAGCACCGCCGGCGGGGTGGTTTTCAGGATATAATCGCTGGCGCCCATCTCCAGGGAGAGGATATGGTTCATATCGCTGTCGAGCGAGGTCAGCAGGACAATCGGCCCTTGCCATTGCCCACGCAGATCGCGACAGAGCGTCATTCCGTCCTTGCCGGGCAGCATAATGTCCAGGAGCACGAGGTCCGGTTTCTCCCGCGCGATCACTTCCTCTGCGCGGTCGCCGCGAGGCTCGACCACCACATCCATATCATGCTTGCCGAGATAGGCGGCGATCAGCGCCCCTACCTCAGGGTCATCCTCAACAAAAACGATTTTATTCATGTCTATTGCACATCAGTAAAAGAAGTAACATACACCGCGCCTATTTTACCCGCCATTCCTCTTTTAAAAACAGCGCTAATTCCGCTATGCTGCGCTAACTTGTTGATTCATTGTTAAGGCATAAGGACATGGGGCTGTTAATCAAAGGGCTGCTGGGCGCGCTGGTGGTGGTGCTGATTGGCGTGCTGGCGAAAACCAAAAACTACGCCATCGCCGGACTTGTTCCGCTGTTTCCCACCTTTGCGCTCATCGCCCACTATATTGTCGCCAGCGAGCGCGGTATTGAAGCCCTGCGCACCACTATCGTGTTCGGTATGTGGTCGATCGTTCCCTATTTTATCTATCTGCTGTCGCTGTGGTACTTCACCGGGATCATGCGCCTGCCGTTGGCGCTGGCAGGCGCAGTGGGGTGCTGGGGGCTGTGCGCGTGGCTGTTGATTGTTGGCTGGAGCCGCTTCCACTAACGCAGAGGGCGACCGCCGTCGACGGCGAATGACCGGCCGGTCACGTAGCGGCTGGTAAACAGATAGTCGATAAGGTCGCTGATCTCTTTCTCGCCCGGGGCGATTTTCATCAGCGACTTATCCAGCGCCTGCTGACGATAAGCCTCGTCGTCACCTTCATTGAACATGATCAGCGACGGCGCAATGGCGTTGACTTTGATCTCCGGGGCCAGCTTGCGGGCAAAGGAGCGGGTCATGTTGTCCAGCGCGGCCTTGCTGGCGGCGTAGGCGATATGTTTATCGCTCCCGCGCTCCACCACGTAATCGGTGATATGGATAATGTCGCTGGCGGCATGGCCGTGGCCGCGCAGGAGATCCTCCAGCGCGTGGTTGAGCAGATAGGGGGCATGGACGTGGATCTGCATCATGCGGTTGATCACCGTGCTGAGCGGTACGCCCGGCTTCTCCGCCATCCAGTCGCTGGCGTTGTGGATGATGGCCCGCAGGCCGCTGGTATGCGATTTAACCGCTTCGGCAAAGGTCAGAATGCCGTCATCGCTGCTGAAGTCGGCCTGCAGACAGAGGGCGCCCGCTTCGCGCAGGTCTTCGATCGCCGGATAGGGCGTGCGATAGCTGACGATCACCGGCTGGTGTTGCTGCAGAAAATGGTGCGCCAGCGCGAGGCCGATGCGGCGGCCTCCTCCTGTGATCAGAACCGGGCGGGGCTGTTGTTCAGCCATGGGTATCTCCTTTGATTTCTGCGGCAGGGCGACCGCTTACCCCACCAGCATCCACGTTGCCGGCACAGCGGCAACCAGCAATAAACCAATTAGCGCCAATTCGCGGCGTTTGAGCGAACGATCGTGCTGGTGCGTACGTCGGGCGTACAAAAAGACCAGAAGACCCGGAGCGTAAAGTACCACCGACAATAGCAAATGCACAGGTCCCGACGCGTATAATAACCATAAGCCATAAATGCAGGCGCCGATACCCACCGCTTTATGCAGCGGATGGGTGGCGATTTTGAGTAAAAAGGCGCCGACCAGCAGATAGGGCACGAGGATCATCTCTGAGGCGATGGTCAGCAGGGTGCCGTAGTCCGAACCGGTCAGCCAGATGAGGACCAGCGACGCCTGAACGCTGATATTGGTCAGCCACAGCGAAGCGGAGGGGGCGTTGTTGCGGTTCTGGCGGGCGAACAGGCGCGGGAAGGCTTTGTGAGTGGCGGCGAGGTAAGGCACTTCGGCGGCCATGATCGTCCAGCTGAGATAAGCGCCACACACCGACACGATAAGCCCGGCGGCAATCACAATTTCACCCCACGAGCCCATCAGTCTGACCATCAGTCCCGCCATCGACGGGTTGCGCATTTCGGCCAGTTCGCTACGCGGCACCACGCCCAGCGACAGCAGGGTGACCAGCAGATACACCGCGAGGGCCGAAAGCACCGCCAGCAGCGTCGCGCGGCCAACGTCCCGCTTGTGTCGCGCGCGGGCGGAGACCACCACCGCGCCCTCGACGCCGATAAACACCCACAGAGTGATCAGCATCGTGTTTTTAACCTGCTCCCACACCGGTACGCCCAGCGCCAGGCCGCTGAAATCGAGGCGGAACGTATCCAGCTGAAAGGCCAGGGCGGCGAGGGCGACAAACGCCCCCAGCGGCAACAGCTTGGCGAGGGTGGCGACCAGGTTAATCCCCGCCGCCGTCTGCACGCCACGCAGGACCAGGAAGTGGACCACCCACAGCAGAACTGAAGCGCCAACGATAGACTGCCAGGTGTTGCCATCGCCAAACAGGCGCAGCTCAGGGGTATCGGTGAAGAAACTGAGCGCCGAAAAGACGATCACCAGATAGGAGACATTGGCGATCACCGCGCACAGCCAGTAGCCCCAGGCGGAACAGAAGCCGATCAGCTCGCCGAACCCTTCGCGGGCGTAAGTGAAGATCCCGCCGTCGAGGTCGGGACGAATACGGGTCAACAACAGCATCGCGAAGGCGAGGAACAGGATCCCGACGCCGGTAATCGCCCAGCCGATGAGCAGAGCGGAAGGGCTGGCCACGGCCGCCATATTTTGCGGCAAACTGAATACGCCAGCGCCGAGCATTGAGCTGAGGACCAGGGCGGTCAGGGCGCTCAGGCCCAGTTTCTTTTCCATTGCATTCCCGAAGTGAAAATGGCTGTTCCAGAATATTTATTTTGCGAAATCGCATAAAAATGGAGGATTGCGCTAAGGCGCGGGATTTTACGGAGTGTCCGGGGGCCATGCAATGGCGGGGGATGAAAAAAAATGAAAAGGCGGCAATGCGCCGCCTTTTTAGCCAGTCAGCAGCGATTATTTGTACAAATCGGCGCTGATGGTGATGTTGCCGCCGCGTTCCTGCCACTGGCGGGTAATGTGATAGTACTTCGCCCCTTTCTTCGCCGCGCGTTTTGCCGTCTGATAGGAGATCTCGGTCATGTTGCCGTAGTTGCCGGTGAACTTGATGTTATCGAACGGCACCATTTGCGCCGCAGTCACTTTGTTCACTTCTTCAACTTTGGTGCCATCCGGCAGCGTGACAGTGTAACGTCCGCCTTTTGACGACTGGGTCTCGAAGAAACGACCTACGCCGGTGCCGGAGCCAACCGCCGCGGTGGTGGCGACGCCCGGGATTTCGACGTTTTTCGCCGCTTCGCCGCCTTTGGCCAGCGCCGCGCGGCCGGCTTCAGAATCAGCCGGGATAGCGTCCGGGCTCTGCAGAACACGTTTTTCCGCATCTTTTTTGTAGATATAGGCGGTAATGCGCTGATTGCCGCCCTGGTTGGCGTCCACCTGGCGGACGATGAAGAACGCATAGGCGCCTTTCGCTTTCGCCGCTTTGGTGATGGCGTCGTTCACTTCCGGCTGGCTGCGATAGAAGCCCTGGACGGTGACGGTGTCGTAAGGCATCAGCTCAACGGCCTGATCTTTCGGCAGCTCCATCACGCCATTGATGATGCGATTTTTCGGCGCATCCGCTTTCGGCGCGTCGTCTTTATAGAGGTCAGCCGTGACGCGCCAGTTGCCGCCATTGCCGTAATCCGACGTGTCGACAACATAGAATGAGGCCGCGCCGTCTTTGTCAGCTTTGCGCGATACCGCTTGCACCGCGTCGCCAATGGCATTAAAGCGGCCGGTGACGACAACGCGATCGTAGGGCTTCAGCGCAGCCGCCTGCTCCGGGGTCAACTCGGTCGCTGCGTGGGCAGACAACGTGGCGGTTGTCAGGAGAGCAGACGCCAGGAGGGTGTTTTTAAGCTTCATAAAAATAATCCTTTGCCTTGCGCAAACCATATACTGGTGTTGTTGTTGACTGAAAACGTTTGATTATTGCATTTAATCGCCGTGACTGTCTGCGTCATTTTTTGCGTGCCGCCCGAATCGTATACTACGGAAAGATAACATTTTTCGATATGTTGAAAAAACAGCCGCTTGACCAGCAAAAACGATAATCGATACCACTTTTATTAGTTAATGTAATGTTAATACAATGATCTCAATGGCGATAAATGGCGTTTTATACCACTGGATAAGCGGATTATCAGGCCTGAGAGGCAAATTCAGGTAAATATTGCTGCCCGGAACCATCTGTGCTGACAATAAGCAATAAAATCAAAATTTCTGTTTTATCGCTGTAGATCACAATCGCTATTTTCAGTAGGTTATAAAAAGTTTGTTACTGTTTCATTTTGCAGACAGCGAAAGATGGCGAGGATGATTTTGCCGTCCTGTCGCTGTTGGTCAGAAAAGTAAACCATCATCAAAAACCGATGGAAGGGAAAACTATGCGTATTGGTGTACCACAAGAAAGGCTAGCCCAGGAGACCCGGGCCGCCGCCACGCCGAAGACCGTTGAGCAGTTGCTCAAACTCGGCTTTAGCGTCGCGGTAGAAAGCGGCGCCGGGAAGCTGGCCAGCTTTGACGATGAGGCCTTTGCCCAGGCAGGGGCTGAAATCGTGGCCGGCGACGAGGTGTGGCAGTCTGATGTCATCCTCAAGGTCAATGCCCCGAATGACGATGAAATTGCCCTGTTAAACCCAGGAACCACGCTGATTAGCTTTATCTGGCCGGCGCAAAACCCGCAGCTGATGGAAAAACTGGCGGCCCGTAATATCAACGTGATGGCGATGGATTCGGTGCCGCGTATCTCACGCGCCCAATCGCTGGATGCGCTCAGCTCAATGGCCAATATCGCCGGGTACCGCGCTATCGTTGAAGCGGCCCATGAATTCGGTCGTTTCTTTACCGGGCAGATCACGGCGGCAGGCAAAGTTCCGCCCGCCAAGGTGATGGTTATCGGCGCCGGGGTAGCTGGACTGGCGGCGATTGGCGCCGCCAACAGCCTGGGCGCGATTGTCCGCGCCTTCGATACCCGCCCGGAAGTGAAGGAGCAGGTGCAGAGTATGGGCGCCGAGTTCCTCGAGCTGGATTTTAAAGAGGAAGCGGGCAGCGGCGACGGCTATGCCAAGGTGATGTCCGAAGCCTTTATCAAAGCCGAAATGGCGCTGTTCGCCGCTCAGGCGAAAGAGGTCGATATTATCGTCACCACGGCGTTAATACCGGGCAAACCGGCGCCGAAGCTGATCACCCGGGAAATGGTTGACTCAATGAAGTCGGGCAGCGTGGTGGTCGATCTCGCCTCGCAAAACGGCGGCAACTGCGAGTACACCGTGCCGGGCGAAGTGGTGACCACCGCCAACGGCGTGAAAATTATCGGTTATACCGACCTCCCAGGCCGTCTGCCGACCCAGTCCTCCCAGCTCTACGGCACTAACCTGGTGAACCTGCTGAAGCTGCTGTGCAAAGAGAAAGACGGCAATATCGTTATCGATTTCGATGACGTGGTGGTGCGCGGCGTTACCGTGGTGCGCGAAGGCGAAATCACCTGGCCGGCGCCGCCGATTCAGGTCTCCGCTCAGCCGCAGGCCGCGGCGAAAAAAGTGGAAGCGCCGAAAGAAGAGGTCAAACCGGCGTCGCCGTGGCGCAAATATGCGCTGATTGCGCTGGCGATTATCCTCTTCGGCTGGCTGGCCAACGTGGCGCCAAAAGAGTTCCTCGGCCATTTCACCGTCTTCGCGCTGGCCTGCGTGGTGGGTTACTACGTGGTATGGAATGTCTCCCATGCCCTGCATACGCCGCTGATGTCGGTGACGAACGCCATTTCGGGCATTATCGTGGTTGGCGCATTGTTGCAGATAGGCCACGGCGGCTGGGTCAGCTTCCTGAGCTTTATCGCGGTACTGATCGCCAGCATTAATATTTTCGGTGGTTTTACCGTGACTCAGCGCATGCTGAAAATGTTTCGCAAAGGATAAGGGGTAGCACATGTCTGGTGGATTAGTTACAGCTGCATACATTGTTGCTGCAATCCTGTTTATTTTCAGCCTGGCGGGTCTGTCGAAACACGAAACCTCGCAGCAGGGCAACTATTTCGGCATCGCCGGGATGGCCATCGCTCTGATCGCCACCATTCTGGGGCCGGACGCCGGCAACGTCGGCTGGATTATCCTCGCGATGGTGATCGGCGGGGCAATCGGTATTCGTCTGGCGAAGAAGGTCGAAATGACCGAGATGCCGGAGCTGGTGGCCATCCTGCACAGCTTCGTGGGCCTGGCGGCGGTGCTGGTAGGGTTTAACAGCTACCTGCAGCATGAAACCGGTATGGAGCAGATTCTGGTCAATATCCATTTGACCGAAGTGTTCCTCGGCATCTTCATCGGCGCGGTGACCTTCACCGGTTCGGTGGTGGCGTTTGGTAAACTGCGCGGCAAGATCTCCTCCAAACCGCTGATGCTGCCTAATCGCCATAAGCTGAACCTGGCGGCGCTGGTGGTCTCCTTCGTACTGATGGTAATTTTCGTGCGCTCCGACAGCACCGGCACCCAGGTCCTGTGCCTGCTGGTGATGACCGCGATCGCGCTGGCCTTCGGCTGGCACCTGGTGGCCTCTATCGGCGGCGCGGACATGCCGGTGGTGGTCTCTATGCTCAACTCCTACTCGGGCTGGGCGGCGGCGGCGGCGGGCTTTATGCTGAGCAATGACCTGCTGATCGTCACCGGCGCGCTGGTGGGCTCTTCCGGCGCCATCCTCTCTTACATTATGTGTAAGGCGATGAACCGCTCCTTTATCAGCGTGATTGCCGGCGGCTTCGGCACCGATGGTTCCTCCAGCGGCGGCGATGAAGAAGTGGGCGAGCACCGCGAAATTAGCGCCGAAGAGACGGCGGAGATGCTGAAAAATTCGCACTCGGTCATCATCACCCCGGGCTATGGTATGGCGGTGGCCCAGGCGCAGTATCCGGTGGCCGAGATCACCGAGAAGCTGCGGGCGCGCGGCATTAAGGTGCGCTTTGGCATTCACCCGGTCGCCGGCCGTCTGCCGGGGCATATGAACGTCCTGCTGGCGGAGGCCAAGGTGCCTTACGACATCGTGCTGGAGATGGATGAGATCAACGATGATTTCAGCGACACCGACACCGTGCTGGTCATTGGCGCTAACGATACCGTCAACCCGGCGGCGCAGGACGATCCGAAGAGCCCGATTGCTGGTATGCCGGTGCTTGAGGTGTGGAAAGCGCAGAACGTGGTGGTCTTTAAGCGTTCGATGAACACCGGTTACGCCGGCGTACAGAACCCGCTGTTCTTTAAAGAGAACACCCATATGCTGTTTGGCGATGCCAAAGCCAGCGTCGATGCGATCCTGAAAGCGCTGTAATGTAACATTATTGTTTTACAACGTTTGTTTATAAGCCGTCTCCTGTGAGACGGCTTTTTTATATGCAGAAGGATGCCAGGAATTGTTCATAAAATAAGCGGAGAGAGGTGATATAATGTTCCGGTTCTTACATCAGACAGAGGATATTATGGATACCGAGTTAACCCCAACGCAGATGGCCATCGAATTCTTACGCCGCGACACTACCGTCATGACCCCAGCGCAGTATCTGAAAAAACTTAAACTGCTGGAGCTGGAGTTTGCTGACCTGATGGCGCTCTCCTCGCTGGAGCTGAAAGAAGAGATCGATCTGGCCTGGCGTCTGGGTATCCACTGAGTTGTTCATGATCGCCATGCAATGACGGGGCCGCAAGCGGCCCTTTTTTGTGCCTGAGGGAAAGCGGGCAAAAAAATCCCCCGCGAGGCGGGGGAAGGTGAACGTTCCGGGAGGGAAGGTTAATCGTCGTCGTCGTCGTCCAGTTCCACCGGCGTCTGATAGGCCTCTGGTTTAAGCACCAGCAGATCGCAGCGCAGGTGGTCGACGACCTGCTCCGCGGTATTGCCAAGGAACGCCGCGGAGAGGCCGGTGCGTCCGACCGTACCCAGCACCACGATCCCCGCCTGCAGATGCTCGGCGAGATCCGGGATCACCTCCTCAGGCAACCCTTTTTCCACATGGGTGAATTTCTCGTCAATGCCAAACTTCTGCCGCAGCGCTTTCATCGCCAGCAGATGCTGACCGCGAATGGCGTCGTTGTACACGCTGGGATCGAAATCCGGCAGCTCAATCGCGATATTGATCGGGGTGACCGGATAGGCGCCGATAAGGTGCACTTCAGTGTGGTTGACTTCTTCCGCCAGCGACAGCGTCTCGCGAACCAGCTTCTCGTTGAGGGTGTTGTGATAATTCTCTTCACTGGCCAGATTGACGGCGACCAGCGCTTTACCGCCTTCCGGCCACGGCTGATCTTTCACCATCCAGACCGGGCAGGGGCACTTACGCAGCAGATGCCAGTCGGTCGGGGTGAAGATCACCGCTTCCAGCTTGTCGTGCTGGTGGGCCATCTTCAGCAGCAGGTCGTGTTTCTCACTGATCACTTCCTGAATAATGGCTTCGAAGGGGCGGTTGTGCCACACCACTTTCACGTCAATCGGCACACCGGATTCAAGATAGAATTTCGCCTGCTCGCGGATCCAGGCCGTTCGTTGGGCAATGACGCCCTGACGCATCGCCGTCCGTTCGTCCGGCGACAGCAGGGTGGTCATTTCATAAGAAAAATCATAGATCGGCAAAAAGGCTTTGATGCGTCCACCAATCCGTTGGTGCAGGTACACCGCTCGCCTTAGCGCCGGCTGGTCGTCCTGGTTAGGATCGATTACTACCAGCATGCTCTGATACTTCGCCATACAGGGTCTCCTTACAACTGCAGCTACCGTCAGTTATTAAAAAGATAACCTATATGGATGAATTGAAACAGGGGAGGAGCCTGGTCAGATCAACAAATCTGAAAAAAATGCCGATCCTGACCAGGTGTTGCGCGGAGATTAAGCGACGTTGCGCGCCTGACCGGCCAGCTGGGCCAGCAGGTCGCCGTTTTCAATGGTGATGTATTTGCCTTTCACCGCCAGCATGCCGCTCTTCTGGAAACGCCCCAGCAGACGGCTGATGGTTTCGACGGTGAGGCCGAGATAGTTGCCAATGTCGCCGCGGGTCATGGTCAGTCGGAACTCGCGGGGAGAGAAACCGCGCTGCGCGAAACGGCGTGACAGGTTATAGATAAACGCGGCCAGGCGCTCTTCGGCGTTCTTTTTGGAAAGCAGCAGGATCATATCCTGGTCGCCTTTGATCTCACCGCTCATCAGGCGCATCATCTGCTGACGCAGATTCGGCATTTTTCCGGAAAGATCGTCGAGGGTTTCAAAGGGGATCTCGCACACCATCGAGGTTTCCAGCGCCTGGGCGAAGCTCGGGTGCAGGCCGGTGCCGATGGCGTCGAAGCCCACCAGATCGCCCGCCAGATGGAAGCCGGTAATCTGCTCATCGCCTTGCTCGGTGATGGTGTAGCTTTTGATGGTCCCGGAGCGAATGGCGTACAACGATTTCAGCTCATCGCCCGCTTTGAACAAGGTTTGACCTTTCTGGATGGGCTTTTTCCGCTCGATAATATTATCCAGCTGATCAAGCTCATGCTCGTTCAGAGTAAAGGGGATGCAGAGCTGGCTGATACTGCAATCCTGACAATGGATAGCACAACCGCCAGACTGAATGCGTCGAATAATTCGCTTCTCAGGGATCATATGTCTGCTCAGGCCTTAATTGATATTGGTCAATTTTAACATCTTTTTGATGAGCAGGTAAGTCTTCAGGCTCTGAAACACGTAATATCAGCAGGGTAAATCAACACAGGCTGATATCTGCTTGATTAAAAATAGATTATTCAGCCACATTGGATTGTAAAATTACCTGAAAATTCCGAAAACGCATTTTCAGTCAAAGCAACAGATAGCCCTCGTGGCGCAGAAGCCACTCTTTACGCTGCACGCCGCCGGCATAGCCGGTCATCGTGCCGTTACGCCCGATGACCCGATGGCAGGGCACCACAATACTCACCGGGTTGGCGCCATTGGCGGCCCCCACGGCGCGCGCCGCGCCGGGACGACCGAGCGCCTCGGCCAGCTGACCGTAGTGCATCACCTGGCCGCAGGGGATCTCGCGTAACGCCCGCCAGACCTGACGCTGGAAAGGGGTGCCGGCGGTGGCGGTAGGCAAGGTCTCGATAACGGCCAGATCGCCGGCAAAATAGTCGTTCAGCTTACTGCTGAGACCGCCTGGATTGCGGCAGTCGACGCGCTGATAGCCTTCCCGGCGATAGTGTACATCGAGCAGGGTTTCCATCCGATCGCGGTGCTCGTCCCACTCGACGGCGCGCAAATTAAACTGTTCGTCGCAGAGCACCCACAGCGCCCCCAGCGGGGTATCCATTTTATCCTGCAGCAAGGTCAACATCGTTTCGGTCATCCACCATCGTACACGAGGGCCACACGATACCACGCGCCGGCGGCGGTCAACTATACTCCCAAAAGATAAACCCGCATCATCGACCGGCAGCCAGCGGCCGTTACGTTGATTTATTTTTGGATCGATCCTGGCGGGTTATCGGGCATGGTTTTTGCTACTTTTAAGCTGACGACGCCGGTCCTCCGCGCAGCTTTGCGCGCCCGGGAAGGTGCCGCCGCGTCGGCGCGGCGCGGTTAATAACTCAGAGGTGGGGCTATGCAATATATACTGACTGGCGTAATCGTATTGATCTTCAGCGGCCTGGTTATCCATGGCCTCACGCTGTTGCTCGAACGCGGGTATCGCGCGCTTTTCGGCATCTTCGCCGGAGCCGCGGATCTCCCCCGCAAGGTCAAAGTGAAGGTTCCGCGTTAAGCGTAAGCCGCCGTCCCTGGCGCTTCAACGGCTTAAGGAAGCCGCGGATAGATGCCAGGGCCGATGGGCAGTCCTGCCAGATACCAGCCCACCAGCAACAGCAGCCAGACGGCGAGGAAAATCAGCGGGTAAGGGAGCACCAGCGAATAGTATGTCCCGAGGCGGGCGTCCGGTCGGTAGCGCTGTAAAAAACCGAGAAACAGCGGCACAAACGGTGAAACCGGCGCCAGCGGCAGCACCGATGAATCGGCGATGCGAAACAGGATCTGCGCAAACGCCGGGTGGAAGCCCAGCAGCATAAACATCGGCACGAAGATCGGCGCCAGAATCGACCAGATGGCCGAGCCGCTGGCGATAAACATACACAGAAAAGCCGACAGCAGCGCCAGACCGACAAACGCCGGGACGCCGTTCATGCCAGCGCTCTCCAGCAGGTCCGTCAGGCCAACGGCCATAAACTTACCCATATTGCTCCAGTTGAACATCGCCACGAACTGCGCCAGCGGGAAGACCATCACGATAAATCCGGCCATCTCTTTCATCGGCTCAATCATCAGCTGCGGCAGATCGGCCTGGCGGCGAATTTTGCCGGTGGCGATGCCGTAAGCCAGCGACACGACAAAGAAGAAAAAGATGATCAGCGGCACGATGCCTTTGATAAACGGCGAGGGCATGACCGTGTGCTGAACCGGATCGCGAAGAATGCCGTTTTCGGGAACCACCATCAGGGCGATGACCGCCACGAACGCCAGCGTCGCCACGCCGGCGATGCGCAGGCCGAAACGCTCCTCGGCGGTCAGGGTCTGCAGCTTGTCATCACGACTGCCTTGCCATTGGCCCAGCCGCGGCTCCACCAGCTTGTCAGTGATCAAACCGCCGACGAGGGTCAGGAGGATCACCGAGGTCGCCATAAAGTACCAGTTGTCGATCACGCTGACGTGCAGAGAGGCATCGATGGATTTGGCCGCCTCGGTGCTGATCCCGGAGAGCAGCACGTCGGTGGTGACGATCAGTAAATTGGCGGTAAAGCCGCAGCCCACCCCGGCAATGGCCGCCAGCAGGCCGGCGACCGGATGCCGACCGACGGCGAGAAACATCAGCGCCCCCAGCGGCGGCATGATCACCAGCGCGGCGTCGGAAGAGATATGGCTGAAAAAGGCGATAAACAGCACCATATAGCTGGCATAACGGGCGCTAACGTGGGAGGCCATCTTCACCATCAGCGCGGGCAACAGGCCCACCCGCTCGGCAAAGCCGGCTCCCAGCACCAGGGCGAGGATCGCCCCCAGCGGCGCGAATCCGCTGAAGTTTTTAATCACGTTCGGTAGAAACCAGTGCAACCCTTCCACGCTGAGCAGGTTTTTGACCACCACCCGCGACCCGTCCGCAGGGTTTTGGACCCCGACGTTGAAGGCGTAGAGTATCGCCGTGGCGGCGATCAGCGCCACGATAAGATAGATAAACAGCAAAAACGGGTGCGGGACCTTATTACCGATCTTCTCTACCCAGCCATAGCGCTTTCCGGCGGGGGAAGGCGACGGTATGGATGACATACTCATGGGCGTTCCTCTGTTGTCGTTGTTGTGTTAGGCAGGCCTGCTCCCGTACTGCCGGCGGTTATTATGGTCGGTGCGTGCCGCGATGCCGGTCAGCGTCTGTCAGGAGCGGTCTGGTCTGTATGGTTAGCGTAAAACCGACGGTCTCACCTCCGCCGGGATCGGGCAGCGGTAGGGATGTTCGGCCAGTGCTTGCCTGAGCTCTCGCTGGCTGGCCTCCAGCAGCGCGCGGTCGCTGAATAAGCGGATCGCCGTCGCCGCGAGGACTTTCCCCGCCAGCAGCATCCCTTTATGGGCGATGGCGGTGCGTCCCTGGCTCACCAGCTGCCAGCTGTGCAGCGGGGTACCCACCGCGAAGCAGGGGCTGAAGCACTGGGCCACCGGCGCTTTCCAGCTGACGTCGCCGACGTCGGTGGAGCCGGCGAGGAGCGTATCCGTGGCCGCCCACGGCGCCACCTCATCAATCAACAGCGTGTCGCGGTGGCGACGAGCGAAGGTTTTCCCCGCCTCGCCGCCGGTGCCGGCGATATTGTTCAGGCTGTTGTTGATATCGTTGTCGCTGAGCGAGGCGCGGATCGCCGCGGCAAAGGCGCGCTCGTCGTCGCTCCATGCCGGCGTGCCGTAATGGCATACCGCCTGGTACATCGCCGCTTCGAGCGTGCGGTTGGGCAGATAGCCCGAGCAGGCTTTTTCAAAGCGGCAGCTGACGTGGGTCTCGGTCATCAGCGCGGCCCCCTGGGCAATCTTCTCAATGCGGGCGAAAATCTGTTCCACGTCGGCCATCTCCGGCGCGCGGATCAGATACAGCACTTCCGCCTGGGCCTGGACGACGTTGGGCGAGACGCCGCCGGTATCGGTAATGGCGTAATGAACCCGCGCCTTCTCGATAATATGTTCATTCAGGAAGTTGCTGCCGGTGGTCATCAGGGTGACCGCGTCCAGGGCGCTTCGCCCCAGGTGCGGCGAATTGGCGGCGTGGGCGGCGGTGCCGGTAAAGCGCCACGCCGCCTGAATGTTGGCGAGGGTGCGGGTGCTGAACATCCCGGCCCAGGCCTCCGGATGCCAGGTGAGGGCCGCATCGACGTCATCAAACAGCCCTTCGCGCACCATAAAGGTTTTGCCCGAGCCGCCTTCTTCCCCCGGGCAACCGTAGAAGCGCAGGGTGCCTGCGCCGCCGTGCTGCTGCAGCCATTTTTTAGCGGCCACCGCCGCGGCGAAAGCCGCCGTCCCGAGCAGATTGTGCCCGCAGCCGTGACCGTTGCCCCCCGGCGTCGACGATGTCGGCTCCGCGCTGTGGGCCTGCTGGCTAAGACCCGCCAGGGCGTCAAACTCGCCCAGCAGGGCAATAACCGGTTGGCCCTCGCCGACGCTGGCGATAAAAGCATTGGGGATCCCGCCGGCATCCCGGGTAAGCTGAAAACCTTCCGCTTCCAGGGCGTCCGCCAGCCGGCGGGCGGACCAGAACTCCTCAAAGCGCGTCTCCGGGTGATCCCAGATGTCATCGGCGATAGCGCAATACGTCTCGCGGCTTGCCTCAATCACCTCGTCCACAAACTGAAAGATGGGTTCCATCACACCCCCCGCTGCCAGGGAAAGTTAAGCGCGACGCGCGCCAGGGTGTCGACCGCGACCGTCATTACGCTCTCGTCGAAGTCAAACTTCTCGTTGTGGTGACCGGCGCTCAGTTCGGTGCCGAATATCATGTACGAGGCGAGGCCGCCGCGCGCCTGGACCCGGGCCATCATCAGGGTGGCGTCTTCCGATCCCGCCGGGGCGGCGATGCGATCCACCGCCTGCTGCACGCCGGGCACAAGGGCGGCCTGTTCGCGCAGGTACGCCACCCACGCCGGCGACGGGGCGCTGGCGGTGGCCGCGCCCATCATGCGTAACTCGTACCCGGCTTGATGCATCGCCGCGGCCCCGGCGATGACGTGCTGCGCCCGGTCAAAAACATACTGATTGATGGCTTCGCTTTCGCCGCGGGTTTCCACTTTTAACAGGGCCGAAGAGGGCACCACGTTGCGTCCGGTGCCGGCCTGCATCACCCCAACGTTGACCCGCGACGCGCCGGCGCTGTGCGGTGGGATGGCGTGCAGAGCAAGGGCGGCCTGGGCGGCGGCGAGCAGCGCGTTGCGCCCATCTTCAGGCTTACCGCCGGCATGGGCGGCCACGCCGCTAAACTGCACATCGAATTTGGTGGTGGCCATAAAGTTGTCCCCCCCGCACACCACGGTGCCGACCGGAACGCCGGTGCCGATATGGATGGCGGTGAAATAGTCCACCTCGTCCACCACGCCGGCGGCCACCATCGCGCGGGCGCCGCGGGTACCCTCTTCAGCAGGCTGGAAAATCAGTTTAATGACCCCGTTGAGCTGGGCGGCATACTGCTTGAGCACATGCGCCAGACCCAGCCCGATGGCGGTATGTCCATCGTGGCCGCAGGCGTGCATCATGCCGGCGTTGCAGGAGGCGAAATGGTCGCGATGGGGGCGGTGGCTGTCATCGTGCTGCTCATTGAGGTCGAGGGCGTCCATGTCGACGCGAAAGGCCAGGGTTGGGCCGGGACGTCCGGTGTCGAGCGTCGCCACCACACCGGCGAACCCGCCTTCAAACACCGGCAACCAGCGTTCCGGCGCCCCTTGCTCGCGGGCGCGCTCGAAAGCCTGGTTCAGGGTCTCCTCATCCGGCAGCCCCATCCGGCTGTCGGCATCGATGACGTCACGCCCCAGCGCCAGCTGGTAGCCGAGCCCGTCGAGGATCTCCGCCACCTTGCTGGCGGTGCGAAACTCCAGCCAGCCGGATTCAGCGTGCAGGTGAAAATCGCGGCGCCATTGGGTCATGGCTGGCGCCAGCTGGCGCAGGTATTCATCAAGTTGCGGCATAGCTTATCCTGTCATAAGTAAAAAATGTGACGGTGTTCACGGTGTGATAGCTTTTGTTTATCACTGACGCGCTACAGGCCTTAACGCTCTTAACCTGCCACAGCCTGATGGATTACAGTAGATGTCATTTTCTTCCGTCTGATAAACAACGGTTATCACCAAAAGCATGGCATTTCAGATTAAATTTCATCAAATTCGCGCCTTCGTCGAGGTGGCCCGGGAAGGGAGTATTCGCGGCGCCAGCCGCTCGCTGGCGGTCTCGCAGCCGGCCCTGACCAAAGCGATTAAAGAGCTGGAGGAGGGGCTTTCCGCTCAGCTGTTCGTCCGCCGCCGCCAGGGGGTGGCGCTGACTGACGATGGCGAAAGTTTTTATCAACATGCGAGCCTGATCCTCGAGGAGCTGCGGGCGGCGCAGGATGAACTGCTGCAGCGCCAGGGAGAGCAGGCCGGGCAGATCAATATTGGCCTTGGCGCCAGCGTCGCCCGGTCGCTGATGCCGTCGGTGATCTGCCGCTTTCATCAGCAGCATCCGCAGGTGAAGGTGCGGATCATGGAGGGCCAGCTGCTGGCGATGATCAATGAGCTGCGCCAGGGGGAGCTGGATTTCACCATCAACACCTACTATCCCGGGCCGTACGACCATGAGTTCAGCTTTGAAAAACTGTTTGAGAAACCGTTCGCGGTCTTCGCCCGCGCGGGGCATCCGGCGGCGCAGGCCACCTCGCTGGTGGAGCTGATGGATCACCACTGGACCATGCCGACGCCGCGCGGCAGCTACTTTAAACAGCTGCAGGACCGGTTTAATCAGGCCGGACTGGCGCCAAAGGTGGATATTGTGTGCGAGACCTTCTCGTCGTGCATCAGCCTGGTGGTGAAAAGCGATTTTCTCAGTATCCTGCCGGTGGAGCTCGGCAACGATCCGATGATGGCGGACAAGCTGATGATGATCCCCGTCCGCGAAGCGTTGCCGACGGCGGCCTATTTTCTGATCCAGCGGCGCGACACCCGGCAGACGCCGCTAACGGCGTCATTAATCACCCTGTTTCGCCGCCAGAGTCGACAATTGTTTCCTTAACCGCCCGTCGCGCTCACTTTGCCAGCAGACGGGGCTAAACGCGTTGAGGGGGGAGCGCGAGGCGGCTATAGTAGCTGGCGACAGCCGCTGGAGGAGAGCCCATGAACCTTGATGACAAATCCCTGTTTCTTGACGCCATGGAAGATGTCCAGCCCCTGAAACGTAACAATGACGTGCACTGGCATCCCGGGCGCAACAGTCGCGCCCCGCAGCGCGTCGACACCCTGCAACTGGATAATTTTCTCACTACCGGCTATCTCGATATCGTACCGCTCGCCACGCCGCTGGAGTTTAAGCGCGAAGGGCTGCAGAGCGGTGTGCTGGATAAGCTACGGCGGGGGAAATACAGCCAGCAGGCGAGCCTCTCCCTGCTGCGCCAGCCGGTGGAACAGTGCCGGCAGATGCTCTTCGCCTTTATGGTGCAGGCGCAGAAAGAGGGGTTACGCAATGTGCTGATCGTTCACGGCAAAGGCCGCGACGACCAGTCCCATGCCAATATCATCCGCAGCTATCTGGCGCGTTGGCTGGAAGAGCTGCCGGAGGTGCAGGCCTTCTGCGCCGCGCTACCACATCATGGCGGTAGCGGCGCCTGCTATGTCGCGCTGCGTAAATCGGCCGAAGCGAAGCAGGAGACCTGGGAGCGGCACGCCAAGCGCAGCCGTTAGCGCAGCAGCAGCGTCAGCTCGCGGGCGGCTTTTTGCAGCTCCGGCAGCACGCGGTCGATCATCTCGCGGGCCGACATCTGGCCCGCATGCACCCCGACGTTCAGCGCTGCCTGCGCCTGCCCCTGGGCGTTAAACAGCGGTACCGCGAGGGAGCGCAGGCCCATCTCCAGCTCCTGATCGTTGAGGGCATACCCCTGCTGATGCACCCGTTTCAGCTCGGCGCGCAGCTTCGCCACCGAATCCACCGTCTGCGGGGTATAGCGGATCATGGTTACCCGGGCCAGCATGTCGTTGAGCTTCTCCTCCGGCTGATGGCTGAGCAGCACCCGACCCATCGAAGTCGCCCACGCCGGAAGGCGGCTGCCGATATCGAGGTCGATGGTCATGATCCGCGAGCTGGAAGCGCGGGCGATATACAGGATATCGTCCCCGTCGAGGGTGGCGATGGAGCAGGATTCATTGAGCATTTCGCTCAGATGCCGCAGCACCGGCTGCGCCGAACGCGCCAGCGGCGTTGAGGCCAGCCAGGCGTGCCCCAGGGCCAGGATCCGCGGCCGCAGCTGAAAATGCTTACCGTCTTCGGCATAAACGAACCCCAGCTTGCTCAGGGTATACAGGCAGCGGCGCACCGCTGCGCGCGGAATGCCGGTCTTTTGACTGATCTGTGAGATAGACAGCAGGGGCCGCTGCGGCGTGAATGCCTGAATCACCTCCAGGCCGCGCGCCAGCGAGGCCATGAAGTTAGGATCGCCCTTAAACGGATCGCCGTCGCCGGTCAGTAAATCGTCTGGATGCTTGTCCATTTCTGTTCCCCATATTTGCCATCGATCACATTCTTTCGCTAAAGATAACCGATGTTCGATTATCGCACCATATTTCGATTATCGCCCTTGACCGACATCGTTGAGCGGGTCACATTTTGTGCGAACAACGAATAAAAGTGCGATTACCGCACATCAATGGAGCGACCTGATGATTGATAAAAGCGTATCGACGCTGAGCGAGGCCATCGCCGGGATCCACGACGGGGCGACTATTATGATCGGCGGCTTTGGTCCCGCCGGCCAGCCGACCTTTCTGATTGACGCCCTGATTGACCAGGGCGCCCGCGACCTGACCATCATTAACAACAACGCTGGCAACGGCGAAGTGGGGCTCGCGGCGCTGCTTAAGGCTGGCCGGGTGCGCAAAATGATCTGCTCCTTCCCGCGCCAGGTCGATTCCCAGATTTTCGATGACCTCTATCGCCGCGGCAAAGTGGAGCTGGAGCTGGTGCCGCAGGGCAACCTCGCGGCGCGGATCCAGGCCGCCGGCGCCGGGCTGGGCGCGGTGTTTACCCCCACCGGCTACGGCACGCCGCTGGCGGAAGGCAAGGAGACACGGGAAATCGACGGCCGCCACTATGTGCTGGAGTATCCGATCAAAGCCGATTTCGCGCTGATTAAAGCCCACCAGGGCGACCGCTGGGGCAACCTGGTGTATCGCAAAGCAGCGCGCAACTTTGGCCCGATTATGGCGACGGCGGCGAAAACCACCATCGTTGAAGTCTCGCAGCTGGTGTCGCTGGGCGACCTCGACCCGGAACACATCATCACCCCCGGCATTTTCGTCCAGCGCGTGTTCTCGCTGGAAAACCTGACTGCCGCACAACGCGCCTGAGGAACCCGAGATGCAAAAACTGACCCGTGACGAAATGGCCCAGCGCGTGGCCCGCGATATCCCCGAAGGCGCTTACGTTAACCTCGGCATTGGCCTGCCGACCCGGATTGCCAACTACCTGCCTGCCGACAAAGAGGTGTTCCTGCACAGCGAGAACGGCCTGCTGGGCATGGGGCCGAAGCCGCAGCCCGGAGAAGAAGATCCCGAGCTGATCAATGCCGGTAAAGAGTACGTTACCCTCCTGCAGGGCGGCTGCTATTTCCACCATGGCGACTCCTTCGCCATGATGCGCGGCGGCCATCTCGATATCTGCGTGCTGGGGGCCTATCAGGTCTCCGCCAGCGGCGATCTCGCCAACTGGAGCACCGGCGCGCCGGACGCCATCCCGGCGGTCGGCGGGGCGATGGATCTGGCCATCGGCGCTCGCCAGGTGTTTGTGATGATGGACCATCTAACCCGCGACGGCGAGTGCAAGCTGGTGGAACAGTGCAGCTACCCGCTGACCGGCGTCGGCTGCGTGAGCCGGATCTATACCGACCTGGCGGTGATCGACATTACCGACCGCGGCCCGGTGGTGCGGGAAATCTTTAACGGTCTCTCTTTTGAAGAGCTGCAGCGCATCACTCCGGTGACGCTGACCTTTGAACAACTGGCGGAAAGCGCGTAAGGAACCTATGATGAATCAGGCATTTATCTGTGATGCGGTGCGTACACCCTTTGGCCGTTTTGGTGGTACCCTGGCGACGATGCGCGCTGACGACCTGGCGGCGCTGCCCCTGAAAGCGCTGCTGGAGCGTAACCCGGGACTGGATCCTTCGCGCATTGACGATGTGATCTTTGGCTGCGCCAACCAGGCCGGGGAAGACAACCGCAACGTGGCGCGGATGGCGCTGCTGCTGGCCGGGCTGCCGGAGAGCGTGCCCGGCAGCACCATCAACCGCCTGTGCGGCTCCAGCCTCGATGCGATCGGCGTCGCGGCGCGGGCGATTAAAAGCGGGGAGACGCAGCTGATGATCGCCGGCGGCGTGGAGAGTATGTCCCGGGCGCCGTTTGTGATGGGTAAAGCGGAGAGCGCCTTTAGCCGCAGCATGCAGATGGAGGATACCACCATCGGCTGGCGCTTTATTAACCCGCAGATGAAAGCCCTGTACGGCGTGCATTCCATGCCGGAGACGGCGGAAAATGTCGCCGATGAGTTTGCCATTTCCCGCGCCGATCAGGATGCGTTCGCCTTACGCAGTCAACTGCGCACCGCCGCGGCCCAGGAGGCTGGGCGTTTTGCCGATGAGCTGATCGCCGTCCAGGTGCCGCAGCGTAAAGGCGAACCGCTGCGGTTTAGCCGCGATGAACACCCGCGCAGCACCTCGCTGGAGGCGCTGGCGAAACTGCGCGGCGTGGTGCGCGCCGACGGCAGCGTCACCGCCGGCAACGCCTCAGGCGTTAACGATGGCGCCTGCGCGCTGCTGCTGGCCAGCGAAACTGCGCTGGCGGCCAACGATCTTCAGCCGCTGGCCCGGGTGGTCGGCGTGGCGACGGCGGGGGTGGCGCCGCGCATTATGGGCTTTGGCCCGGCGCCGGCGGTGCGGAAGGTGCTGGCGCAGACCGGTCTGACGTTAGCCCAGATGGATGTGATCGAGCTGAATGAAGCCTTCGCCGCCCAGGCGCTGGCGGTGACCCGCGATTTGGGCTTACCGGACGATGCCGCCCATGTGAACCCCAACGGCGGGGCGATCGCCCTGGGGCATCCGCTCGGCGCCTCCGGCGGCCGCCTGGCGATGACCGCAGCTTACCAGCTGAAACGGACCGGCGGCCGCTACGCGCTGTGCACCATGTGCATCGGCGTCGGGCAGGGGATCGCCCTGATTATTGAACGTGTTTAAGGAGCCAGAATGAGTTTGTTGACCCCGATGCTGCGCAGCAGTCCGCTCACCGACTGGTTCAGCGACGCGCAGCGGGTGCAGGGCATGCTGGATTTTGAAGCGGCGCTGGCCCAGGCGCAGGCCGCCTGCGGGATGGTGCCGGCGGCGGCGGTCGGGCCGATTGTCGCGGCCTGCCGCCACGAGGCGATCGATTTTACCGCCCTGGGCGAGGCGGCTGTGGGGGCGGGTAATCTGGCGATCCCGCTGGTGAAACAGCTGACGGCCCAGGTAAAAGCACGGGATCCAAACGCCGCGCGCTACGTTCACTGGGGCGCCACCAGTCAGGATGCTATCGACACCGGGCTGGTGCTCCAGCTGCGCGGGGCGCTGGATGCCGCCGAGCAACTGCTTGAGCGACTGTTGGCGGCCCTCGCCGGGCAGGCCGACCGTCATTGCCACAGCGTGATGCCGGGCCGGACCTGGATGCAGCATGCGCTGCCGGTGACCTTTGGTCTGAAGCTGGCGGGCACTCTCGACGCGCTGCTGCGCTGGCAGCAGCGGCTGCGGGAGATGCGTCCGCGTCTGCTGGTGCTGCAGTTCGGCGGCGCCGCGGGGACCCTGGACGCGCTGAAAGCGCAAGGACCGGCGGTTGGCCAGGCGCTGGCGCAGAACCTCGGTCTGTCGCTGCCGGATACCCCGTGGCACAGCCAGCGCGATCGGCTGCTGGAGGCAGGCGCCTGGTTCGCTGGCGTCTGCGGCACCCTGGGGAAATTCGCTAACGACTTCTCCCTGCTGATGCAGACCGAAGTGGCTGAGGTGGGCGAGCCGGTAGCGGAAGGGCGCGGCGGCTCGTCGACGATGCCGCATAAGCGCAATCCGGTGGCCTGCGCGGCGATCCTGACCGCCGCCCAGCGCACCCCGGGTCTGATGGCCACCCTCTACGCCTGCCAGATTCAGCAGCACGAGCGGGCGCTGGGCGGCTGGCAGGCGGAGTGGGAGACCCTGCCAGAGCTGATTACCCTGGTGGGCGGGGCGCTGGCGCAAAGCGAGGCGCTGGTGCGCGACATGCAGGTCTTCCCGCAAAAGATGCGCGCCGACCTCGATATCACCCACGGGCTGATCATGGCTGAGGCGGTGACCCTGGCGCTGGCGGAATGCATCGGCAAAGCTGAGGCGCACCATCATATTGAGGTGCTGTGCCGTCAGGCGCTGGACCGCCACCGCCCGCTGGTCGATCTGCTCGCGGCAGACCCGCAGGTTAGTCAGTATCTCTCCCGCGAACGCTTAACCACGCTGCTGGACCCGGCAACGGCGACCGGCAGCGCCGAACGCTTTGTGCGCCAGGTGCTGGCGCGTTATCAGGAGCAACATGATGAATCTTGATTATCAACTCGACGGACCGGAAGGTGCGCCGGTTATCGTTCTCTCCAACTCGCTGGGTACCACCCGGGCGATGTGGCAGCCGCAGATAGAGGCGTTAACCGCCCATTTCCGGGTGCTGCGCTACGACACCCACGGCCACGGTAAAACGACGAAAAATGGCAAAGTGACCCTCGCCCAGCTGGGGGAAGATGTGATTGCGCTGCTCGATCATCTGAATATCGACCGCGCCTGGTTCTGCGGGATCTCGATGGGCGGTCTGACCGGTCTGTGGCTGGGCCGCTTTGCGCCAGAGCGTTTTTATGGTCTTGCCGTCGCGAACACCGCGGCGCGCATCGGCGATCAGGCCAGCTGGCTGTCGCGGGCGCGGGCGGTACGCCAGGAGGGAATGGCGGTGGTGGCCGCCGGGGCGGCAGATCGCTGGTTCACCCACGCGTTTCGCCAGAAGGCGCCGGAGGTGGTGGAAGCCCTGTGTCACCAGCTGACCCATACCGACGCCGAAGGCTATGCCGCCTGCTGTGAGGCGCTGGCCGCCGCCGACCTGCGGGGCGAAGTAGGGCAGATCCCGCTGCCGACGTTAATCATTGCCGGGGAAAGTGACCCTGTCACCACGGTCGGTGACGCTAATTTCCTGCAGCAGCAGATCCCCGCCTCCCAGGTGGTAGTTCTGCCGGCATCGCATCTGTCAAACATTGAGGCGGCGAAAAGCTTTACTTCAGCGCTGCTGAGCTTTTTCCAGGGAGAACGCCATGGAGGATAAACAGCGCTATCAGGACGGGTTGGCGGTGCGGCGCAAAGTACTGGGCGACGCCCACGTCGACCGTACGCTGCAGCATCTGACGCCGTTGAACGAAGAGTTTCAGGACTTTATCACCCGCTACGCCTGGGGTGAGACCTGGACCCGTCCGGGGCTCGACCACCACACCCGCAGTATGATCACCATTGCCATGCTGATTGCTCTCAATCGCGAGGCGGAGCTGAAGATGCATCTGCGCGCGTCGTTTAACAACGGGGTGACCCGCGATGAGCTGAAAGAGTTGATCATGCACTCTGCGCTGTACTGCGGACTGCCGGCGGCCAATGCCACGATGCATCTGGCGCAGCAGGTGTTTGACGACATTGACGCCGCGCAGGGTTGAGTCGTCGTCCAGGTCGAATTGCCCGGCAGTCGTTGTCGGCCGGGTAAGGAACAGACGCCACCCGGCGGAAATGCCGCTACGTTATCCATTATTTCTTACCCTCCTGCGGCGCGACGGCTGGGGCATCGTCCCGGTCGACCCGAGGGTCAGCATCAACCCGGGAAAGGGAATTATTGTTATTTTTCAGCATTCAAGGGACGACTTGTCGTTGAGCATAGCCGGGCAGGAAGTGAATTCAAGCTGGGGCGGCGCGGGCATAAAAAAAGCCGTCACCTGAACGGCGACGGCCTGCTGTTAGCGCCAGAGGGGGGCGTTAGCCGTGCTGTTTACAGCCGGCGCACTGCTTGTTCTGGATCTGCTGGAAGAAATCGTTACCTTTATCATCGACGAGAATAAACGCCGGGAAATCTTCCACTTCGATTTTCCAGATCGCCTCCATCCCCAGTTCCGGATACGCCACGCACTCAAGGCTCTTGATGCTCTGTTGCGCCAGCACCGCCGCCGGGCCGCCGATGCTGCCGAGGTAGAAGCCGCCGTGTTTGTGGCAGGCGTCGGTGACCTGCTGGCTGCGGTTGCCTTTCGCCAGCATCACCATGCTCGCGCCATGGGACTGCAGCAGATCGACGTAAGAGTCCATGCGGCCTGCGGTGGTCGGGCCGAGGGAGCCGGAGGCGTAACCGGCAGGCGTTTTGGCCGGGCCGGCGTAGTAGATCGGATGATCTTTCACGTACTGCGGCAGTTCCTCGCCATTATCGATAAGCTCTTTCAGCTTGGCGTGGGCGATATCGCGGGCGACGATAATAGTGCCGTTGAGACTCAGGCGGGTGGAAACCGGATGGGCGGACAGTTGCGCCAGGATCTCGCTCATCGGCTGATTAAGGTTGATGCTGACCACCTTGCCTTCGCCCTGCTGACGCAGATGTTCAGGGATATATTTTCCTGGATTGCTCTCCAGTTTCTCAATCCAGATACCGTCGCGGTTGATTTTGGCTTTGATGTTGCGGTCGGCGGAGCAGGAGACGCCCATGCCGATCGGACAGGAGGCGCCGTGGCGCGGCAGGCGGATCACCCGGATATCGTGGGCGAAGTATTTGCCGCCGAACTGCGCGCCGAGGCCGAGGTTTTGCGCTTCCTGCAGCAGTTCCTGCTCAAGCTGCACATCGCGGAACGCCTGACCGTGCTCGTTGCCTTCAATCGGCAGGCCGTCGTAGTAGCGGGTGGAGGCCAGCTTGACGGTTTTCAGCGTCGCTTCCGCCGAGGTGCCGCCGATGACAAAGGCGATATGGTACGGCGGGCAGGCCGCCGTGCCGAGGGTACGCATCTTCTCCACCAGATAGTTTTTCAGCTTCGCCGGGGTGATCAGCGCTTTGGTTTCCTGATAGAGATAGGTTTTATTGGCGGAACCGCCGCCTTTCGCCATGCACAGGAATTTATATTCGTCGCCCTCGACGCTGTAGAGATCGATCTGCGCCGGCAGGTTGGTGCCGGTGTTGACCTCTTTATACATATCCAGCGGGGCGTTCTGCGAGTAACGCAGGTTATCTTCGGTATAGGTGTTGTACACGCCCTGCGCCAGGGCGGCTTCGTCGCCGCCGCCGGTCCAGACGCGCTGGCCTTTTTTACCCATGATGATGGCGGTGCCGGTGTCCTGGCAGGTGGGCAGAATGCCTTTGGCGGCGATTTCCGAGTTGCGCAGGAACTGCAGGGCGACATATTTATCGTTATCGCTGGCCTCCGGGTCGAGCAGAATCGACGCGACCTGCTGCTGATGGGAGACGCGCAGCATAAAGGCGGCGTCGTGGAAGGCCTGCTGCGCCAGCAGGGTCAGCGCCTGCGGTTCCACTTTCAGCACTTCCTGGCCGTCAAATTCGGCGACGGAGACGTGCGCTTTGCTGAGCAGATAGTATTCGGTATCGTCGTGCGCCAGCGGGAACGGATCCTGATAAACAAACGGTTTAGTCGACATAATCACTTACTCCATAAAGATAAAACCGCCGGGGTGGTCCCGGCGGTTATGAATCAGAACATCATGGACATCCACGGATAGCCAATCAGCAGCAGGGCGGCCAGGAAGATGGCGCCAAAGATGGTGCCGAGGCGCCAGTAATCTTTGGTCGGCAGATAGCCGCTGCCGTAGTAGATCGGGCTTGGGCCGGTACCGTACGGGGTGATGATCCCCATCACGCCCAGCGAGGTCACCATCAGCAGAACGAACACTTCCATATTCATCCCCGGGATGGTGGCGGCGATGGTCAGCATGGCCGGCAGCAGCGCGGTAGTGTGCGCGGTGGTGCTGGCAAACAGATAGTGCAGCAGGTAGAACGCCAGCAGCAGGACGATGGTCGCCATCCCCGGGGAGATACCGCTCATCAGCGCGCCGCCCTCTTTACCCAGCCAGGCGATAAAGCCGGTAGAGGAGAGGCCGTCGGCCAGCGCCACCAGGGTGGCGAACCAGACAAAGGTGTTCCACGCCGCTTTGTTGTTGGTGATATCGCTCCAGGAGAGCACGCCGGTCCACAGCATCAGCACGATAACCAGCAGGGCGGCCAGAGCCGGTTCAATCCAGTCGGCGGCGAAGATCCACATCATCAGCGCGAAGCAGACGAACACCAGCAGCAGGATCTCATTGCGCGACAGTTTGCCCAGTTTTTCCAGTTCACGAGCGGCCCACAGCGGCACTTCGTTATTGACTTTCACTTCCGGCGGGTAGAACCAGTAGGCCAGCAGCGGCATGGTCAGGATCAGCAGTACGCCAAGCGGCAGGAAGGCGATGAACCAGGTGCCCCAGGAGATGTTGATACCGACGATGCTTTTTACCAGCGCCAGCGCCAGCAGGTTCGGCGCCAGTGCCGACAGGAACATCGAGCTGGTGATACAGGCGGCAGTGATCGCTACCCACATCAGATAGGAACCGATTTTACGCGCGCTCGGATCGTTTGGTTTTGAACCGTACAGCGGCGGCAGGTTGGCGATAATCGGGTAGATGGTGCCCCCGCTGCGCGCGGTATTCGACGGCGTAAACGGCGCCAGCAGCAGATCCGCGAAGGTGATGGCGTAGCCCAGCGTCAGGCTGCGACGGCCGAGATATTTCACCAGAATCAGCGCCAGGCGGCGGCCGAACTGGGTTTTATCGTAGCCGGCGGCGAACATAAAGGCGCCGAAGATAAGCCACACGGTGGAGTTGCCGAAGCCGCTCACCGCCCACTTAAAGGAGGCGCCGGCCATTTTGAAGCCAGGTGCGGCCATCTGTTCCGGACTGAACAGCAGCCACTGACTGCACAGGGCGATGACCACCACGCCGGTGATGCCGATAACGGCGCCAGGCAGTGGTTCAAAAATCAACCCGACGATCACCCCGACGAAGATAGCGAAGTAGTGCCAGGCGTACGGCGGCAGGCCGTCCGGGACCGGGACGAAGAGTAACAGCACGGCAACGATAATTGGCAGCGCCATCATCAGGAGACGTTTTTTATTCGCAGTCGTTGGATTGACTGCACCGGCAGGCGGTATGGTTGTCTTTTTCTCTTTCATAATGAGTATCTGCAAGTTGTTGAAAATAACGTTTACGCCAGCGATGCGCTCAGTGGTTTCTTTAATTACAAAAGTTTCTTTAGTTTTTATTTTGCGTTTCTGAGTATCGTTGGGGCGATTATTTAACGCGATTTGATGGGCGTTAAATTAAATTTATTGGTTATTTATATATTGCGCTTTCAATGGCCGTTGCAATTGATCAAGATCAAGAAAAGCAGGTGATTTCACTATTTTTTTATTATCAGTATAACCCTATGTGATGAGGTGTTATTTTGGCGAAAATATCGGTAAATGTTAAAATAAAAATAAGCAATTAATGCTAATTTTTTCCATTTGTTTTGTAAGTTGCTGAATAATAACTGTAATGTTCGCGAGTTTGGTTGTTGTGAATGTTAACGTAAGTATCTGAAATGTTATCGTTCATTTGTATTATGTAAATGCTATTTATTATTTTAATAATACAATAGAGGTAGCGATGTTATTGCTGGGGTTAAATAGTTTTATAACTAACGTAATTGATTTAGTAACTAAAAAACCCGTTATATTATTGGCATGACAACAGGAATTAAAAAACCACAACCATTAATGATTCCGTCACCCCATTCTGAATTTTTAATATTTTAAAATCTGGAGCGTAACTTATGACCAGTAACGAACGAATTCTGCAGCCATTTACTTTACCAAATGGTACGGAGCTGAAAAACCGTTTGCTCATGGCGCCGATGACCACCTGCACCGGTTATTTCGATGGGACTGTCACCAGCGAGCTGGTGGAATACTATCGCGCTCGCGCCGGCAGCATCGGCACCATTATTGTCGAGTGCTGCTTTATTGATGACTACGGCCTGGCCTTCCCGGGTGCTATCGGTATCGATAACGATGAAAAAATCGCCGGCCTGGCGAAAATCGCCGAAGCGATTAAAGCGGAAGGTTCGAAAGCGATTCTGCAGATCTATCACGGCGGCCGCATGGTCGACCCGCAGCTGATCGGCGGTCGCCAGCCGGTGGCGCCGAGCGCTATCGCCGCCCCGCGTGAGGGCGCCGCGATGCCGCGGGCGCTGAGCGGAGACGAAGTGGAAGGCATGATCGCCAAGTTTGGCGATGGGGTCCGTCGCGCTATCCTCGCCGGTTTCGACGGGGTCGAAATTCACGGGGCTAACACCTATCTCATTCAGCAGTTCTATTCGCCGAACTCCAACCAGCGCGACGATGAGTGGGGCGGTAGCCGCGACAATCGCGCTCGTTTCCCGCTGGCGGTGCTCGACATCACCCATAAAATGGCCCGCCAGTACGCTGACGATGCCTTTATCATCGGTTACCGCTTCTCGCCGGAAGAGATGGAGGTCCCGGGGATCCGCTTCGACGACACCATGTATCTGCTGGAAAAACTGGCCGCCCGCGGCGTCGATTATCTGCACTTCTCGGTGGGCGCGACTCTGCGTCCCTCTATCGTTGATACCTGCGACCCAACGCCGCTGATTGAGAAATACTGCGCCATGCGCTCTGACACTCTGGCTCAGGTGCCGGTGATGGGCGTCGGCGGGGTGGTTAACGTCGCCGATGCCGAGCTGGGCCTCGATCACGGCTATGACCTGATCGCCGTGGGCCGCGCCTGCATCGCCTATCCGGACTGGGCGGCTCGTATCGCCGCGGGTGAAGAGCTGGAGCTGTTTATCGACAGCACCCAGCGCGAGGCGCTGCACATTCCGGAACCGCTGTGGCGCTTCTCGCTGGTGGAAGCGATGATCCGCGACATGAGCATGGGCGACGCCAAATTTAAGCCGGGGATGTTTGTTGAAACCGTTCAGGATGACGCCAATGAGCTGGTGATCAACGTCAGCCTCGAAAATGACCATATCGCCGATATCGAACTGGCGGCGAGCCCGGTGCAGACCGTGGAGTTCACCTCCAGCTTCGAAGAGATCCGCGAACGTATTCTGACCGCCAATACCCCGCACGTAGACGCTATTTCCGGGGCCACCAGCCAGAGCGAGGCGGTGAAAAAAGCGGTCGCCAAAGCGATGCTGAAATCGAGCAAAGCGCTGGCGGCGGAAGAGGGCGGCAATGACGCCGCGCCGAAAAGCTATGATGTGGTGGTGGTCGGCAGCGGCGGCGCCGGTCTGGCGGCCGCCATTCAGGCTCACGACGAAGGCGCCAGCGTGCTGATCGTCGAGAAAATGCCGACCATTGGCGGGAATACCATCAAGGCTTCCGCCGGGATGAACGCCGCGGAGACCCGCTTCCAGCGCGTGAAAGGCATTCAGGACAGCAAAGAGCTGTTCTATCAGGAAACCCTGAAAGGCGGGCACAATAAAAACAACCCGCAGCTGCTGCGCCGCTTCGTGGAGAATGCCCCGCAAGCCATTGAATGGCTGGCTGACCGCGGCATTATGCTCAACGATATCACCACCACCGGCGGGATGAGCATTGACCGCACCCACCGTCCGCGCGACGGGTCAGCGGTCGGCGGCTATCTGATTAGCGGCCTGGTGCGCAACATCACCAAACGCGGCATCGACGTCCTGCTGGATACCTCGGTGGAAGAGATCCTGATGAGCGGCGATGAAGTCAGCGGCGTGCGTCTGAGCAACGACGAAAACGAGATCATTGAAGTCCAGAGCAAAAGCATTGTGGTGGCCACCGGCGGCTTCAGCGCCAACAGCGCGATGGTGGTGAAGTATCGTCCTGACCTCGAAGGCTTCGTCACCACCAACCACAAAGGGGCCACCGGGAGCGGTATCGCGCTGCTGGAGCGTATCGGCGCCGACACGGTGGATATGGGCGAAATTCAAATTCACCCGACCGTTGAACAGCAGACCTCCTATCTGATTTCCGAGTCGATTCGCGGCGGTGGGGCGATCCTCGTCAACCAGCAGGGTAACCGCTTCTTCAACGAAATGGAGACCCGCGATAAAGTCTCCGCGGCGATTATCGCCCTGCCGGAACACTATGCGTACATCGTCTTTGACGAACATGTACGGGCGAAAAACAAAGCCGCCGATGAGTACATCGCCAAAGGCTTCGTCACCAGCGCCAGCTCGCCGCGTGAACTGGCGGAGAAACTGGGGATGGATTACCATGCCTTCCTCGCCACCCTCGAGTGCTACAACGGGGCGGTGGAAAAACAGCATGATGAACAGTTTGGCCGGACCACCGCGCTGCGCGCGCCGATTAACGAAGGTCCGTTCCACGCCATTCGTATCGCCCCGGGGGTGCACCACACCATGGGCGGCGTGACCATTAACACCGATGGCGAAGTGCTGAACGTTGCCCGGCAGCCGATCCGCGGCGCCTACGCCGCCGGTGAGGTGGTTGGCGGGATCCACGGCGGCAACCGTATCGGGGGTAACGCGGTGGCGGATATCATCATCTTCGGCACCCTCGCGGGCCACCAGGCGGCGAAACGCGCCAGAGGATAACACGCCATTGTTGATGCCGGGCCGGCGCTGTCGCCGCCCGGCTTACCCCTACTAAGGAGAGCCCGATGTCTGATAACCGCGTCTATAGCTACTCCGCCGTTCTGATGGGTTCTCCCATCCTGCTCAAACTCTGCTCCCATGATGAGGCGCTGGCCTCCCGCGTATTTCAGTTAATCAAGCGCTACGAAGATCTGCTTACCGTTAACCGCGCCGAGTCCCAGGTGATGGATATCAACCACGCCGCCGGACGTCACCCGGTGACCGTCAGCCGCCCGGTCTTTCAGCTCATTCAGTGCGCCAAAGCCGCCAGCATGGTGCGCGACAGCGCCTTTAACCTCGCGATTGGGCCGCTGGTGAAGCTGTGGCGGATTGGCTTTCAGGGACACAGCGTGCCTGACGCCGGCGAAATCAGGGCCCGGCTGGCGCTGACCCGCCCGCAGGAGGTGATCCTTGATGAGGCAACCTGCAGCGTGTTTCTTCAGCAGCCGGGGATGGAGCTGGATCTTGGGGCGATCGCCAAAGGCTATATCGCTGACCGGGTGCGTGATTATCTGCGTCAGCAGCAGGTGGAAAGGGCGCTGATCAACCTCGGCGGCAATGTGCATACCCTCGGCGAATGGGCTATTGGCCTGAAAAAACCGTTTGCCGATGCGCAGGCGCTGATCGGCTCCCTGACGGTCAACGGACAGTCGGTAGTCACCTCGGGCACCTACGAACGTTATTTCGAGCAGGACGGCAAGCGCTGGCACCATATTCTCGACCCGCGCAGCGGTTACCCGCTGGACAACGAACTCGACAGCGTCACGGTGATTTCCAGCGATTCTTTAGACGGCGATATCTGGACCACGCTGCTGTTCGGCCTCGGCGTCGAGAAAGGCTGCGCAGCGTTGCGTCAGCGGCAGGATATCGACGCGATTTTCGTCACCAAAAATCGCGACATTATACTGTCATCGCCGCAGCGCTTGCGCTTTGCGTCGCTGGACAGCGGCTACCGCGTTACTGACTGTACTGCTTAAGCAAACTGTACTGTTCGGCCACCAGGCGGTAGCGATAGACCGGCCGCCCGGTGGCGCCGTAGTGGATAGTGGTATAGAGAATATTGATCTGCGCCAGCCAGATCAGATACTTGCGGCAAGAAACGCGGGAGATATTCACCGCCGCCGCCAGCTCATCGGTAGAGAATTCAACGTCCGGGTGAGCGTCAATCCACTGGCACAGGGTGCGCAGTGTTTGCGCGGTGAGCCCCTTGGGCAGCTTGCGCGCGTCGCTGGCCTCCGGCGCGCCGCCGTGCAGCAGGCGGTCAACGTCGGCCTGCTCGTAATAGGGTTGGCCGGTTATCAGCTTGCGCTTCTCCCGCCAGGTGGTGAGCGCCTCTTCAAAACGGGGAAACTGGAAAGGTTTAATCAGATAATCGACCACTCCGTAATGCATGGCGGTCTGCACCGTGGCGGCATCCGCCGCCGAGGTGATCATGATGACATCGATGGCGCGCCCCGATTTACGGATAGTCGGCAGCAGATCGAGCCCGCTGTCCTGCTGCATATAGACATCCAGCAGCACCAGATCGATCTCCAGCTGCGGATCGTTAATCATCTCCCGGGCTTGACTGAGCGTCGAGGCGCTCCCGCTGCAACGAAAGCCGGGAACCCTTGCCACGTACAGGCGATTCAGTTCGGCCACCATGGCATCATCGTCAACAATCAACACATTTATCACGCACGTTTCCTTTTACTATCCCAGGGGAGATGAACAAAAAATTGGGTAAATACGCCGGGTTCCGACTCGACGGCGAGGGTGCCGCCCAGCTCGCGTAATTGCTGGTTGGCGAGAAACAGCCCGACGCCGCGATTCTCGCCTTTGGTGGAGAAGCCTTTGTTAAAGATAGCGTCGATGTTGTTTTCCGGGATCCCCGGCCCGTCGTCGCTCACTTCACCGCTTAGCCAGCCGTCCTGATAGTGCAGCAGCAGGCCGATTTCGCCCTCCGCCTGACCGCTCATGGCGTCCAGCGCGTTCTCGATAAGGTTGCCCAGCACCGTCACCAGCACGGTGACCTGCTTCTCATTCGGGCAATCCGGCACCAGGCTCTCTTCCGCCAGCTTAAGGGTAAAGCCGCACTCGGTGGCGCGCTGCATTTTACTTATCAGAAAGCCGGCCACCACCGGGGATTTAATGCGGTGCTGAATATCGCCGATGTCCGCCTGGTAGCGGTGGGCGGTCTGCAGCACGTACTCCTCGAGTTTGCCATAGCTTTTCATATTCAGCAGGCCGAGGATCACGTGCAGTTTGTTCATGAACTCATGAGAGGTGGTGCGCAGGGCATCCACATAGCTCATCATGCCGTCCAGCCGCTGCAGCAGCTGGCTGACTTCGGTCTTATCGCGGAAGGTACAGATGGCGCCGACCACCGCCTCCTGGCTGCGGATAGGCACCGTGTTGCTGATGAGCAACAGGCCATTGCACCCCAGCTCGCGGTCGTACATCGGCTCGCCGCTATGCAAAACCGTCTGCAGGTCGGCGAGCAGCGGGGTATGCGCGAGGGTCTTGTCCGGCCCGGAAAAGAGTATCTCGCGCGCCGCCGGATTGATCAGGTTAACCTCACCATGGGCATCGACGGCCACCACCCCCTCCTTGAGGGCGTGAAGCATGGCCTGACGCTGCTGAAACTGAGTGGAGATTTCGTGCGGCTCCAGCCCCAGCAGGACGCGCTTCAGGCCGCGCACCAGGCTCCAGGTGCCGATGGCGCAGACCAGCGCGCTGAACAGGATGGTCAGCAGCACGTCCCAGCGGCTGTTGGCGATCTGCTCGTCCACTTTACTCAGCGAAATGCCGACCACCACCACGCCAATCTGCTGATGCTGGTCGTTGAACACCGGGGTAAACACTCGCAGCGCCGGGGCCAGCACCCCGTGGTTAATGGCCACGTTCTCTTTTCCCTGCAGCGTCGGCTGGATATCGTGGCCGATGAAGCGTTTGCCAATAATTGAGCTGTCCGGATGCGAATAGCGAATACCGTGCATATCGGTGACGATAGCGTACAGCAGGTCGTTGCGCCGGGTGATGGCCTGCGCCAGCGGCTGAATAATCTGCTGCTGCGGCGGCGCCGCCAGTCCGCGCTTCACCTGCGGCATATCAGCCATGGTACGCGCCACCGCCAGCGCGGTCTCTTTCAGGCCGTCGCGGGTGGCATTGCTGATCTGCATATACCACAGGGCATAGACCAGCAGCAGCACGGCGCCGATCACGCTGCCAATCATCAAGGAGACGGCGGTGCTCAGCTTTAGCGGTAAGGCGCGTTGACGAACGCGAGGCGGGTGCTCTGATGCCTTCATGACGATCCCGGATAGATTCAGTGAACGATTATTATCGCTGATAGCGCGGCATTCATAAAGCCGTGTAATCAAAGCAAAAGGCCGCTTTTGCTACGGTAGCCTCGGCCCGACCACGATAAACTGTCGCTTTTCGCCACAGGCTTAAGGCAGACATGATGGAACTGGCATCTCTGGTCCGGGATATCCTCCGGCAACAGCACGTTGAACGACTGACGCAGCATCGTCAACAGGACCGTGAAGCGGAAGCAGAGTGGGAGATCGCGCGCTGGCGGCATCGCAGCGGGGTGGTGATCCAGCACCGCTACGAGCTCGAGCTTCCGCAACAGGATGCCGCCTCCTGCCCGGAGTGCTGGATCGACTGGCTGGTTATCGACAGCGCCGGCCTGGAGGTGAAGCCAATGCGCAAACAATTTTATAACCTCTGTCAGCAATCCTTCTGGCTGGCCATGCAGGCGGAAGGCGAAGATAAGACCTGATACAGGATTGCTCAGATAATCGGCAATTGCCCGTGAACGGGCGATCGGGACGGTAAACTGTGACCCCGACGGCGGTAAAGCGCGGAAGATTCCCCTTATAGTGGCGACAGAGGTTAAATAGTCCTGATGAATATAAGGATATGCATCAGGCCGCTGATTTCGCCGAGATGCGCTTTTTCTGTCGTAAATGGAGGTTGTTATGAGCAGTTCGCTAACCGCGTCAATGCAGGCACGTCGTCACCCGGATACCACCCACATCGATCGCCTCGCCACCGCCGACATGCTGGCGATGCTGCATCAGGATGATAAGCAGATATCGGAGGCGGTCGGCGCCTGTCTGCCGGATATCGCCCGGTTGATTGATATCGCCACCGCGACAATGAGCCGGGGAGGGCGTCTGGTCATTATCGGCGCTGGGGAATCAGGCCGCACGGCAGTCCAGGCGGTCAGCGACTACTCTCCGGAAGGCAAACACGCGCTGGTGGGGCTGATTGCCGGTGGCCAGACGGCGGCGATGGCCGAGCGGGAGACGGCGGCGAATAATTACGATCTTGGCGCCTTCGAGCTGCAGTCGCTGGACTTTTCCAGCCACGATATGCTGCTGGCGCTGACCGTTAGCGGCAAGACCCCGTGGGTCTGGGGGGCGATGCGCCACGCCTGGTCGCTGGGGGCCCCGATCGCGGTGGTGACCCAGCAGGCGGCCAGCGAGGCGGCGCAGCTGGCGGATATTGTTATTGCTCCGCAGACCGGGCCGGAAGCGGTGGCGGGCTTGACCAATCCGAAGGCCCGGCTGGCCCAGCGGCAGATCCTTAACATGGTGTCGACGGGCCTCGCTATCCGTGACGGCCGGGTGTACAGCAACCTGCGGGTGGATCTGCAGGCTGACACTCCGCACTGGGCGGAGCGGCAGGTGGCGATTGTCATGGCGGCCACCGACTGCACGCGCAGCGAAGCAAAAGCCGCGCTGACCAGCTGCCACCACCATTGCCGCACCGCGATCCTGATGCTGCTCAGCGGGCTGGACGCCTGGCACGCGCGGGAGCTGCTGACCAAACATCACGATCATCTGCGTCTTGCCCTGCGCGAAGCCCAGCGCAGCGCTGTCACTCCCGCCCATTAAGCCTGTCGCCAGGCGCGCACCAACGGTGTGCGCGTCTGGACTTTATTAACTAAAGAAACCCCTCTTTTCTATTTTCCCCGGCAATCGCGCTGAATTTTCAGCGATAATTTTACGGCGACTTTTATTTTTGCGTCGTTCTGATTTTTTAAGTTAAATAATTATTTGATTAAAAATGCGAGAGTGTAAATGATATTTTAAAATAAAGTAAAAGTGCGTTAATATGCTGCCTCTTATTACCGTGTGCTACGTGATAATTCTATTATGCCTGCAATGAAAAAAACGATTATTTCCTTTACCGCATTAGCGATGTTCGTCAGCGCGGCGACGCATGCTGAAGCGGATACCTCTAAAAAAACTGACTTCCTGCTGATTGGCGGCGGGATCATGAGCGCCTCGCTTGGCACGTGGCTGCAGGCGCTGCAGCCGGACTGGGACCTGACGATGGTGGAGAAACTGGACGGCGTGGCCCTGGAATCTTCCAACGGCTGGAATAACGCCGGTACCGGCCACTCGGCGAATATGGAGCTGAACTATACGCCGGAGCGGGCCGACGGATCGATTGACGTCAGCAAAGCGCTGGATATTAACGAACAGTTTATGATCTCCCGTCAGTTCTGGTCGGCACAGGTGAAGCGCGGTATTTTGCACGATCCGCACTCCTTTATTAATTCCACGCCGCATATGAGTTTCGTCTGGGGCGATAATGTTGATTATCTGCAAAAGCGTTATAACGCGCTGCAGCAGACCACCTTATTCCAGGGAATGAAATTCTCCACCGATCACGCGCAAATTAAACAGTGGGCGCCGTTGGTGATGGAAGGCCGCGATCCGCAGCAAAAAGTGGCTGCCACCTGGACGCCGGTCGGTACCGACGTGAACTACGGCGAAATTACCCGGCAGCTGATCGGCAGCCTGAAGAAAAACAGCCATTTCACCCTGCAAACCTCCTCTGAGGTCACCGATTTCAAACGCAATGCCGATAACTCCTGGCACGTGACCATTAAGAACGTGCAGAGCGGGGAAGCGCAGACTATTGACGCGAAATACGTCTTTATCGGCGCCGGCGGCGGCGCGCTGAAGCTGCTGCAGAAAACCGGTATTCCGGAAGCGGACAACTATGCTGGCTTCCCGGTGGGCGGTTCGTTCCTGATGACCGAGAACCCGGCGGTCACCGCGCAGCACCTCGAGAAAGTGTATGGCCAGGCTTCGGTCGGCGCGCCGCCGATGTCGGTACCGCACCTTGACGCCCGCTACCTGGATGGCAAGCGCGTGGTGCTGTTTGGGCCGTTCGCCACCTTCTCGACCAAGTTCCTGAAAAACGGTTCCTTCTTCGACCTGTTGAGCACCACCACCACTGACAACGTGCTGCCGATGACCCACGTCGGACTCGATAACTTCGACCTGGTGAAATATCTCGTCAGCCAGGTGATGCTCAGCGATGATGACCGCTTCGCCGCGCTGAAAGAGTACTACCCGGACGCGCGTAAAGAGGACTGGAAGCTGATCCAGGCCGGCCAGCGCGTGCAGATCATTAAGAAAGACGCAGAGAAGGGCGGCGTGCTGAAACTGGGCACCGAAGTGGTGGTCGATCAGCAGAAAACCATTTCCGCGCTGCTCGGCGCGTCGCCAGGGGCTTCCACCGCTGCGCCGATCACCCTCAATGTGCTCAAGCAGATGTTCCCGACGCAGTTTAACTCGCCGGAGTGGCAGACCCGTATCCACCAGATCGTGCCGAGCTACGGCCAGAAGCTGAACGGTAACGTGGCGCTGACCCAGCAGGTTTGGGATGATACCGCCGCGACCCTGCAGCTGACGAAACCGCCGGTGATCCAGATGCCAGCGGCTGCGCCCACCGCGACCGCGAAGCCGGCTGAGCCGCAGCGCGACGCCTCGCCGCAGCACGATATGGCGCTGTAAAAGCAAACTCGATAGAGAACAAAAGGGAAGACCACGGTCTTCCCTTTTTTGCGTTCCTTGCCGGCCTAAGCCGCTCTCTGCCTGCAACTTTGCCGTCATAAACGATATACTGATTTGAATTGAAAAAAGAAAAGCAAATCAGGAGTGTGGAAGGGCTATGCAAGACGATATCAACCAGGAGATCACCTTCCGCAAGCTGTCGGTCTTTATGATGTTTATGGCGAAGGGCAATATCGCCAGAACCGCCGAAGCGATGAAGCTTAGCAGCGTCAGCGTTCACCGCGCGCTGCATACCCTGGAAGAGGGGGTGGGCTGCCCGCTGTTTGTCCATAAAGGGCGCAATCTGCTGCCGCTGCAGGCGGCGTGGACGCTGCTGGAATATTGTCAGGATGTGATGAGTCTGATGAGCCGCGGCCTTGAGGCGACGCGCAAAGTCGCCGGCGTCGGCCAGGGGCGGCTGCGCATCGGCACCCTCTATTCCCTGACCCTGGAAACCGTCCCGCGCATTATCATGGGTATGAAGCTGCGTCGCCCGGAGCTGGAGCTGGATTTGACCATGGGCTCTAACCAGATGCTGCTGGATATGCTGGAAGACGACGCTCTCGACGCTATCCTGATCGCCACCAATGAAGGGGAGTTCAACAATACCGCTTTCGACGTGGTGCCGCTGTTTGAGGACGATATCTTTCTCGCCGCCCCGGCGACGGCGCAGCTGGATAGCACACAGCTTGCTGACCTGCGCGATTACGCCGACCGGAAATTCGTCTCGCTGGCGGAGGGGTTCGCCACCTATGCCGGGTTCCGGGAAGCGTTTCATATCGCTGGCTTCGAGCCGACGATCGTCACCCGGGTGAATGACATCTTTTCGATGATTAGCCTGGTGCAGGCGGGCGTCGGGTTTGCGCTGCTGCCGGGGCGGATGAAAAAAGTCTATGAAAAAGATGTACAGCTGTTAAAGCTGGCGGAACCGTACCAGATGCGCCAGCTGATCTCGATTGTCTATTCACACCATCGCGAACGCGATGCCGACCTGCTGGCGCTGGCGGCGGAAGGGAGAATGTACGCCCGGAGCCTTAATCGCTAAGCCGCTGCGCCAGATGGCGGGCGACGTCCACGCCGCTGCGTTCCAGCGAGAGGGTCTCCCCGCGCCAGCCCGCCTGGCGGGTCAGGTAGGTCAATACCCCGCCGGGGGGCATCTCAATGGCTAAGCGCGCGTCGCGCTCATCGGCGGCGATCATCGCCTCCTGCCAGTGGACGGTGCGCGCCATGTTCATCGCCAGATCGTCGGCGATCCGCTGTGGATCCCACAGCACGCGCGCCGTCGAGCCGCTTAAATAGGCGCACTGCGGGCGCGTTAAGGTCACGTCGGCAAAGGCTGTTGCCAGCGCGGCGGCGGGTTTATCCAGCAGCGCGCAGTGCGACGGGACGCTGACCGCCAGCCGCTGCGCCTTACTGGCGCCCGCCTGCAGCGCCAGCTGCGCCACCTCGGCCATGGCTTCATCGTGTCCGGCGATCACGATCTGCGTTTCGGCGTTCAGGTTGGCAAGATAGACCTCGTGACCCTGCATCAGCGCCTCAACCCGCGGGCGGGTCAGGCCCATGATCGCCGTCAGCCCGTAACCGTCGGGATAGGCCTGCTCCATAAGATCGCCGCGCAGGGCCACCAGGCGCAGCGCGCTGGCGAAATCGAGCGCGCCGGCAATCACCGCTGCGGGAAAGGCGCCGATGGACAGGCCGCTGACAATCTGCGGATTGACGCCCTGGCGCTGTAGCTCGCGCGCCCAGGCTACCCCGGCGATCAGCAGGCAGAGCTGGACTGCACGGGTATGTTTTAGCGATCCGGCGCTATCTAGGGCCTCGACTTCATTCCCCAGCACGGCGCGCGCCTGGCTGAGGATCGCTTCGCGGTCGGGGATAGCCGCCAGCATGCCGGGACGCTGGGCACCCTGTCCGGGAAAAGTAAACAAAATCTTCATCATTCCTCCCTGCGCCACGGCGCAGCGGTTAAGCGCGCGCCGCGGGACGTTTTCAGCAGCGCTCGCCCATCGCGTAGCCACTCATTGAGGGCGAAGGCGCCGTATGGCGTTTCGACCTGGGTATCGGCGCGGCACGGGAGCTGGGCCACCCGGGACTGCCAATCCAGCAGCGCCTCGCGGGCCAGCGGCTGCGGGGCGCGGATCAGTAGATCCAGATCGCTTGCCGCATGGAGTACCGGGATTTCGGTCGCCAGCGCGTAGCCGGTGCTGCCGGTGACGCCCCAGCGCCAGGGCCAGTCGCCCAGCGTCAGGGCGATGGCCGCCTGGACCGGCGGCTGCGAAACAAAAGGGGAGCCCAGCAGGCGCTCGCGCTCCACCAGCATCTCCGGGGTGACGCTGCGCACGATATTGTGCGCCTGTACCCAGCCGGCGGCGCGCTGTTCGCGCTTCATGCCCCGCACCCCAACCGGGATGCGGGCCTGGCCGTCAACATCGCGCCTCACCACCACCGGCAGCGCGGCTCGCCACTGCTGCGCCACCCACGGCTCGACAACATCTTCCAGGGCGCTGGCGTGGTTTAACCACACTAAATCGTGGGGACGCGGTGTTGATGACATGGTTTACAGTCCTGAAGTCAAAGAGATAAACAGCGGTAGCGACAGGATACACAGAACCGAGCTCAACAGCAGCACGGCTTCAGCATCCGGGGACTGTACGCCGAAGCGGTTGCCGAAGACCACGCCGAAGAAGCCGGCGGCCAGGGCAATCATCAGGATCGCGGTGATGGCGATGGCGCCGTGCAGACCCAGCAGCATCACCAGACCCCAGGCGATAAACGGCTGTACCAGCAGTTTCACGATGGTGGAGGTGGCGATCAGCGCATTGAGCTGCAGTTTACGCGCCGAGAGGATCACCCCGGTGAGGAACAGCGCCGCGGCGGTGGCGGCCAGGCCCAGCGGTTTGATGGCGGCCAGCAGCAGGTCCGGCATTTTAATGCCGATAGCGGAAAGCACCACCCCGAGCAGCGGGCCCCAGACGATCGGCTTTTTCACCGAACGCCACATCAGCACCGGCAGCATCGCCAGCGTAGAACCGGTGGTTTCCCCCGCGGCGCGGGCTTTTTCACGTTCCAGAATCAGCAGGCAGAAGGGGGTCATCAGTACCGAACCGCAGGCGATAGAGACCGCCACCGACAGCGAAGTCGATGCGCCTTCGCCGAGCACGCTGCCGAGGATCGGCAGGCCCAGCGCGGCATAGTTCGGCAGGGCGACGGTGAGGGTCAGCACCGCGGCATCCTGCGGGGTGCGTTTGAAGACGCTGGTGGCGAGGAAGTAAATCCCGGCGTAGGTGATCCACATCGCGCCAGTAAGCGCCAGCACCAGCGGCGACTGGGCGACGATACCGGCCCACGGAGTTTGCACCGTGGCGCTGAACAGCGTAGCGGGTAAGGCAAAATCCATTACAAAGATATTGAGCAGGGAGACATTTTTGTTATCTACCATCCCGGCCTTACCGGCCCAGAAGCCCAGCAGCATAATGACGAAAATCGGGGCAAGAGCATGAATAATCACATAAGTCATAAATCACCTGTAAATAAAATAGAGTACTGGCGCGATTGTTATTTTTTCTAAAAGCCGTCCCTACCCGGCGCGGTTATTACGCGCTCCGGGGGACGGCTTCCGGCAGGTTTTCTTCTACTACTTACGTACGAACGTGTTACCAGCTGGCGCGCATCAGGTCGCGGACCCGCTGCGAGCTGCGGCGGTTTTCCGCACCCAGGCGGCACTTCAGCGAGGGATCCTGGCGCGCGTCAGCGATGGCGTCGCGCAGGGTGTGGCTGACCAGCGCCAGATCGTGGTCGTCAGGGGCGTCCGGATGGCTGATGTCAAGCAGAGCGGAGAGCAGGCCGAGCGTGGCGTAGTTGCTGACGTCATAGGCCATCGGCGGGATGGTCGCCGCCAGTTTCTCCAGCGCCTCCACGCTGCGCAGGGTAATGCGCGCGGCCGACGCTTTACCCATCGCGTGGACCAGTACGCCGCTGTCGTTAAAGGCGATCAGACGGTTGGCCTGGTAGCCGTGGGCCAGAAACGCCCCGGACATCGCTTTGCCGACGATCAGGCCAATCACCGGATGGCCGGCCAGACGGGCTTTGGCGTAGGCGCCTGCCGCTCCGGCCAGCGCCTGGTGAATACCAAAGGCTTCTTCGCGACGGCCATAGGCCTGGCTGGGGACATCGATAACCGCGATAATCGGGCGCTTTACCGTTTTATCGGCATCGGCGTCGAGGGTTTCGTTGACCACTTTCGCCAGCGTCCAGCCTTCCAGCAGGCCGACTTCGCCACCGGCGGCGCGCGGGTAGTGGTTATTAGCATCCGGTACCACGGCAATAAAACGCACCTTTTCGCCATTAAGCTGGCCGTCTGCCACCTGCACGGAAGGGCACAGGCCGCTCATCAGCGGCGCCTCGGGCGCCAGTTTGTTCAGCCATAGCGCGGCGCGGTTTGGGAACTGACTCATTATTTTTCCTCCCGGGCAAAAAGCTGTTTAATCTGCGCGGTATCCGCCTGCTGGCGGGTGTCGAACTGGCTCAAACGGCGCAGATAGTCGTCATAATTGTCGCTGCGGTGCTGCGCCGGTACGCCTTTGGCGATCGCTTCGTTCATCGCGGTTTTGACGGCCTTGACGCCATCGTTAACCAGCGCGTCGACCAGGCCGCTGGCGGCGCGAATTTCGCCGCCGGTCATGCTCCAGATAAACGGCCGGTTACGCGAGTCGTACTCTTCAATGCCGGCTTCCTGCTCGATAACCTGCGGGCCGTTGAGGCCGAGACGGGCTTCTCGGGTGACGATGAGATAGCTGCACAGCGCGGCGGCGATGGACATGCCGCCGAAGCAGCCGACGGTGCCAGCGATGATGCCGACTACCGGGGTGTAGCGGCGCAGATCGACAATCGCGGCGTGAATATCGGCGATGGCGGCCAGGCCAAGGTTGGCCTCCTGTAGCCGGACGCCGCCGGTTTCCAGGCACAGCACCGCCTGCGTCGGGATACCGTTGCGGTTATCCTCCGCCGCCAGCTCCAGCGCGGCGGCCATTTTGGCGCCGGAGACTTCGCCCATACTGCCGCCCTGGAAGGTGCCTTCGATGGCAATCACCACCGCCGGCTGGCCGTTGATAGTGCCTTTGGCGACCACCATACCGTCGTCGGACTGCGGGACAATGCCCTGCGCGCCGAGCCACGGCGACATAATGCCGTCAAACGGATCCAGCAGTTCACGGTAGCTGCCGTCGTCCAGCAGAGCGTGGGCGCGTTCGCGAGCGCGCAGTTCGATAAAGCTGCGATCGTTACGCATGAGCGGCCTCCTCAAAGACTTGTTCAATACGAATACGGGCGACGCCCGGCGTGGCGCCGAAGTCGTGAATAACCAACTGCCCGGCGGGCAGGCCGTTAATCAGGCTCAGCCGGTCGAACAGCGCCTGCCAGCGCGCCTGGCTGTTATCCACCGAGGTGGTAATTTGCACGCTGAGCGTATCGCTTCCGGCGGCGGTATAGAGCACTTCCATATCGCCTGAACCTACAACCCCTGCCAGCGCTCGGCCGCGGAGGGCGCGGCTGGCAGGAAATGACAATGTAATCTGTTCCATAACATCCTCTGAATGCGTTAGCCGGCAACCCGGTCGAGAAACAGGGTGGCGGCAAGGAGATCGGCGGCGCCGCCCGGCGAGGCGTTGTGCGCCAGCATCTGCGCGTCAAGCCGCGCCAGGGCGGCGGGGGGGGGGCGCGTCCGGCGACGCTGGCGCACCCGCCGGCCGCCAGCACCGCGCGGGCGCCCTGCTGCATGGTCTGCAGGCCGGTCAAGCCGGCGCGCGACAGCACGCAGGTATCGCTCAGCGAGGTCATGATGGCCATCAGCGCGTCAAGTTGCGCCTGCGGCTCGCTGGCGCCACGGGCGCGGCTTTGCTGTAACTGCGGCAGCGCCAGGGTGGTGATATGCGGGAAACCGCGCTGCGCCTCTTCGCGCGCGCCCGGCACCTGCCAGCGGCGGCTGGCGCGTAGCCCTTTACTGAAGCTTTTCGGCGCCAGGCCGTCGGGCAGGCGGGCGAGGGCGGCGGCGGTGTCGGCGATCGCCTGTGAATGACCCGCTCCCCCCAACATCGCTACCGCGCTGACCAGCAGCCCCAGCGCCCAGATGGCGCCGCGGTGGGTGTTGACCCCGCCGGTGGCCTGCATCATCTGCGCTTCGCCTTCCCGGCCGAGGCGGCCGACGGTTTCGCGCAGCGCGATATCTGCCGGGCGGCGCCAGCTTTGCTGGGCCAGCGCGTGGAAGGTCGGCTGCAGGCTGCGGGCGGAGCGTTCCATCAGCGCCAGCGTGAGGTCCTGATGCGCGCCGCTGCCGCGGCTGTCGACCAGACCCGGTTTCGGGCTCAGACGGGCTTCGTCAATCAGACAGGCGCTGGCGGTATCCGCCAGCCAGCTGACGCGGCTTTCTGCGTGCAGGGGGGAGAGAATTTTCATTACCAGCTCCGGAATTTTGCCGGTGGGTTGTACAGTCCGTCGGACCATTCCACCAGGTCGGCGACGCTGCCGGCGGCCAGCAGCGAACGGGTGGCCTCGCTGCGGCGAATGCCGAGATCTTCCGGGTAGACCACTTTGCCGCTCTGACGCAGGGCAGCCACGCGTTTCGCGTCCACTCCGAGACCGATGTCGGTGATCCCGGCGACGGCGGCGACCATCGCCCGGCGCTCTTCCAGGCTTTCCGCACGATACAGGTAGGCGATACCCTCTTCGGTCAGCACGTGGGTGACGTCATCGCCGTAAATCATCACCGGCGCCAGCGGCATGCCGGAGGTTTTGGCGACGTCGACCGCGTCGAGGGTCTCAACAAAGGTCGGCTTCACCCCGGCCTGAAAGGTTTCGACCATCTGCACTACCAGTTTTTTACCGCGCTGCATTGGGTCCGGCTCGGTGATCATATTGAGCCAGGCAGGGGTGGCATGGCGGCGGCCGTGCGGATCGTGGCCCATGTTCGGCGCGCCGCCGAAGCCGGAAAGGCGGCCGCGGGTGACGGTCGAGGAGTTAGCCAGACCATCAACCTGCAGGGTCGAACCGATAAACATATCCACCGCGTACTGCCCCGCCAGCTGGCAGAAGGCGCGGTTGGAGCGCATGGAGCCGTCCGGGCCGGTAAAGAAGATATCCGGACGGGCGCGGATGTACTCTTCCATCCCCAGCTCGCCGCCGAAGCAGTGCACGCTCTCCACCCAGCCGCTCTCGATCGCCGGGATCAGCGTCGGATGCGGGTTCAGGGTCCAGTGTTTACAGATTTTGCCTTTCAGACCGAGCTGTTCGCCGTAAGTCGGCAGCAGCAGTTCGATGGCGGCGGTGTTGAAGCCGATCCCGTGGTTGAGGGACTGCACCTGATGCTCGGCGTAGATGCCCTTGATCGCCATCATCGCCATCAGAATGTGTTCTTGCTTAATCAGGCGCGGGTCGCGGGTGAACAGCGGTTCAATAAAGAACGGCTTGTCGGCGACCACCACGTAATCAATCCACGAGCCGGGAATATCGACGCGGGGCAGATCGCACTCGTCGTCCACCAGTTCGTTAACCTGGGCGATAACAATACCGTCGTGGAAGGCGGCGGCTTCCACCAGCGCCGGGGTATCTTCGGTACTCGGCCCGGTATACAGGTTACCTTTACGGTCGGCTTTGTAGCCGGCGATCAGCGCGACGTTGGGCGACAGATCGACGTACAGGCGGGAGTAGAGTTCGATATAGGTATGAATGGCGCCGATTTCCAGCAGGCCATCTTCCAGCAGCTGCGAAATGCGCAGGCTTTGGGTACCGGAGAAGGAGAAATCGAGTTTGCGGGCGATACCTTTTTCAAACAGGTCCAGATGCTCGCTGCGCCCGACGCTCGGCATGATCATATGCAGATCGTGGATTTTCTGCGGATTGACTTCCGCCAGCATGCGGGAGAGGAAATCGGCCTGCTTCTGGTTGTTGCCTTCCAGCACCACCCGGTCGCCGGGGGCGAGCAGGTTTTCCAGTACGCTGACCAGCTGGTCAGTGGGGATGACTTTGCCGGGGATGTTGGCCTCGGCCAGCCGCCGCTGCTTTTCCGTCCGGCGACGGTTCCAGACCCGCCCCGTCGTTTGTTCGGCATTCATTATTAACCTCCTGATTCGACAAATCGTTTTGTTTGTCCTGGTGGAGGTTAGTGTGCGATGCGAGGCGCGGAGCATCAATTAAGCACGGCGGCCAATCGTTAGCCTGAGAGTAACAATTGTGATTGGCCCTTTGTGATGAGGATCAATAATACGAAAGGCGTAGTGGTCTACCACAGGTGTCAGGGAGAGGGGGGGCCGGCCAGTCGCCGGCCCGGGGAAGGGTTACTCTTTGCTCACATCACTTAATAAGAATGCGATGCTCTGGCCGCCGCTGGTCTGCTCGAGGGCGATTTTGACGATGATCGTCAACGGCACCGACAGGAGCATACCGACCGGACCCAGCAGCCAGCCCCAGAAGATCAACGACAGGAATACCACCAGGGTGGAGAGTCCCAGGCCGCGCCCCATGATCCGCGGTTCGAGAATATTGCCGAACACCAGGTTAACGATCAGATAGCCGGCCAGCACCACCAGCGCCTCGTACAGGCCGCCGAATACCAGGACCTGCAGGATCGGCGGGATGGCCGCCAGCACGGAGCCAATATTGGGAATATAGTTCAGCGCGAAGGCCAGCAGCCCCCACATAAAGGCGAAACGCACGTCCAGCAGAACCAGCATGCCCCAGACCACCAGCCCGGTGACCAGGCTAATCGCGGTCTTCAGCACCAGATAATGCGACACGCTGTCGATGGCGCGCTGAATGGCCCCCATGCCTTCTACCGGGCGGGACATCAGCTGCTGCAGTTTGGCGGGCAGTTGCGGAACCTCCAGCAGCATAAACACCACCGTCAGCAGCAGCAGAAAAATCGAGGACATGGCGTTCGACAGCTGAGTGAGCAGACCGGTGACCAGGGTCATCACGGCGTTGGGGTCGATGTATTTGTTTAGCTCCACCACCGAGACGGTAAAGCCCAGGCGCTGCAGCCAGGGAGCGATGGTTTGCATCGGTTCGTAGAGATAGTTGCGGTACTGCGGCAGGGTGCGCGCCAGCTCGTTAAGCGAAGTCCCCAGCGAGGCCAGCAGCACAACGGCTAACATGACGATAAGGCCGATCAGCAATGAGATCGCCAGCACGCGTGGCACCCGGCAGCGGACCAGCAGCTGGACCAGCGGATTAATAATCACCGCCAGAAAAAGCGCGAGTATAAACGGGACAATAATGTCTGCCGCAAAGCGAATGCCGGTCAGGATGATCACCAGCATGCCCAGCATGATGACCATCTTTAATCCGTTAAGTGTAATAATAGGTTTAGCCATAGGATCCCGTCCTCAATCTTCCTTGCCTGTTAACAGGTTGCGTTACATTAGCATAATGACGTTTTTTTTCAGAAAAAACGCATTGCAGCAAAACCGCGGCGTAAAGAATTGCAAAGTCTTTGAATAAAATGTAGCACTATGCTACAAATGTACCTGTGTTTAACTACTGAGGACAATTTTCATCCGCACCGGACGAGAAGCAACACCGCGGATAATTGTAATTTTATGGACAATCAGTTCAGGATGTATATTTTAAATCACCCCGCAGTATCCCTCACTTTTTCCCGTTTTGCCGGCGAACAGCACTGGCATTCGGCGCTATAGTCACCTTCTTTCTGCCTGAGCTGGCGCCAAGCGCACAGCGAAATCTACGTCAGAAATTTTCCTGTTTACGCGTCGCGTAAACGGTAATGGATTATATTCTCAAGCAGGAGAAGGGATCATGTTTTATTGGATTTTATTAGCTTTAGCGATTATTGCTGAAATTACCGGCACCTTGTCGATGAAATGGGCAAGCATTAGCGGTGGGCATACCGGATTTATTTTAATGCTGGCCATGATTGCCCTGTCATATATTTTTCTCGCCTTTGCGGTTAAAAAAATTGCCCTCGGCGTGGCCTACGCGTTATGGGAAGGGATTGGTATTTTGCTGATCACCCTGTTCAGCGTACTGTTGTTTGATGAAAGCCTGTCGCTGCTGAAAATAGCCGGTCTGACCACCCTGGTGGTGGGGATCGTCTTAATTAAGTCCGGCACCCAGAAAAAAGCGTCGTCGAAGCAGGAGGTGGCTCATGCAGCAGTTTGAGTGGATCCACGCCATCTGGCTGGCTATCGCCATTGTTCTGGAAATTATTGCCAACGTCTTTTTGAAGTTTTCCGACGGTTTCCGCCGCAAGGTCTATGGCATTCTGTCGCTGGCGGCGGTGCTGGGCGCGTTCAGCGCCCTGTCGCAGGCGGTGAAAGGCATCGATCTGTCGGTCGCCTATGCGCTGTGGGGCGGCTTCGGTATCGCGGCGACCATCGCCGCCGGCTGGGTGCTGTTTGGCCAGCGCCTGAATAACAAAGGCTGGGCGGGAGTCATCCTGCTGGTTGCCGGCATGGTGTTAATTAAACTCGCCTGACGTCGCGCCGCCTGCAAAGCCAGGCGGCAAAACGGGTTCGCTGTAGTATGCTTACTCAAGACCGGCCCCGCAGGTATTGTGCCCGGTGACGATGAGGACTGCGCATGCTCACAGCTTTCGGCTGGCGGAAAATTCCTTCCGCCAGGACGTTGTCAATAATGATTTTTCTCGCCGGGCTCGGCCTCACCGCGTCGGTGATCTCCCTGCTTTACCTCTCGCAACACCTCATTGCCAGCAAATCCAATGAAATTGACCAACAGCGCTCGGTCCTGTCGGTGGAAGGGGCGGTGCAGACCTCGGTCAACCGGGTGCTGTCGCTGGTGCTGGACAATGCCATCTGGGACGATGCGGTGACCCAGACTTACGCTCCCAGCCTGGATCAAAAATGGCTGTACGACTCCTGGGGATCCGGCTTCAAAATCAATAATCTGTATGACGGCACCTTTGTCCTTGATGAACATTATCACATCCTGTGGGGCGCCTTTCAGAGTCAGGTTATGCCCCGGGCAGACCTCTCATTTCTCGGCGCCGGGCTGACCAGCCTGATCCGCTATCATGCACAGGCTCTGCGCGAGGGGAGAAACGCCTTCGCCGGCATCACACGTACCGAGGCCGGGATCGCTTTCGTCGGCATCGGCCTGATACGGCCGACGAGCGGCCGGCTGCAGGTGGCTGACGAGACCCGACGCTATCTGGTCATTACCCGGCACATCAGCCCTCAGCTGCTGGAGCGTTTAGGCGACACCTTCCAGATAAGCCATCTGCATCTCAGCGACGGCCCAGGCGAACACCGGATCCCGCTGCGCACGCAGGGAGGCGAGGTTCTGGGCTATCTGGCGTGGCAGCCGCGCCTGCCCGGCGCCGAAGCGGCCCTGGCCTCGTCAGGCAGTATGCGGTTGATCGCCGGGGTGGCCGCCAGCCTGATCCTGCTGTTTATTCTGTTCAGCAGCCTCGGCATGTATAAGCTGGCCCGCGGCGAACGTCAGGCGCGGGAGATCGCCCTGATTGACTGGCTTAGCCGCCTGCCCAACCGGCGTGCGCTGCTGCTGCGGCTCAGCCAGGTGTGCGACACGAGTAAGCACGATATGCAGTGCGTGGTGTTTATCGATCTGGACGGTTTTAAGGATGTGAATGATAACTATGGCCACGATGTGGGCGACACTCTGATCCGCCATATCGCCAGCGCGCTGCAAAAACGGGTGCCGGCGGGGGCCATGCTGGCAAGAATGGGCGGGGATGAGTTCGCCATGGCGGTGAGCGGCGAACAGGCGATCGACCGGGCCGCGGCGTTCGCCTGGGCGGCGCTGGAGCTGCTTAAAGCGCCGGTGGCGCTGAGCAAACGCACAATTTATATCGGCGCCAGCATCGGCATCGCCAGCGGTACTCCGGCGGAATGCTCCAGTACCGAACTGTTTCGCCGGGCGGATATCGCCATGTACCACGCCAAGAAGAGCGGCAAGGGGCGGACGGCCTGGTATGACGATGCGCTGGATGCCGTGCGACGTCATCAGCTGATGATTGAGAATGGCATCCGTCAGGGGCTGGAGCAGGATGAATTTGAGGTCTGGTATCAGCCGGTGGTCGATGCCGATACGCTGGCGATGACCGGCGTTGAAGCGCTGCTGCGCTGGCCGCGTCGCCCGCAGGGTGCGCTGGCGCCGGATGCGTTTATCGCCATTGCCGAGAGTAGCGGCCTGATTGACACCCTCGGCCAGTTCGTCCTGCAACGCGCCTGCAGCGACCTGCAGCCGGTGGGCGATCTGCTGCTGTCGGTGAACATCTCGCCGGCGCAATTTCGCGATCCGGCGTTTGAACGCCGGGTGATGGAAACGGTCGCTGCCTGCCGCTTTCCGCCGTCGCGCCTGCAGGTGGAGGTGACGGAGAGTTATGTGCTGGAAAATCCGGAACGTTCGCAGGCGGTGGTGGAGAATCTGAAGGCCCAGGGCATCGCCGTGGCGCTGGACGATTTTGGCACCGGTTACTCCAGCATCGGCTATTTACGCCGCTTTCGCTTTGACAGCCTGAAGATTGACAAATCCCTCGCCGGGCGGGTGGATTGCGATGCGCAGGCGGCGGAGATGGTGCGCGGCACGGTGCGCATCGCCCGCGCGCTGGGGATGACGGTCGTGGCGGAGGGGGTTGAAGATCCGCAACAGCTGGCGCTGCTGCGGCGGGCCGGTTGCGACCGGCTACAGGGCTTTTACTTCAGTAAACCGATGCCGATCGCCGACCTGCTGCAGCGGCGTCAGCAGCAAGGGTAATTACTCTCCGGCCAGCGCCTCCAGCTTATCGCGAAAGCCGGTCACCGCGATGGCGCGGTTGTCCGCCCGCCAGCGATCCTGCGGGCCGGGAGCCGAACTTTGCACGGCGATCACTTGCCAGCCGTCCGCGGTTTTCAGCAGCAGCGGCGAGCCGCTGTCGCCGGGCAGGGTGTCACACTGGTGCGACAGGACGCTGTTTTGCGCCCAGCCGGTGACGATGCAATCCTGATGGCTGTAAAGATTGTCCAGATGATCTTCAGGATAACCTGACTGGGTCACTTTCCGGTCCGCCGCCTTCAGCGCGGCGGTTAAATCGGCCTTACTGCCGGGGAAGAGCGGGATCGGCGTGATGCCCGAGGGAGCATAGCGCAGCACGATCAGGCCAAAATCCGAGGGCGCCGCGGCGGAGGGAACGATCCAGCCGTCACCGTCGGCTTTCAGACGCTTGCCTAACCCGGGATCCACGCGTCCGGCAATGCCGTGGATCTCATACACCCAGTTACCCTTGCGGGAAATAAAGCGCAGAGCGACCGCTTTGTCCGGCTTGCCGCGCGGGGGCGTTAACAGGCAGTGGCCCGCGGTCAGCGCCAGGTTGGGGGAGATGAGCGTCGCCGTGCACAGATTGCCGCTGGCGGTCTCCAGCTGGCCAATCGCGTCCCACGGACTCTCCTCCGGGCGGCTCACCGCTTTACGCTCATCGTGGCCGAAAAACAACGTCTTAATATCTTTGGCGCTCAGTCCGCTATCTTCGGCATGTGCGCCCAGAGGTAACAGATAAAATGAACACAGTAATAACAGAACGTCTCTACGCATATCACTCTCTGGGGGAGGCTATGATGTCTATTGACAGTAGCAGGAGATTTAAGTTTTTGAAAGTAAACAATAATTCTAATCAGGCCAAACGGCATGTCTCATCTGCGCGCGACGGGCTCTGGCGCGGGTAAAACCTTCTGATTTCAATCGGTTAATACCATTAACCTTCTGCTGCTATTTCCGCAGAAAGCACGGTCTGGCGCAAGCACATTCGTGTATCAGAACGTACTGAAATTGGCGAATAATGCAGCAATACCTCTTTGAGGTTATTCCTGGTTTGGCAGCATAATGCGCAAAAATAATACTTTTACCCGCCAGAACTTCACCAGAATTCGCACTTCTTTACGCCTCACGTAATTATTTTCAATGCGAAACATTTTCTCACCGAAAACGTTGTTACCGTCACCCGGCCGTTGAGTAAATAGAGAGGTAATACCGGCGATGATAGCCTGAATTCTATTTCCCCGGCGTTCGGAGGGTATATGTCTAAAAAAGGTATTCGCGCACTGGTCTATGTTTCCCTGGTCTCGGTGGCCATCTGGGGCGCAACCGGCTATCTGGTGATGGAAGCGGTACGTGCGTTGTGATGAGTCTGGCCGCCGTGTGGGGGCCAGGCGCGCGATGGTTTATTGCTAACGTGTCTGGCGTCTTCGGGCGCCGGGCATGATTTGCGCCGCTGGCAGCGGCAGGGTAAAGAGAGTGATAAGGGTGGGCAACAATATTTGCACGACATTCACCTTGCGGGAAGTCTGAGCCAGGCGGCAAAACGGGAGAGAAAGGCGAAATGATTAATAGAGGAAAAAGCGGGTCGCAACCACTGCGCAAATGATTAACAGGATCAGGATGAGCTCAAAACGATAACGCCGCAGCATAGTGCTCTCCAGAAAAAACGGCGCTGAAGCAGCGCCGATTATTTAAGAAGGTTGGTTCACCGGGAGGAATTAGGCTGCCGGCTGTGCAGCAGGTTTAGCGGCCTGGTGTTTGGTGGTTTTGTGGTGTTTTTTCGCTGCCTGAGCTTTCTGGGCTACCGGTTTAGCGGCAGCTTTGTGGTGCTTTTTCGCGGCCTGGGCTTTCTGCGGAGCGGCGGGTTTGGCTTCTGCTTTTTTGTGTTTTTTAGCGGCCTGGGCTTTCTGGGCAGCGGCTGGTTTAGCTTCTGCTTTCTTGTGTTTTTTGGCAGCCTGAGCTTTCTGCTCTGCAGCTGGTTTGGCCGCGGCTTTATGGTGTTTTTTGTGATGGGTGGTCTTGGCAGCAGTGCTGTGGGTAGCAGCTGGCGCGTGAGTGGTGCTTACTGCGTCAGCAGCGAAAGCGGCGGAAGAGAGACCCATAGCAGCGGCAACGACCAGAGCTAATACTTTTTTCATTCTGATATCCTCGAAAAGTTTTCTTAATTTCAACCCCACTGCGGGGCCGGTGAAATCACTATATGCTTGTCTTTTCGGGCTTTCCGTGAGTGTTTGGTATCGGCGTGTAACCGAATGTACAAGGCGGGGAGTGGAAGGACGCGCCGGGCAGCCCGGCGCGGACGATCACAGATAGCGGGCGGAAAGGTGGTCGCGGAAGTAGCGGCTGTTAAGATCCTCGCCGGTGGCCTGTTGGATCAGCTGCGAGGTGGTGAAGCGGCTGCCATGCTGCCAGATATTCTGCCGCAGCCAGTCAAACAGGGCGCTGAAATTCCCTTCCGCGATATCGCGGTCTAACGTTGGCAGCGCGCGACGGGCGGCGGCCATCAGCTGCGCGGCATACATCGCCCCCAGCGTGTAGGAAGGGAAGTAGCCGAAGCCGCCGTCGGTCCAGTGAATATCCTGCATACAGCCGTCCCGGTAGTTGCCGGTGGTCGACAGTCCCAGCCAGTGCTGCATTTTCTCATCCCACAGCGACGGAATATCTTCCACCTCTATCTCGCCGTCGATCAGCGCGCGTTCAATTTCATAGCGCAGGATCACATGCGCCGGATAGCTGACCTCATCGGCATCAACGCGAATAAAGCCTGGTTTCACCCGCTGGTTCCAGGCGATGAAATTCTCCTCGCTAAAGGCCGGCCGATCGCCAAAGCGTTCGCGCACCGCCGGCAGCAGGCGTTTCAGGAAGCGCTCGCTGCGTCCCAGCTGCATTTCGAAGAACAGGCTCTGCGACTCATGGATAGCAGTAGAGCGGGCCAGTCCTACCGGCTGGTCGACCCACGGGCGAGGCAGATTCTGCTCATAGCGGGCGTGGCCGGTCTCGTGGATCACGCCGAACAGAGCGCTGAGCAGGTCGTTTTCGTTGTAGCGGGTGGTGATGCGCACATCCTGAGGGACGCCGCCGCAAAACGGGTGGGCGCTGATGTCCAGACGCCCGCCGTCAAAGTCAAAGCCGAGGATGCGCATCGCCTGCAGACCCAGTTCGCGCTGCTCAGGGATCGGGAACGGCCCCTGCGGGGCGATCAAGGTTCGCGTCGCCTGCTTATCGACCGCTTGTCGCAGCAGGGAAGGCAGCCAGGACTTGAGATCGGCAAACAGGCTGTCCAGCCGGGCGCTGGTCATATCCGGTTCGAAAATATCCAGCAGCGCGTCATAGCGTGAGCCGCCCCGGGCGTCGGCGCGGATCTGCGCTTCCTCGCGGCTCAGCCTGACCACCTCGCGCAAATTATCGGCAAAGCCAGCCCAGTCATTAGCCGGCCGCTGACTGCGCCAGGCATGTTCGCAACGGCTACCGGCCAGCGATTTGGCCTCCACCAGGCTCTCCGGCAGCAGCGCCGCCTGAGCGTACTGGCGCTGCATTTCCCGCAGGTTGGCCTGTTCGAGGTCGTTGAGATCCTGCTGGCGGGCCGCCTGCAGCCATTGGCCCACTTTTTTATCGGTCAGGATCTGATGCTGTAGCACGCCGAGTTCCGCCAGCGCTTCGCCGCGGGCGGCGCTACCGCCCGGAGGCATCATGGCGAACATATCCCAGCCGGCGATGGCGGAGAGATGCGAAAAGCGCGACAGGCGCTGAAAGGTGCGGGTAAGCTGCTGATAAGGCGTATTTTCAGTCATAGTAGCGTTCGGTCCGTGACAGGTGAATGAACAGATTATCGGTATGCCTCTACACTATCCTGATACGCCTGGCGGGTCGAGCGTGGCGCGCAGAGGGCGGGGTAAAGCATTAGCCGCGTGATAGCAGGAAAAAAAGCGTGGCTCTGTGAGCAGTATTGCAGAAATCGGTAACGCATCGTGACTAAACTGTGATCGATAACGCAAGTCTGGAGGTTCGGGGGTGGTTTATGAATCCGTTCACCTGGCTGTTTATTGCCTTACTGTCCGTTGATGCCGTCAGAGAGCTGATGGGCTTGTCATCTATCATGGGCATGTGGTGAAACGTGGCCCGCAGGCCACGTCACGCGCGATTATTTGAGTCGCCGATACAGACAAGTGCCGGTCAACAGCGCGGCAAGGAGCAGCAGCGCGATAAATCCGCCGACGCCGTTCCAGCCGTAGCGATGCCAGAACACCCCGCCTAATGTCCCCGCCAGGCTTGAGCCAAGATAATAGCTGAACAGATACAGCGATGACGCCTGACCGCGGGCGCGGCGCGCGCGCGGGCCAATCCAGCTGCTGGCGACGGAGTGCGCGGCGAAGAAGCCGGCGGAGAACAGCAGCATGCCGAGGAAAATAAGCCACAGGGAAGAAAAGAGCGTCATCAGCAGGCCGCAGAGCATCACGCCGGTAAAGCCGAGCATCACCGGACCGCGGCCATAGCGTACGGTCATGGCGCCCGCTTTCGGCGAGCTCCAGGTCCCGGTGAGATACGCCACCGACAGCAGACCCACCACCGCCTGGCTTAACGACCACGGCGACATCATCAGACGGTAGCCAATGTAGTTAAACAGGGTGACAAAGGCCCCCATCAGCAGGAAACCCTCGACGAATAGCAGCGGCAGGCCGCGATCGCGCCAGTGCAGGCGGAAATTAATCAGCAGCGTTTTTGGCCGCAGCGAGGTCGGGCGGAAATGGCGCGACTCGGGCAGGATTCGCCAGAACATAATCGCCGCGGCCAGGGCGAAGCCGCTGATCACCGCCAGCGCCACGCGCCAGCCGAAAAAATCGGTAAAGACCCCGGTGAGCAAGCGGCCGCTCATGCCGCCGATGGAGTTGCCGCTGATATAGAGTCCCATAGAGAAGGCCACAAAGCTGGGGTGGATCTCCTCGCTCAGGTAGGTCATACCGACCGCCGCCACGCCGCTCAGCGACAGGCCAATCAGGGCGCGCATAATCAGGATGCCGTGCCAGCTGGTCATCATGGTCGACAACAGCGAGCAGCAGGCGGCCAGCAGCAGCGCGGTGACCATCACCGGCTTGCGGCCTATGGCGTCCGACAGCGGGCCGGTAAACAGCAGGCCCACCGCCAGCATCGCCGTGGAAATGGAGAGAGAAATACTGCTGCTGGCCGGCGATACGCCGAACTCGTTCGACAGCACCGGCAGGATCGGCTGTACGCAGTAGAGCAGGGCGAAGGTGGCCAGACCGGCGGAGAATAGCGCGAGCGTGACGCGCATAAACTGCGGGGTGCCGCGCTTAATAAACGGATCCGGGCGGGATGTACCAGCGACGCTGACCTCGCCCGCCGGCACGGTGTCAACGGTTGTTGTACGACTCACAGAGAATTCCTTGGGTAGAAGTTGCTGCTTACCAACAGAGTGTTGTGACCATTCAGCTCACATTTTTAGGGTATGAAAATGTAAATATTCTGTCTAATATATTAATAATCTCAAATAAGACGTTTTAAATATGAATATCGAGTTGCGTCATTTGCGCTACTTTGTCGCCGTCGCCGAGGAGCTGCATTTTGGCCGCGCCGCGGCGCGACTGAACATCTCTCAACCGCCGTTAAGCCAGCAAATTCAGATCCTCGAGCAGCAGACCGGCGCCCGCCTGTTCGCCCGCACCAACCGCAGCGTCAGCCTGACGGCGGCGGGGAAACAGTTTCTCGCCGACAGCCGACAAATTCTCGCCCAGGTGGAGGACGCGGCCGCCCGCGCCGCCCGTCTGCACCATGGGGAAACGGGCGAACTGCGTATCGGCTTTACCTCCTCGGCCCCTTTTATCAAGGCGGTATCCGATACGCTGTCCCTGTTTCGTCAGCGCTACCCGGATGTGCATATTCTCACCCGCGAGACTAATACCCGCGAACAGATTGTCCCGCTGAGCGAGGGAGCCCTCGACCTCGGCCTGTTGCGCAATACCCAACTGCCGGACACCCTGGCGTGGCAGCGAGTGCTGCGCGAGCCGCTGCTGGCGATGGTCCCGGCGGACCATCCGCTGGCCCGCCAGCCCTCGGTCAGCCTGGCGGCGCTGGCGCGGGAGCCGTTCGTCTTTTTCGACCCGCACGTCGGTACCGGCCTGTATGACGATATCCTTGGCCTGCTGCGCCGCTACGGCCATACGCCGGTGATTGCCCAGGAGGTGGGGGAGGCGATGACCATTATTGGCCTGGTGGCCGCCGGGCTGGGGGTGTCGATCCTGCCGGCCTCCTTTCAGCGCGTGCAGCTCAGCGAAATGCGCTGGCTGCCGATTGACGAACAGGATGCGGTGTCGGAGATGTGGCTGGTGTGGTCGAAACACCATGAGCAGGGGGCGCTGGCAAAACGCTTTCGTGACACGCTGCTGGCCTGGAAAAACGAGCGCAATTGAGGCAAAAAGGGGCTGGAAATGTGCGGTAAATCACAAGGCTAAGCAAAAATTTGACGTTCACCATCGAAGTGCTTCACCATAGCCGAAAGTTTATTTCGAAGCGCGAAAATAAAGGGAGTCAATGGTGGTAGCGGATAGTCAACCAGGCCATATCGATCAAATCAAGCAGACCAATGCGGGCGCCGTCTATCGCCTGATTGATCAGCTCGGCCCGGTATCGCGTATCGACCTCTCCCGATTTGCGCAACTGGCGCCCGCCAGCATCACCAAAATTGTCCGCGAGATGCTGGAAGCGCATCTGGTGCAGGAGACCGAGATTCAGGAGCCCGGCAGCCGCGGGCGCCCGGCGGTGGGTCTGATGGTGGAAACCGAGGCCTGGCACTATCTGGCGGTGCGCATCAGCCGCGGCGAGATCCACCTTTCGCTGCGCGATTTAAGCAGCCAGCTGGTGGTGGAGGAGCAGCTGGAGCTGGCCCTTACCGACAGCTCGCCGTTTCTGACGCGGATCATCGACCATATCGATCGCTTCTTTATTCGCCACCAGAAGAAGCTGGAACGCCTCACCTCCATCGCCATAACGATGCCGGGTATCATTGATACCGAAAACGGCATTATTCATCGCATGCCGTTTTATGAAGAGGTCAAAGACGTCCCGTTGGGCGAAACGCTGGCCAACCATACCGGGGTGCCGGTCTATATTCAGCATGACATTAGCGCCTGGACCATGGCGGAATCGCTGTTTGGCGCCTCGCGCGGCGCCCGGGACGTCATTCAGGTGGTGATCGATCATAACGTCGGCGCCGGGGTTATCACCGACGGACGTCTGCTGCACGCCGGCAGCAGCAGCCTCGTCGAGATCGGTCATACCCAGGTCGACCCCTATGGCAAACGCTGCTACTGCGGTAACCATGGCTGTCTGGAAACGATCGCCAGCGTGGAGAGCGTGCTGGAGCTGGCGCAGATGCGGATGGCGCAGTCGATGAGCTCGCTGCTGCATCAGCGTCCGCTGAGCGTGGAGTGGCTGTGCCAGGCGGCGCTGCAGGGCGACCTGCTGGCCCGGGACATTATCAGCGGCGTCGGTCATCACGTCGGTCGCATTCTGGCGATCATGGTCAATCTGTTTAACCCGCAGAAAATCCTGATCGGCTCGCCATTTAACCTGGCGGCGGACATTCTTTTTCCGGCAATTTCCAGCTGCATTCGGCAACAATCACTCCCGGCCTACAGCCAGCATATCGCGGTTGAAAGCACCCAGTTCTCCAACCGCGGAACGATGGCTGGCGCGGCGCTGGTCAAGGATGCGCTCTATAACGGATCCTTACTCATACGACTGTTACAGGGTTAACATTTTTTCATAGTCACACCAAAAATTGCGCTATCTCAAGCTGACCCCCAGCGGCTTCACGTAGACTTTGCCCACTGTTGATTATTTCTCTCCCGTATATTTCATCGACAAAACTGTGGGGTTAGTGATGTTTAAGCGTTTCTTTATTACAGGTACAGACACTGCTGTCGGGAAGACAGTGGTTTCCCGTGCGCTGTTGCAGGCACTTGCTGCCAGAGGCAAAAGCGTGGCCGGGTACAAGCCTGTGGCGAAGGGCAGCAAAGAGACGCCGGACGGTTTGCGTAATAAAGACGCGCTGGTGCTGCAGAGCGTCTCCACGCTGGCGTTACCCTATGAAGCTGTCAATCCCATCGCCTTAAGCGAAGACGAAAGCAGCGTGGCGCACAGCTGCCCGATCAACTACGGTCTGCTGTCGGATGGTTTGCAGCGGCTGGCCGGGCAAGTTGAACACGTGGTGGTTGAAGGCACCGGCGGCTGGCGCAGCCTGATGAACGACCTGCGACCGCTCTCCGAATGGGTGGTACAGGAGCAGCTCCCGGTGCTGATGGTGGTAGGGATCCAGGAAGGGTGCATCAACCATGCGCTGCTGACGGCCCAGGCGATCGCCAATGACGGGCTGCCGCTGATCGGCTGGGTGGCCAACCGCATCAACCCCGGTCTGGCGCACTACGCCGAAATCATCGATGTGCTCAGCAAAAAGCTGCCTGGGCCGCTCATTGGCGAGCTACCGTATCTGCCGCGCGCCGAACAGCGTGAGCTAAGCCGCTACGTCGACTTAGACATGCTCGGCAACGTGATGGCGATAGATCGAATCCCGGCGTAACGTACGCGACAGCACCGACGCCACCACGCAGGTGATCAGCAGGCCGGGCAGCAGCACATACTGCCCGGTCATCTCACAAATCATCAGAGTCGACATGATTGGCGCATGGGTAGTGGCGGCAAGAAACGCCGCCATGCCGGTCAGTCCCATCATCATAGCCATCTCCTGCTCCCCCGGTAGCCACAGCCCGCTGAAGCGGGCCAATAGCATGCCCATCGCCAGGCCGACAAACAGCGTGGGGGTAAACACCCCGCCCGGCGCGCCGGAGCCACTGCTGGCCAGCACCGCCAGCAGTTTGCACAGGAATACCGCCACCAGCAGCGCGCCGGGCGGCGGCAGCAGCAGATAGCTTTGCACCACGCTGTAGCCGTTGCCCCACACCGCCGGCGTGATGAGCGATAGGCCGCCGACGATCAGACCGCCCAGCGCCAGCTGCCACGGCGGCGCCAGTTTCAGCCTGACGAACCCGCGGTGGCTGTATTCCATCAGCCAGATAAACAGCGGCCCGCACAGTCCGGCCAGCAGTCCGGTGGCGAGCATCAGGCCATAGTGCAGCGCGCTGAGATCCTGCTGCAGGACGACATGGTACAACGGCGCGGCGCCGCCGTTGAGAAACTGGGTCAACAGCAGGGCGATCACTGCCGAGATCACTACCGGCCCAAGCGAAGCCAGCATCAGCGTGCCAAACAGAATTTCAGCGATAAACAGGCTGCCGGCCAGTGGGGCATGATAGGCGCTGGCCATCCCGGCGGCGGCGCCGCAGGCGACCCACAGTTTCCATTCGGCCTGCGGCGTGAAGCGGCGGGCGAACAGCGAGGCCGCCAGCGCGGCCAGCAGGATCATGGCGCCTTCCCGGCCAATCGCGCTGCCGGTGACCACCACCAGCAGCGAGGCCAGCGACTTCACCAGGCTTGCCGGCGTATCGAAGCAACCGTCTCCGGTCTCCAGGGCTTCCATATAATCGGTGGCGGCGTGCGGACGGGCAACGCGGCGTCGTTGCCATAGCCAGAGAAGTGCCCCTGCCGCCAGTCCCCCCAGCGCCGGGGTAATCAGCCGTCGCCACGCCGGCAGCGACTGCGCGGCGTTGACCAGGCTCCCGCTGTCGTTACCGAGAAACAGCGTTTCCAGCACCACCATGGCATGGCGAAACAGGGCCACCGCCAGGGCGGCGAGAAGGCCAATCAGCGTGGCGATCAGCAGGCGACGAAACATCACCTGCACATCAGGATAGGGATGAAGACGGTGCATCGGTCACGGCGAGATTGGGAAAACATGGCCTTATTGTGATAGGGAATAAACTTATATGCAAAAGCGATAAGTGCGGGGCACGGAGAGGGGAGCCATCAAGGAAACCGCGCCGACTCCCGGCGCGGCAAAGGGATTAGCGATAGAGCGGCTTTTCCGCCACCGCGAGGGGCAGACCCGCCTGCCACTGCGCCAGGGTCGCCTGCGCCAGCTGGCCCAGCGCCTGGTAGAAGGGGTGGGTGGCATGTTCGACAAAGACGCTCAGGAAGCGCCCGGACCACGGCAGCAGATGCCAGGCCAGCAGCTGGGCAAACAGCGCCTCCTGCTCCGTTTCGCACAGCCACGCCGCCAGCAGCAGCAGGGTGCCGAAATGGTCTTCCGGCTCGTTGCGATCGGCGTCCAGTGCGATGCCGTTCGCGCGCATCCATTCGCGCAGGGCCAGTGTGGATTCGCCGAACAGCACCGACTCTTTATCCAGCCAGACGGATCCCCAGGGCGGCGCCGGCAGGGCCCACGGTCCGATAAACAGGCGCTGCCATGCTTCCGGCAACGACTCTTCAACCGACGCGGCAAACCCCGATGCCAGCGGGGCGGCAACCGGGAAGGGCCACTGTTGCTGCCAGCTGCCATCCTGGAAGGCGGCCACCAGCGGCGCGATTTGCGGGCTATTCGGCGCATAAGAGAACAACGCGCCCAGGGTACGGGCGCTTAAGGCGACAGCGTCGCGGTGAGGGAACGGCATCATCACTTATTCCTTTCTGCGGCGCGCGCCGGCGCGCCGTCTCATTAACGGGCAACCGCCATACCGACGGTCATATGGAGCCCATAAAACAGGCCGCGGCCAATACATTCCGCGATCAAGACCAGCAGCAGACCGGCCAACAGCCCCGCAGCGCGCGGCGGCTGACGGCGGATCAGCGGACACAGCCAGCAGCCAAGTCCCAGCGCGAGCAGGATCAGACGTAAGGCCTGCAGTCTGCCGTAATCCGGCAGCAGGGTGGCCGCCTGCTGAACGGCGCTGTGAATGGCGCCGAGCCCGGCGCTTTGCATCACGATAATCGCGGCGCTGATGACCAGCGCGGCCACGCTCAGCCCGGCAATAAACCAGACGTTAACGTCGACTTTCGCCATTCGCAGCAGCAGGGCGGCGAACAGCGGCCCGCTGAGGAGTACCGTCAGGAAGAAGGCGCTGGTGGTGTAGCCAGTGTACCATGTCGGCACGGTATCGATTTGATAAACCCGGGTCATCGCCAGCACAAACACCAGCCCCAACAGCAGGGCGATCGCCAGCCAGACTTTACCCAGCGCCGCCGGCATTTTTTCCAGCACGGCCAGCAGCCACCAGAATCCGCCCACGACGAAAAACAAGGCACCGCTGGCGATTTCGTTGCTCAGCGCCGAGGCCCCGACGCGGTTCAGCGAGTTAAACGCCCGCAGCGGCGAACCGAGATGCATCACTGAGGCGAGAAAACCGATCCCCATCAGCAGCCAGATAAAAAACATGCTGCGCACCAGCCGCTGCCGCGCTTCGCGCTGGTCAGCCAGCGCCAGCCAGACCAGACCGCTGACGAGGGTCGCGCCGACCACGCATTGCCCCAGTACCGTAAACAGCACCAGCGGCCATTCCTGCCATCCGCTTCCCATCTCACACCTCCTTCGGATTTGCCAGATAACCGATGGTATCGCCACACGGCCGGGCGTTGCGGTTAGGTTTGATCGCGATGCTCGGCTGAGTGAAGTGCGCCGAGGGCAGCGGGGCCACCGCCGCCAGCTGGCCGTGCTTAGCGCGCAGTTCGGCAATGGGGCCGAAATCGAGCGCCCGCAGCGGGCAGGACTCGACGCAGATCGGCTTTTTCCCCTCGACGACGCGCTGATAACAGCCGTCGCACTTGGTCATATGGCCTTTGTCGGCGTTGTATTGCGGCGCGCCGTACGGGCAGGCCATATGACAGTAGCGGCAGCCGATGCACACCTCTTCATCCACCACCACAAAACCGTCTTCGCGCTTGTGCATCGCTCCACTCGGGCAGACCTTGGTGCAGGCCGGATCGGCGCAGTGGTTACAGGCGATGGAGAGGTAATAGGCGAACACGTTCTGCTGCCAGATGCCGTTGTCCTCCTGCCAGTCGCCGCCGGCGTACTCATAGATGCGACGGAAGCTGACTTCCGGAGTCAGGTTCTTATAGTCCTTACAGGCCAGCTCGCAGGTTTTGCACCCGGTACAGCGAGCGGAGTCGATAAAGAATCCATATTGCGTGCTCATGGTTTACTCCTTAAACCTTCTCGATGTCGACCAGGTTGGTATGCTGCGGATTCCCTTTCGCCAGCGGCGACGGGCGATGGGTGGTCAGGGTATTCATGCAGGCGCCATGGTCAACCCGGTCCCCGGCCATATTGGCGTCGTGCCACGCGCCCTGGCCCATCGCCGACACGCCCGGCATGATGCGTGGCGTCACTTTCGCCGGCAGCCGGACTTCGCCGCGCTGGTTGAACACCCGCACCAGATCGCCGTTTTTAATCCCGCGTTTTTCCGCGTCCAGCGGGTTGATCCACACTTCCTGACGGCAGGCGGCCTGCAGCACGTCCACGTTGCCGTAGCTGGAATGGGTGCGCGCCTTATAGTGAAATCCAAACAGCTGCAGCGGATACTGGCTGCGCAGTGGATCGTCCCAGCCTTCAAATGTGGAGGCATAGACCGGCAGCGGGCTGATGACTTCGTCTTTCTCCAGCTGCCAGCGGGCGGCAATCTCGGCGAGCCGGCTGGAGTAGATCTCAATTTTGCCGGACGGGGTTTTGAGCGGATGCGCTTCAGGATCGCGGCGGAAGTCGCGATAGGCGACGAAGTGGCCGTTCGGGTCCTTGCGTTTGTAGATGCCCATTCGCTTCAGCTCATCGTAGGCCGGCAGCGCCGGATCTTTCGCCACCATTTTGGCGTACAGATGCTGCAGCCACTGCGCCTGAGTACGTCCCTCGGTAAAACGCTGGTAGACATCGTCGCCGAGCCGTTGCGCCACTTCGCTTAAGATCCAGTAAATCGGTTTGCGTTCAAATTTCGCCGAGGTGGCGGGCTGGATGAAAATCAGATAGCCCATATTGCCGGCGTAATCGTTGGGAATAATATCTTCCTGCTCAACGGTCATCAGGTCGGGCAGCAGCAGGTCGGCGTATTTCGCTGACGAGGTCATAAAGTTGTCGATAACCACAATGGTTTCGCACTTGCTTTCGTCCTGCAGAATCTCGTGGGTCTTATTGATGTCGGAGTGCTGGTTGATGAGGGTATTGCCCGCGTAGTTCCACAGGAACTTGATCGGCACATCCAGCTTCTCTTTGCCGCGCACGCCGTCGCGGGTGGCGGTCATCTCCGGGCCTCGAGCGATGGCGTCGGTCCAGGTGAAGCAGGAGATGGCGGTTTTCACCGGGTTTTCCAGCACCGGCAGACGCTCGATGGTGATGGTGTAGGTCGATTCACGGGCGCCGCTGTTGCCGCCGTTGATGCCGACGTTGCCGGTTAAGATCGGCAGCATGGCGATCGCCCGGGCGGAGAGCTCGCCGTTGGCCTGGCGCTGCGGCCCCCAGCCCTGGCAGATGTAGGCCGGTTTGCTCATGCCGATGTCGCGCGCCAGCTTAATGATGCGATCGGCGGGGATGCCGGTGATACGCGAAGCCCACTGCGGCGTTTTGGCGACGCCGTCGTCGCCCTCGCCGAGGATATAGGCTTTATAGTGGCCGTTTGCCGGCGCCCCGGCCGGCAGCGTCTTCTCATCGTAGCCGACGCAGTATTTATCAAGGAACGGCTGATCCACCAGATTTTCGTTAATCAACACCCAGGCGATACCGGCGACCAGCGCGGCGTCTGTGCCGGGGCGAATGGGGATCCACTCATCTTCGCGACCGGCGGCGGTATCGGTGTAGCGCGGATCGATAACGATCATCCGCGCGTGGGAGCGCTCGCGGGCCTGTTCCAGATACCAGGTAATGCCGCCGCCGCTCATGCGGGTTTCCGCCGGGTTGTTGCCGAACATCACCACCAGCTTACTGTTTTCAATATCCGAGGTGCTGTTGCCGTCGTTACTGCCGTAGGTGTAGGGCATGGCGCAGGCGATCTGCGCGGTGCTGTAGGTACCGTACTGGTTAAGCGAGCCGCCGTAGCAGTTCATCAGCCGCGCCACCGGCGAAGCGGAAGGCGAGGAGCGGGTCATGTTCCCGCCGACGATTCCTGATGAGTAGTTAATGTACACGGCTTCGTTGCCATATTGCGCGACGACGCGTTTCAGACGGTCAGCAAGGGTATCCAGCGCTTCCTGCCAGCTGATACGCTCAAATTTGCCTTCTCCGCGTTTGCCGACGCGCTTCATAGGATAGTTAAGGCGATCCGGGTGGTTGATGCGCCGGCGAATCGAACGCCCGCGCAGGCAGGCGCGGACCTGATGATCGCCGTAGCGGTCGTCGCCGGTGTTATCCGTTTCCACGTAGACCACTTCATCATCACGCAAGTGCAGCCGCAGGGCGCAGCGGCTGCCGCAGTTGACCGAACAGGCGCCCCAGACAATCCGGGTGTTGTCGCCGGCAGCCTGCTGTACCGCCGCCGCGGCGCTGCGCAGCGTAAAGGGCAGGGGAAGCCCGCCGGCGGCCAGCGCCAGAGTACCGAGGGCTGTGGATTTAAGTAGCGCGCGTCGGGTGACGCCGCCGGAAGATTCCTGATTCGACATTGCTCACTCCATGATAGTTATGCTGGGCGGAGAAGGGCCGCCGCGTCATTAACAGACGCCGGGGTGAGCGATAATACGTTATGGGTAGCCGGCAGATCTTATCCCTGGTCAATGCAGGGATAAGATCTTTCGTTTGAAAGCGAGGCGGGTTTACTGAGCGTCGTTTTCGGCGGGACTGTCGCTGTTACGGGTGTAGGTGATTTTGAAGGTGTCGTTGGCGCAATGACCCACCACCTGAGCGCCGGGCTGGTCCGCCTGGTCGTTTGGCACGATGGCCAGACTGAAGGCCGTTTCCGGTACGCCATTGTTAATGATCTTCTGTTGAATATCATTTTTGACCCGTTCACAGGAGTCGGGGGCCGCCAGCACGGTCGTGGAGCACAGCAGCAGCGCGGCGCCTGTCCAGAGGGATAGTTTCATCTTACGCTCCTTATCGATGGTATCCAGATTTAAGCATAGCAGAACTGGTGTAAACAATTGTATTTGCTAATATGATTGGATGTACACAAAAGGAATCATCTGTGAAAAGACTGTATTGGCTGATCCCGGCAGCGCTGCTGCTGACGGCGTGCGACCGCGAAAGCGCCCCTGAAGCCTTCACCCCGGAGATGGCGAGTTTTTCCAATGAGTTTGAGTTCGATCCGCTGCGCGGTCCGGTGAAGGATTTTAGCCAGACGTTACTGGACGAACACGATGTGGTGGTCAAGAAGGTGAGCGCGCAGCTGTCAAAAGAGGGATGTTTCGATCTGCTGACGCTGGAGGATGTGGAGAATAACACCGGCGCCACGCTGCTGCTGGACGCCAACTATTACGTCGATGGCCGCACCCATGAAAAGCGGCTGCGTCTGCAGGGGAAATGTCAGCTGGCGGAGATGCCCGCCACCGGCGTGAGCTGGGAAACGGATGATAACGGCTTTATTATCAGCGCCCGCGGCAAAGAGACTACCGCCACCTACCGTTACGACAGCGATGGCTATCCGCTGGGGAAAACCACCACCGCCAAAGAGGAGCGATTTACCGTCGCCTCCACGCCGTCGAAGGATCCGCGCAAGAAAATGGACTATACCGCCATCAGCACCTTCAACGACCGCACGCTGGGCACGGTGCGCCAGACCTGCGACTACGATCGCCATGACAATCCGCTGAGCTGTGAGCTGCAGGTGATCGATGAAAGCGTCCAGCCGCCGCTGACCCGTCACTACACGATTAAAAACCGCATTGATTATTACTGAGCCGTCGGCTTCAGCAGAGACGGGCCCGGCGTTTTGTGTTCCGCCAGATACTGATGCTGGAACAGACACATGCGGATGGTGTTGCGGTACTCGCCGTTAATGAAAAACTCATGGATCAGTTCACCCTCGACCATAAAGCCGAGCTTGCGGTAAATATGGATCGCTTTTTCATTCTCTTTATCCACAATCAGATACAGCTTATACAGATTGAGCACGGTAAAGCCATAGTCCATCGCCAGCCGCGCGGCGCGGGTGGCGAGGCCTTTTCCCTGGAAGTCGGGTGAGATGATGATCTGAAATTCGGCCCGGCGGTGCACATGGTTAATTTCCACCAGCTCCACCAGTCCGGCTTTATCGCCATTGCATTCGATCACAAAGCGACGCTCGCTTTGATCGTGAATATGCTTGTCGTACAGATCGGAAAGCTCAACGAAGGCTTCATAGGGCTCTTCAAACCAGTAGCGCATCACGCTGGCGTTGTTGTCGAGCTGGTGAACAAAGCGCAAATCTTCGCGCTCAAGGGGGCGGAGTCTGACGTGTAGCGCGTCGGTCATGGGAATTCCTGTGGTCAAAGCGGAAAAGAGGGGACTGAAAGGCGGCGCCCGCAGGCGCCAGCGTGCTCAGGGATTGATCGCCCGGCCGGTGCGGCGGTCAAGGCAGCGCAGGGTGTTTGGTTCCCAGTAGGCATTGACGTTGGCGCTCTTCTGGCAGTTATCCTGCGCGTCAAAGGCGACATCGGTTTTGTCCCACTCTTTTTCCGCCCGTTTGTTCACCTTCTGGCGCAGGCTGCGGGTGTCGTTCCATTGCTCTTTTTCCATCGACGCCTGCTGACGGCTTTGCGCGCTGTCGCCGGACTCAATCACCAGCCGGTCGGTGGCCGCGAACGAGCTGGAGGTATAGACGACGGCGCTTAACGCCAGAATGGCGGTCAGGCACCAGCGTTTGTTCAGTGTCATGTTCATCACGGTTTCCTTTAAGTGATGGGTTAACCCTCAGGTTAAGTTTACTACAGCTCTTTTGCCGGGCATAGCCGACGAAACAGCGTAGGGAAAGGGCTATTATCGCGTAGAATAGTTCAACGCTTTGTCTCTTTTACGAATCTTTTAATGCTCAAAACAACGCTGCTGTTCTTTGCCACCGCCCTGTGTGAAATCGTCGGCTGCTATCTGCCGTGGCTATGGTTAAAGCGCGGGGCCACGCCGCTGCTGCTGATCCCCGCCGGCCTGGCGCTGGGGCTGTTCGTCTGGCTCCTGACGCTCCATCCGACCGCCAGCGGGCGGGTATATGCCGCCTACGGTGGCGTCTACGTTTGTACGGCATTGCTCTGGCTGCGGGTCGTTGATGGGGTCAAATTAACCCATTATGACTGGGCGGGCGCGGCCATCGCCCTGTGCGGCATGCTGATCATCGTGGCGGGCTGGGGACGAGCGTAAGCCCGTCTTGTGTGATCCCTGCCACTTTTTTAAACCCTAATTCTTGTATGGTAGTCGACCTGTTGCCTTACTTATCAGACATCATATTGGGTTATGACTCTGTAAGGAATCACGATGGCTATTGAGATATTTGCCCCACAGGCGGGCGCGACGCCGCTGCGCATCCGTCGGGTGCAGAAGATCACCCTGACGCTGCTGTTTATCGCCGGGATCGTTAACTTTCTTGACCGCTCTTCCCTGAGCGTCGCCGGGGAGGCGATACGCGCCGATCTGGGTCTGAGCGCCACCGAGTTCGGGGTGCTGCTCTCCGCTTTTTCTCTCTCCTATGGCTTCGCGCAACTGCCCTCGGGAATTTTGCTGGATCGCCTCGGACCGCGGGTTGTGCTGGGCGCCGGGCTGATATTCTGGTCTGCGATGCAGGCCCTGACCGGGATGGTCAATTCATTCTCGCATTTTATTCTGCTGCGCATTGGCCTCGGGATCGGTGAAGCGCCGTTTATGCCCGCCGGGGTGAAATCGATCAACGACTGGTATGCGCAAAGAGAGCGCGGCACGGCGGTGGGGATATTTAACTCCTCGACGGTGCTGGGGCAAGCCATCGCCCCGCCGGCCCTGGTCATCATGCAGCTGGCCTGGGGCTGGCGGACAATGTTTGTGGTGATTGGTTTGGCCGGTATTCTGGTCGGCCTGTGCTGGTATGTGGGATACCGTAACCGGCGGCAATTTACCCTCCAGGAGGAGGAGCAACGCTATCTGGCCAGCGAGGAGGCGGCCCGGCCGGCGCTGAAACTGAGCGAATGGCTGGCGCTGTTTAAACGGCGTACCACCTGGGGGATGATCCTCGGCTTCTCCGGGGTGAACTATACCGGCTGGCTATATATCGCCTGGCTGCCCGGCTATTTGCAGGCTCAGCAGGGGTTAAGCCTGGCGCGCACCGGCTGGGTGGCGGCGATCCCGTTCCTCGCCGCGGCGGTGGGGATGTGGGTCAATGGTCTGGTGGTCGACGCCCTGGCGCGCAGAGGCTACGATCTGGCGAAAACCCGCAAAACGGCGATCGTTGCCGGTCTGGTGCTGTCGGCGCTGGGAACGCTGCTGGTGGTGCAATCGTCCACGCCGACCCAGGCGGTGGCATTTATCTCTATGGCGCTGTTCTGCGTCCATTTCGCTGGCACCTCGGCCTGGGGATTGGTACAGGTGCTGGTGGCGGAGCATAAAGTGGCGTCGGTGGCGGCGATCCAGAACTTTGGCAGCTTTGTGTTTGCCTCCTTCGCGCCGATAGTCACCGGCTGGGTCGTGGATACCACCCATTCTTTCAATCTGGCGCTGGTGATCGCCGCCGGGGTGACCTTCGCCGGGGCGCTGTGCTACTTCTTTATCGTCAAAACCCGCATCGATTAACCGACCAGGAAGCAACAGGCCCGCAAGGAGGCGCGGCCTGCGCCATGTTCCATCTTCTCTTACCGCTTCGCGGCGGATTTTCTCCTGCCATCCCAGAGATTTTGTGATCGCTCGCCAGCGACCACAACCCGGCAAAAGCTTCTTGTATGGTAGTTGACAGAAATCAAAGATGTTATACCAATTGCGTGAGATGGTTGAGGCACAAAGGCATTCTCCTCGAGAGTTCTCCCAGAGAATGGTTGATGAGCCACATAACAACGAGAGTCATCATGGAAAACACCCTCTTAACCGCTAACGCCATACAGCCGGACTACGATCGCCGCGCGCTGGTTCCCCGTATCGTCCATCTGGGTTTTGGCGCGTTCCACCGCGCCCATCAGGCGGTCTACGCCGATATACTGGCCAGCGAGCACGGCAGCGACTGGGGCTACACTGAAGTCAACCTGATTGGCGGCGAGCAGCAGATCACCGATCTCCGGCAGCAGGATCTGCTGTACACCGTGGCAGAAATGTCCGCCGACGCGTGGACCGCGCGCGTGGTCGGGGTGGTGAAGCAGGCGCTGCACGCCCAGGTCGATGGTCTCGAGGCCGTGCTTTCGGCGATGTGTGAGCCACAGGTGGCCATTGTCTCCCTGACCATTACCGAGAAAGGCTATTGCCATTCGCCAGCCAGCGGCGAGCTGCAGCTCGATCACCCGCTGATCGCCGCCGATCTCGCTAACCCGCGCCAGCCGAAATCGGCAGTGGGCGTGGTGGTGGCGGCCTTAGCGCGTCGCCGGGCGGCAGGGCTGTCGGCCTTTACCGTGATGTCCTGCGATAACATGCCGGAAAACGGTCATGTGATGCGCAACGTCGTCTGCGCCTACGCCCGGGCGCTGGACGCGGATCTCGCCGCATGGATAGAACAGAATGTCACCTTTCCGTCGACCATGGTGGACCGTATTGTCCCGGCGGTGACGGCGGAAACCCTCGATAAAATTGAACAGCTGACCGGCGTGCGCGACCCGGCTGGCGTGGCCTGTGAGCCTTTCCGCCAGTGGGTGATTGAGGATAACTTTGTCGCCGGACGTCCACAGTGGGAGAAAGCGGGGGCGGAGCTGGTCGCCGATGTGGTGCCTTTCGAAGAGATGAAGCTGAGGATGCTCAACGGCAGCCATTCGTTCCTCGCCTATCTCGGCTATCTGGCCGGTTATCAGCATATCAACGACTGTATGCAGGATGACAACTACCGCCGCGCGGCGCTGGCGCTGATGCTGGACGAGCAGGCTCCGACCTTGAAAGTGCAGGGGGTGGATCTGTCACACTATGCCAGTCTGCTGATTGACCGCTACTGCAATCCGACGCTCAAACACCGTACCTGGCAGATTGCCATGGACGGTAGCCAGAAGCTGCCGCAGCGCATGCTGGACTCGGTACGCTGGCACCTGGCGCACCAGCATGACTTCACGCTGCTGGCGCTGGGCGTGGCGGGCTGGATGCGCTATGTCGGCGGTGTTGACGACGCCGGCCAGGCGATCGAAATTTGCGATCCGCTGCTGCCGGTGATCAAGGAGGCGGTAGCCGCCAGCGCCGATGGCGAAGCGCGCGTCAAAGCGCTGTTGGGCATTGAGGCCATCTTCGGCCGTGAGCTGCCGCAGGAAGCGCGGTTCGTCTCGGCGGTGACCCGCGCCTATGTTGCGCTGCAGCGTCAGGGGGCCAAAGCCACCGTTGCCGCATGGGCTGAGGCGCAATAATCGTTTATTCCCGGTGTCGGTCATGGGGTCGACACCGGCTCTTCTGCTGTTTCCGCACGGTTCCGCTGATATATCTTTTTTTGCTGTCGATCGCTTTTAGCAGACTAAAAATATGATCGACCGCAATGTCCTTACATAACTCTATATTTCCCTGATTTACTAAAGATAATTAGCTGTTATTTTTCCGAATAAAGGCTGGTCATTCACCGCAAAAATGGCATAGTTAAGTTATTGAAAAATCACTTTCTCTGGAAAAGGAGTGCGGGCCATGTATAAAAAGATTTTATTGCCTGTTGATGTTTTTGAAATGGATTTAAGCGATAAGGCAGTGCGTCACGCGGAATTTCTCGCGTCGGCGGAAAATGGCGAAATCACCTTGCTCAACGTTCTGCCGAACAGCAGCCGTTCGTTATTACGCGGGTTTACGGCGGATATTCGTAAATTCGAAGCCTATATGCAGGAAGAGTCGGAGAAAAAGATGCGCGAGGTGGCGCGACTGTTCGACATACCGATGTCGCGGATCCATACCCGGGTCGTCTTTGGTAACGTGCGCGATGAAATTCTGGCTATCAGTAACAACGAAGCGTTCGATGTGATAGTGATTGGCTCCCGCAAACCGGGGATCTCCACCCATCTGCTGGGCTCCAACGCCGAATCCATTTTGCGCTACGCCAAAACGCCGGTGCTGGTGGTCAGATAATCCTTTCCATTACGACGGCTGCGTCTGCCTTATTTCGCAGCCGTCTGGTCCTTACTCTTCGCTAAACCAGTCGCGATTCTCCTGGCGGATCAACAGCACGGATTCGCTGATTTCATGCAAATGAATACTCATGGCTTTCTCGACCGCCTCGGCGTCGCGTTTTTCCAGCGCGGTGAAAATTTCATGATGCTGGCGCAGCAGCATCTCCGGGGAGGAGACATGGTCGAGGCTCATGTAGCGCACGCGGTCAATAGCGGCTTTGATGTTTTCCACCGTATCCCAGGCCAGCTGACAATCGGCAATAACTGACAACTTCTGGTGAAATTCATCATCAAGCAGGAAAAAGTCGTTTAACTGCTGACGGTCGACGGCAATACGCTGCTGATGAAGATTCTGCTCCAGCTGATAGACTTGCTCATCGTTAATCATGCCAGCGGCACGGCGGACCACCGCGCATTCAATCGCCTGGCGGACAAAGCAACCATTGCGCACCTGAGACAGGGAAATTTTGTTGACGTAGCTGCCGCGCTGGGGACGGATCTGGATAAGTCCATTCTCCGCCAGCTTAATAAAGGCCTCGCGCACCGGCTGACGAGATACCGCAAAACGCACGGAGACTTCTTTCTCCGACAGCGGCGTGCCAGGCGGGATCAGGCAGTGAACGATATCCCGGCGGAGGATGCGATAAATTTGCTGATTGACGGGTTGCGTCGGATTCAGTTGCGATTCTGCGGCCATTGATGGTTACTTTTTATGGGGTTATGCGCACTATTTTACGCGTTTTTTGCGGTTCCGCCCATACCCGGCCAGCAGGCCGGGTGGCTGACGGTTAGCCCTGGCGGTGAACGCTGAGTCCGGCAAAGCTCTGGCTCACCGGCATCATCTCCAGGGTGTTGATGTTGACGTGTTTCGGCAGGGTGGCCACCCACCAGACCGCCTCGGTCACATCTTCCGGCGTCAGGGCTTCGGTGTTCTCGTAGGTTTTACCGGCTTTGGCGTCATCGCCTTTAAAGCGGACGTTCGAGAACTCGGTGCCGCCCACCAGGCCCGGCTCGATGTCGGTGACGCGCACTGCGGTGCCGTGCAGGTCGGTGCGAAGATTGAGGCTGAACTGACGGACGAAGGCTTTGGTCGCCCCATAGACGTTACCGCCGGCGTAAGGCCAGCAGCCTGCCGTGGAGCCGATGTTGATGATGTGGCCGCGATTGCGCGCCACCATGCCCGGCAGGACGGCGCGGGTCATGTACACCAGCCCTTTATTATTGGTGTCGATCATATCTTCCCAGTCTTCCACGCTGGCGCGGTGCGCCGGCTCCAGACCGAGCGCCAGACCCGCGTTGTTCACCAGCACATCGATTGCCTGCCACTCGGCGGGCAGGTCGGCAATCAGCGTCTCAATAGCGGCGCGGTTGCGAACGTCCAGTTGCGCGATATAAAGATTATCGCCCAGCTCGTCTTTCAGCGTCTTCAGGCGCTCTTCGCGACGTCCGGTCGCAATCACTTTATGACCGTTAGCGACAAAACGGCGAGTAATACTTTCACCAAAACCGGCAGTGGCGCCGGTGACCATGATAATCATCTTACTGTTCCTCAACGCTTTTTGTGTTTTCATACCATAGCACGCACAGGCGGCGACCGGTAACGGAAATCATTGCGACCCCTTAAGGAGAAGCCTAATCTTACAGGATAAGCCTGTACAGGAGAGAAAGATGTCCGAACAAAACCCCTTTTTTAGCGTCAGTCTGTTGCCTTACCAGGCGCCGCGGTTTGATCTGATTGAAGACAGTCACTATCGGCCGGCGTTTGATGAGGGCGTCCGGCAGCAGCGCGAGGAGATCCGCGCCATTATCGACAATCCGCAGCCGGCCAGTTTCGCCAACACGCTCGAGGCGCTGGAGCAGAGCGGACAGCTGCTGGCGCGGGTGACGCGGGTCTTTTTCGCCATGGCCAGCGCCCATACCAACCCTTATCTGCAATCACTGGATGAACAATTTTCCGCCGAGCTCGCCGGGCTGGGGAATGACATCTGGCTCAACGAGGCTTTATTCCAGCGGGTGAACAGCGTCTACGAGCAGCGCGAGACGCTCTCGCTTGACGACGAATCCCGGCGTCTTCTGACCCTGACATGGCAACGCTTTGTTCACGCCGGGGCAACGCTGGCCCCGGCGCAGAAGGCGGTGCTGCGCGCCCTGAACACCGAAGCGGCCACTTTACAAAGTCAGTTCCAGCAGCGGCTGCTGGGGGCGGCGAAAAGCGGTGGCCTGGTGGTCGATGACCGGCATCAACTGGATGGCCTGACCGATGAGGAGATAGCGGCAGCGGCCGACGCGGCGCGGGAAAAAGGGCTCGGCGATCGCTGGCTGCTGACGCTGACCAACACCACCCAGCAGCCGCAGCTGCTTGCGCTGCGCGACCGGCAAACGCGGGAGAATCTCTTCGCCGCCGGCTGGACGCGCAATCAACAGGGCGATGAGCATGATACCCGTAGTCTGGTGCTGCGGCTGGCGGCGATCCGCGCGCAGCAGGCGGAACTGCTGGGGGCGGCAAATTACGCCAGCTGGGCGCTGACCGATCAAATGGCGGCTTCTCCGGCGGAGGCATTGGGCTTTATGCGTCAGATCGCGCCGGCGGCGCGGGCGAGGGCGGAACGTGAGCTGGCGAACATCCAGCAGGTGATCGACAACGAAGGCGGGGAGTTTCGCGCGCAGGCATGGGACTGGCTCTACTACAGCGAGCAGGTGCGGCGGGCTGCCTATGCCATTGATGACGCACAGCTCAAACCCTATTTTGCCCTCGAGCGCGTGCTGCAGGACGGCGTCTTCTGGACGGCATCGCAGCTCTTTGGGCTCCGCTTCGTGGAACGCTTTGACATCCCGGTGTACCATCCGGATGTGCGGGTTTGGGAGATCTTCGACCACAATGGCGAAGGGATGGCGCTGTTTTACGGTGATTATTTCGCGCGCGATTCAAAGAGCGGCGGCGCCTGGATGGACGTGTTTGTCGAACAGTCGACCCTGCGGGAGCAGCGCCCGGTTATCTACAACGTCTGCAATTATGCCCGGCCGCAGAGCGGACAGAGCGCGCTGTTGTCATGGGATGAGGTGATCACCCTGTTCCATGAGTTTGGCCACACCCTGCACGGACTGTTCGCCAGCCAGCGCTATGCCAGCCTCTCCGGGACCAATACCCCGCGGGATTTTGTCGAGTTTCCGTCGCAAATCTTCGAACACTGGGCCAGCCATCCGCAGGTATTCGCCCACTATGCGAAGCACTATCGCTCCGGAGATCCGATGCCGGAGGCGCTGCGCGACAATATGTTGCGTGCGGCAACCTTCAATAAAGGGTATGACATGAGCGAGCTGCTAGCCGCCGCGCTGCTTGATATGCGCTGGCACACGCTGTCGACCACCGGATTTCCGGACGAGGTGGATGCATTTGAGCAGAGGGTGCTCCGGGAAGAACACCTCGATCTGGCGGCCGTTCCCCCGCGCTATCGCAGCAGCTACTTCTCCCATATCTTCGGCGGCGGCTATGCGGCAGGCTATTACGCCTATCTGTGGACCCAGATGCTGGCCGACGACGGCTATCAGTGGTTTGTGGAGCAGGGCGGTTTGACCCGTGAGAACGGTCAGCGCTTCCGCGACGCGATTTTATCTCGCGGCAATAGCGCTGATTTAGCTGAACTGTATCGCCAGTGGCGCGGGCACGATCCACAGATTGAGCCGATGCTGAAAAATCGCGGGTTGAGCGCATAGGCCATCGGGCGGTGAGAAGCGATCGATAGGGTGTTTTCCTTATCAGGCGCTTTTCACTGGCCGTGCTTTGATCGCAGGGGATTGCGCCAGACGCCGGTCAGGAGAAATAGCGCGAAAATAATCAAATACACATTTAGATAAAAGCCACTTAATCCCGTTGCGATATCGAGGTAGTCTTTCAATAACGTCATGCAGGTGGTAATAAAACCACCTGCCACGATATCTCTCCCTGGAAAACGGATAAATAAATGGTTTTGATCGTTACTATGCTTATGTTTGCGCTGGCCCTGTCATTTTCGCCAGGTCCGGTTAATATGGTTATTATCTCTTCCGGCGCTGCGCATGGATTCAGAAAAATATTTTCTTTCGTCTCGGGCGCCACTATTGGTTTTACATTGTTACTGGTCTTTATTAGTTTTGGACTCTACGCGGCCATCGCAACGTCCCCCTGGTTTTTTAGCTATCTGAATATCGTTGGTTCGTTATTTATCTTGTTTCAGGGCTATAAAATTGCTACTTCACATCCGGAATGGACACTGAAAAAAGCACAGGCGCCGGGGTTTGCGCAGGGTTTTTTAATGCAATGGCTCAATCCTAAAGCCTGGGCTGCCTGTGCCTCTGGCGTCGCCTTGTTTTCTGAACCCTCGTCGCGCCTGAGTATATCGCTATTTATTATCATCTACTTTTTTGTCTGCTATCTGTCCCTGGCGGCCTGGGCGATATTCGGTGATAAAATGTCAGCGATTCTCAAAAGCAGAGCACAGATCCGCCTGTTTAATCTGGTGATGGGCGGATTATTGTGCATGACTGCGGGTTATATACTGTATTCGCAGTATATTACCTATTCATAGCGGCTGATGTTCAATGGCATTATAGATATAATTAATCAGTTTATAGGCCGCGCCGCTAACTGAAATATTGCCAGGCCATAGGGCATACACTTTTAGCGGGGCTAATGACCAGTCAGGAAGTAGTTCCTGCATGTCGCCGCGGCGGATATCCTCTTCGCAGAGAAAACGCGGCGGAGCGGCCAGGCCAATTTGTTGCCTGGCAAGGGCATAGGCGGCCTCAACACTATCGACATACACGCCGGGTGTATACTTTATTATCGCCTGTTCGCCGTTGCGATGTCTGAACTCGCGCACATTCTCCCTCATCGTCAGCCCAATCCACGGCATTGATTCAAGCATAGCGGGATGATCAATGGGGGGATAGCGCAGGAGAAAGCCCTTTGCTGCCACCAGCTTTCGCGGCAGAACAAACAGGTGCCGTGCCTTGAGAGCGCTATCGGGGAGCTCGCCAATGCGAAAGGCGACATCAATACTGTCGGCAATAATGTCCTCGCGCAGGTCACTATAAGAAATGCTCAGAGCAATATCCGGGTTCTCTTTAATGAAATTTGCAAGATGGTGAGTGAATGGGCTGTTTAAAAAAACGGCAGGTATGGAAATACGCAGCTTACCGGCTGTGGATACCGAACGTTGCTTAAACTCAATGACGCCTTTTTCATAAAGCTCGAGCATCGACCTTGCGGTCTCCAGCACACTTTCGCCATCTTGTGTTAGAGAAAGCTTTCGGGTATTTCTGTAGAGCAAAGCGCTGTTAAGGTTTTTCTCAAGCCTGGATAAATGTGCGCTTGCTGTTGCGGTCGACAACCCTAACGCCGCGGCGCCGCCTGAAACAGAACCGCTCTCGACAATTTTGGCAAAGACTATCAGGTAGCGGATGTCATCGATCATTTACAGTCCTGTTTTCACTCGGTAACGATATGCGTGGCGCCGACAAAAGGGGATCCCGTTTCCGGATTAACATATCCTATTTTTATTGCCGGAAGTATCTGTTTAATCGCGCTTCTCAGGTCCGCTTGAACAAGTCCCAGGCATCCACCACGGCAGGGAGGGTTCGCGAAGCGTCGCGGGCCACCTCACTCGTCAAGGAGATACGTTTGCATATTGAGACTCATCGCCTGCGTCTTCGCCCAGTCATGGCTGAAGATGTCGCCGATCTTTACCGAATTTATGGCGATCCGGCGACTAATACCTTTAACCCCGCAGGACCCTACCCGGATATTGACTATGCCAGTACGGTTCTCCAGCGCTGGCTTGCCCACTGGCACGATCGCGGGTTTGGCAACTGGGCCATATCGGCGCGTGATGCTCCGAAAAAAATCATTGGCTTTGGCGGCTTAACTATTCGTCGCTATAACGATGTCATCCTCAACAATCTTGGCTATCGATTCGCAACTGAGGCATGGGGAAAAGGGCTGGCCACCGACCTCGCGACCTCGGCGGTAAGATATGGCTTCGAGGCGATCAAACTCACGGAGATTTCAGCGGTGGTGAGGGCGAATCACCTGGCCTCGCGAAAAGTGCTCGAGAAAGCAGGCTTGAGGTTCATCAACGAGATTGCCGATATAGAAAATGCGCCGCCGAGTCTGCTTTATTCGTTGACCTTAAGCGAGTGGTTAAGCCAGTCGGGATAACCCGCGGGGGCTTATTGGCAAGGCTGGATCGCACCGCAGCCGGCGCATCAGGCGGGGGATCGGCCACAGAGTTAGGCGCTCACTCTACTGGCTCAATTAACGCTGGCCCCTGATTGTTCACATTGCCGACCGCCCGCGATACCGCGTGCCAGGTGAAATCGTCGGCGGAGACGCTTCCGTCCCTGGCAATCTCCTCCGCTTCCGCGCCGGTGAGATCCTGCCTCATCCATTCCCGGGCGGCTTCCGGCGTCAGGACCAGCGGCCGGCGGTCATGTATATCGACAAGACCGCGATCGGCGGCAGCGGTCACCAGCAAAAATCCTTCGGCGCTGTCCCCGCGTTCGAAGGGGGTGCTGCCAATAGCGGCCATAAATATCGGCTGGCCATCCTTTCGCTGAATGAAGTAGGGCTGCTTTTTGCCTCCGACCTTTTTCCATTCAAACCAGCCATCGGCGAAACAGATCGCCCGCCCGTGCTGCCACAGCGGTTTGAACATCCTGCTGGTGGCAGCGGTTTCAACCCGGGCATTAATCAGCGGTGATTTATCCCACCATCCCGGCGCATAGCCCCAGTGAACGGGATCGAGGTGGAGTTGCTCATTCCTTTCACTCAGGAGTAACACTTTTGTCCCTGGCGCGACGTTATACCGCCCAATGGGCTCCGGGTCCCAGGGGATATCGCGTTCGGCCTTTTCTGCGAGAAACGCCAGGTATGCTTCACGCGTCTGCGCTTGCGCAAAACGTCCGCACATCGCCACCTCCAGCCAGATATCTGAAGGAAAGTATAGTTCAGCAGGGAAGGGGCGCGGTTAGACATGATTTTGAAATCATGCGATTGTGAATTCTTTTCGCAGGCTTATAGCTGACGCTTAGGCACATACTAGTTAAGTTGCCTACATTGCAGGCCTTAATTCTGGCCTGAACTATATTAATTGAAGTTACACATTCGCCATGTGAATTTTTATTTCGCAAAAGGGTTCGCGGGCGCAAATACTGAGCATTTGTCGCCTGAACAAGAAGTGTGGATGGGGTAGAGGGTGGTGTATTGACCCGCCGCTGCATCAGGTGAATGGCAACGGCGTCCAAAAAGGATTAGTTATCCGGGTTGTTGGAGATGCCTTTCCATACCATCCCCAGACCGATCAACATCGACGCGAAGAGGGCGAACAGGGTGGTAGAGATAAAAATGCCGGTCATAGTGATGCCTCAGAAAGTGCGTATGCAGGTTATTAGGCACGGAGGGATGAGAAAGGTTCCTTCCCTGACGGCGTAAATTTTCGCCAGTGTCTTCCAACTGGCGCCAGCGAGGCCAATGTGATGTCGAGGTCGCCGCAGCTGGCGAAACGATCGTCAGGGGAACCGCATTTCTCGTGGCGCTATTGCAGGGCGACGGGTGAGGGGGCGCGATTCGGGCGTTGACATCCCCTTGAACAAGTAATATATACATGACGCTTCTGTTTATTGAATGTTAAACAGCATCAGTTATGGGACTCAGAAGCACCCCAGCCCCCGCCGTCTGGCGGGGGTCACTTTGCCACCTGACCTGGTTATTTGTTTCTGTGACTGACGAAAAAATTTTTTTATTTCAGGTCTTGAAAAACGCGCTTTAGCTATTATTTTATAAAGCGGACAAGCAATGCTTGCCTTTATGTTGAGCTTTTGAATGGATATTCAGGAGGTTAATTATGGCACTCAAAACCTTGTCAGCACTCCCGGTATTTGCTGATTCCCTTTTTGCCGATCGCTTTAACCGTATCGACCGTCTTTTCAGCCAGTTAACGGGCGATACGCCGGTGGGGACCTTACCAGCCTACGATTTACAGAAAGTGGATGACAGTAATTTCCTGCTCAGCGTCAGCGTGCCTGGCTGGAAAGATGATGAACTGGAAATAGAGACCGTAGGCGGTAATCTGCATATTACCGGTAAACGCGCGCAAACCGAAAATCATTCCGGAAACAGCCAGGGCTGGATTTATAAAGGCATTCGCCGGGCTGATTTCCAGCTTAGTTTTTCGCTTCCCGAACACGCCCAGATTAATCAGGCGCAGCTGGAGAGCGGGATCTTAAAAATCGCTATCCATCAGGAGATCCCCGAGAGCGAAAAACCGCGCAAAATTGCCATTGAGAACCAGGGGCGGGTGATCGAACACAAAGTGTGATTCCGCTTCTGTGCCGAGGTAGTTCCTTTCAAGGCCCGCGCTGCGGGCCTTTATTTTATCCACTCAAGATGGCGTAAACGGCCTCCAGGCGACGAGAGAAATCACTATGCTATCCTGTTAACAGGGCAGTGAGGCGGTGATACTTTTCAAATTCGGCGAGGAGTGAGAATGGCTGACGAGATCGATAAAGACGCACAACATACTCATCAACTGACCGCCGAGGTGGCCCGGGCGCTTATCGCGCGCGGCTGGCGGCTCACCACTGCGGAATCCTGCACCGGCGGCAATCTGGCGGCTGCGCTCTGTGCTCAGGCTGATACTGCGGCCTTTTATGATACCGGCGTGGTCACCTTCAGCGATGAAGCCAAGCGCAATGTGCTGCAGGTGCGCGCGGAAACCCTGGCGGAACACAGCGCTGTCAGCGAAGCGTGCGTGAAGGAGATGTCCAGCGGTATGCTGGCGATAGCCGGGGCCGACATCGCCATCGCCATCAGCGGCTATGCGGGACCGGAGGGGGGAGAGGATGGTACCCCCGCCGGCACGGTATGGTTTGCCTGGAACTTTCGCGGCCAGATCGAAACTCAACGGCTGCGCTTTACCGGCGACTGCGAGACAGTGGTGGCGAAAGCGGTGCGCTTCGCCCTGGCGGCGCTGGGTGAAAAGCTCCCCCACTGGCAGTGACGCTGCCGACTACCGCGGCCTTACAGATCCGTTGCCTGACGCGCTATCGGCCAGCAAATTTCCCCGATGCCGTTCAGGCACGGTCGGGAGAAAAGGAACCCCTGAAACAGGCGAATGCCCACCGACTGCAGCCAGCACCACTCTTCCAGGGTTTCGACGCCTTCCGCCACCACCGTGATGCCCAAATCCTCGCAGCAGCGCACGACCGAGGCGACAATCGCCTGCTTGGCGCCGCTGATATGAATATTGCGCACCAGCTCCGCATCCACTTTGATTTTATCGGGCTGAAAGCGGGTCAGTAACGACAGGCCGGAGTAACCCGCGCCAAAGTCGTCGATGGCCAGCTTCATGCCCGCGACGCGCAGCGCTTTGAGCACCTTGCGGAACTGGTCAAAGCAGGTGATCACCTCCGTTTCGGTAACCTCTATCAGCACCTGGTCCGGTCGGAGGCCGGCCGCCAGCAGGCTGTTCATCAGCCAGCCTACGGCGTCAGGGTGGTTATACAGCGAACCGGGCAGCAGGTTAATGGCCAGCTGGTGTTTACCAAGCGGTAACTGACCAGCGAGAGAGAAGGCATACGCTTTGCTCTCGAGGTCGAAACGGTAGCGATCCTCCGCCGGGATGGCGGCAAACATCTCTACAGGAGATCCGCCGGTGGGGCTGCGGATCAGCGCTTCAAAGGAAGAGACCCGCTTTTTGGCCGGCTCGACGATGGCCTGCAGGGCAAACTGGCAAGGTTGATCGGGCAGGTGGCGCGCGGTGGCAGTGGCCGGGGCAGGCATCATCGTCCAGCGAGAAGGCTGCAGCGGCTCAGGCAGACAATAGCGCCCACCGTCGGCGATAAAGGCGCTAATCAGGCGGAACATCCGGTCGTTGACCGGCTCGGTGACCCCAAACGAGCTAAAGCGCAGGAGCTCCTCAAGCGCGCTTCCGGCTTCGAAAAGACGAAGATCCAGCAGGCGCATTCCGGTGTCGTGAAAACGACGGTAGGCCGAATAGTCGCGCATCAGTTCCACCACGTCGCGATGGCGCGGATCGCTCTGTATCTCGTGGAATAACGACTCAAGATCTTCCTCGCTTCCTTCCAGCACCTGGAAGAACTGCAGGCCGTTAAACAGCAGAATACCGGTGATGCCAAGAGGCATGTTTTTCCCGCTGGCGCGATGAATTAAAGCGTCGAGATCGGTGGGCGGGCGGGCAGGATTAACCTGGCTGCGGTATATCAGGGTGGTTAGCATAATCATTCCGGTCGCTGCGGCAGCGCGTGATGGTCCGCACAGCGCGTATTGAGGGAGGTATGGCCGGACCCTCGAAGAAGGAGGCTGTTTTTTCTGACATTTAACCAACCGTGATGTCCGCTACGCGGAACGGGAGCTTCACTTTGTGATTACCTTCACTCTACAGGGAATCTGAGGTTTAGCTATCTTTTTCTCATTTACAATGCAAAAGGGGGAATCAGGCCGCTCACTCCTCCTGTGGTATAGGCCCACCTCCTTAAATTATCGGTTAACATTCGCCACCAGGAATTATCCTGCCATTATATTACCCGCTCTCAAAAAGAGATGCTGGTCTTGCCTGATTAAAAGCAAATCCATATTATCAACGTAAGTTTAATTCCTTTTTTCAGGTCTGATATGAGCGACTTATTTATTATTTTGTGTCTGATTTTTTGTCCCGTCATTTCTTTATGGAGTGGTCTTTCTTATATTCAGGAAAGACGTAAAAGACGCTACGTCTTCCGTTCCAGAAGATAATCTGCAGAGGTAATATAATGACGATTGTATTAACGTCTGGCGAGTAGTTTTACGAGGTTGTTAAATTGCTGGCGGCTGTGCAAATTGAACTTGCTCATTATATTCTTTTTATGCGAGTGAATGGTTTTGTGGCTAATTTTTAGCGCCGCGGCGACTTCATGCGGACTTAGACCAATACTGAACGCGTAAATGACTTTGGTTTGCGCATCGCTGACCGACTTGCAGGCGCAATTGATGCAACGCCGCAGCCGATTGAAGGACGGGTCTTGCTGAGGTGGCAAGGGGCGCTGAATCGCGCTGGCTATCTCATCTTTAAGACGCTGAACGGGAGCGTGGGGAGGAATAAACACCGCCTGCCGTAGACAGTTGGGTAAGCCCTCTTCGACGGTAGCTTGTTCATTGTCCTGGAAAATAAAAAGCGTGTATTGCTCTGGGGCATGCTGAAACAGGTCATGACACAGGTACCATTCTCCCGCCACCATTTCCGTGAAGAACACCTGAGATTGCGCTATCGACTCCAGGTCCCATTGTTCAGAAAACTGATACGCTGATCCCCCGTAGGTCTTCATCGCTTCATCCACCAGCTCCGCAATAGCGACTCGCAAATAGTGATTTTTTATATTGATCAAAAAATTCGTCATATAACTTCCCTGTGGGGTATGAAAAAAGTGTCAGAATAAATTAAAGAATATAATGGTGATGCGCAGGCCTTTTTTAGCTGGGGTAATCTAAGGGATGTTTTTCATTAATGCAATATCTGCCAGTAAAAGTGAGATAACGGTGTGTTGGTATGCGAAAGTTCCTAATAAACAAAATGATAAGCATATATTTGAAGGTGTTTTAAGCGCTTTGGTAATTTTTTATTTTTGCGATGCATAAAAAGCTTAGTGGCAGCCAGTATCTGTTGCTAAAATTAGCGGAGGACAAGATTACAGGAAGTATGTGGTGCTTATGAAGCAAATGCTCTATTTAAAAATGCTGGCGTGGCTGGAGGATAATATCTACTGTAACCCGGCGATCGATGACCTGGCGCAGTATATGGGCTATTCGCGTCGGTTTGTGTACGAGGTGTTTTATCAATATGGCCGGTTACCCATCGGGCAGTATATTCGCCTGCGGCGGCTGACCATCGCAGCGGTCAGTCTGCGTTTAACGCGGCAACCGATCGCCGCCATAGCCTGGCAGTTAAGTTACGATTCGCCGCAGACCTTCTCCCGGGAGTTTAAGAAACGTTTCTCGCTTTCGCCACGGGAGTACCGCTGCGCGGCGCACTGGGACACGGCAAAACTGTTAAAAAAATTCCCCACGGATGATGAGAGCCTGCCTTTGGCTCGGATCTGTTCCCTGCCGGAGCGGGTCTATTATGGCTACCCGATGAAGTATGAACTGCGCCTGTCGGATATGGTGTTGCAAAGTACCGCCAAGACGGCTATCAGACAAAAGGTTGACCGTTTTTTCGCCGCTGGAGGCGGTTCGCTTTCCATACTCTCCGATTACGCGGCAGCGAGTCAAAATGAGCTTAACGTCGAGGTTAACGCCTTTGTCGGTTGTCACGAGGCGCGAAAGCCGTCGTCCGCGTTGACCACCCGGTCGGGGCTGTATGTGGGGGTTGAATTCTACGGCAGCTGGTCACGCTATGCCCGTTTGTCCAGCGATCTCTATCTGGAACAGTTGCCAACGCTGGGGGTAAGCCGTCGGGATGGGCATGACATTGAATGCTTCATGACCCGTCATGCGGAAGGAGGAGAGGCAGAGGAGAAGCGCTATCACGTACGCTATTTTATACCGGTGACGCAGTCAGCGGGAGGCCAGCTGCCGGGCAGCGATAATGAGTTAGTCCCCGCGAAGGGGACACGATAAGGTGGCCGGAGCCACCCGGGTGAATATTACAGTACAAACCACAGCAGCCAGGTGATCAGGAAGCCCGTCACCCCCATGATGGTGGTCAGTACGGTCCAGGTTTTGAGCCCGTCCGGCACCGAGAGCCCGAGATAGCGCGTGACCACCCAGAACCCGGCGTCGTTAACGTGCGATAACCCGAGCGAGCCGAAACAGGTCGCCAGCGTCACCAGCACCAGCTGCAGCGGCTCCAGCCCGACAACCGCCTGTGACAGCAGGCCGGAGGTGGTGAGGATCGCCACGGTGGCCGAGCCCTGCGAGGCCCGAAGCACCAGCGACAGCAGGAAAGCGGCGGGCATCAGCGGCAGATGAATCGTCTCCAGCGCCTCGGCTAAGGCATTGCCGATGCCGGAGGCGACCAGCACCCCGCCAAAGGCGCCGCCGGCGCCGGCGACGAGGATCACGTCCGCCGAGGAGGGGATCGCGCTGCCGGTGACTTCTCCCAACTTTTTCAGGTTCATCCCCCGCCGGATGCCCAGCGTCCAGCTGGCCAGCCCCAGGGAGATCAGCAGGGCGACGGGCGGGGTGCCAATGACGGTCATCAGCTGGCGAATCGCGTTATCCGGCAGCAGCAGGGCCTGACACAGCGTTCCGGAAACAATCAGCACGATGGGCACCACGATCAGCCCGCCGATAACCAGCGCATTCGGCGGCGCCAGTCGGGTCTGCTGGGCGTTGACGGAGAGGTCGGGCACCTCGGCCGTTTGCTGCTGTTCCAGCACGTTAATCGACAGATGATAATGGCGCTGATTGATAGACCGGGCGACAAAATAGCCCACGATACCCACGACGATCGACACTCCAATTCCCGCCAGCATCAACCAGCCGACATCGCTATGCAGAATACCTGCCGCCGCCGCCGCGCCAGGGTGGGTTGGCAACGCCACATGGACGGTTAACATCACTCCGGCCATCGGCAGGCCAAATTTCAGCGGCGACAGATGGGCAACTTTACTGAAGCCGTAAATTAACGGAATGATGATAATAAAGCCGACTTCAAAGAAGACTGGCGTGCCGAGAATAAAAGCCACGATGGTTAAGGCGGCAATAGTCCGTTTAGAACCCAGCACGCCGGTCAGCGTTTTCGCCAGCGATTCGGCGCCGCCGGATATTTCAATAAGCACCCCCAGCATTGATCCCAAAATAATTATGCTGGCGATGTGGCCGAGCAGGCCGCCCATGCCTTTTTCAATGGTGGTAATGATTTTATCCGCCGGAATGCCGGTGGCGAACGCCACCAGCAGGCTGACGATCAGGAGCGCCACAAAAGGATGCGCTTTCGCTTTGATCACCAGCAGGAGCAACAGCACTACGCTGGCTAACGCAATAAGTAACAGCGCCGATGTCGACATAGTTTTGCCTCGGGTATTAACAGGTGTACAGAGAGTTATATTTTTAGAACCGCGCTTTATTTTTTCCGGTAGGGCGAGAACCATTCCAGTCCGGAAAGGGTATCCGCCCTGGGGATATATTCGCAGCCGATCCAACCGTCATAGCCGACGTTATCCAGCAACGCATAGATCCATGAATAATTAATCTCGCCCTCGTCCGGTTCATGGCGGTCGGGCAGGGAGGCTATCTGAATATGGCGGTACTGACCGGCATACTCGGTAATAAGATGGCTTAAATTGCCGTCCACTTTCTGCGCATGAAACAGATCTAACTGCACGGCGATGTTTGGCCGGTCGACCCGCTGCGCTATCTCCAGCGTCTGATATTGACTGTGGTAGAAATAGCCCGGTTTGGTCTGCGGATTCAGGGCTTCAATAAGCGCCCGCTTGCCGTGGCGGGCAAAGCGCTCAGCGGCGTAGCGCAGGTTATCGAAAAGCTCCGCCTCGCAGGCCGCGCGATCCATCCCCGACTGCACCACGCCGGCCATAACATGCACCTGCGGACAATCCAGCTGGCAGGCATACTCCAGCGCCAGCTCGATATCACGCCGGGCCTCGGCGCTCCTGCCCGGTAGGGCGGCGAGTCCCCATTCCCCGGCGTTAACGTCGCCGGGCGGGGTATTGAACAGCACCAGCTGCAGCTGGTTTTCCTGCAGGCGCTGTTTAATTTCCCCGGCGGCATACTCATAGGGGAACAGAAACTCCACGGCTTCGAAACCGGCGCGGGCGGCGGCGGCAAAGCGGTCCAGGAACGGCAGTTCGGTAAACAGCATGGATAAATTTGCAGCAAATTTTGGCATGGTTTTATCTCAGTTCATCCACTTCGTCAGCGGTCAGGTAACGGATCTCGCGATTGCCGAGGGTAAACATCAGCCGCGCGGTCTCTTCCAGCTCTTCGGTATTATTGGTGGCTTCGCGCAGCGATGAGCCAGTGACCACCGGACCATGGTTGGCCAGTAAAAAAGCGTTATAGCGCGGCGCCAGGCCGGCCAGCGCCTCGGCAATGCGGTCGTCGCCCGGTCGGTAGTAGGGAACCACCGGGACGTCGCCGACCCGCATCACCACGTAGGGAGTAAAGGGGCGAATACAATTGTGCGGATCGAGCCCCTGCAGGCAGGAGAGCGCGGTCAGATAGTGGCTATGCAAGTGGACGATCGCCTTGCAGGCCGGGTTATGCAAATAGACCGCCCGGTGAAAAGCGATCTCTTTCGACGGTTTGTCGCCGGCGATCCATTCGCCTTGCAGGGTGACCACCGACAACCGCTGGGCCTGCAGCTCGCCCAGGCAGGAGCCGGTCGGCGTCGCCAGCAGGTTGCCGTCCGGCAGCAGGAGCGACAGATTGCCGGCGGAGCCGGTGGCATAACCGCGGTTAAACAACGAGGCACCAATCTGCACCATCTCATCTCGCAGCTGTTGCTCAGTCATGACAAAACTCCTGCTGGGCACGGGCAAAGAACTGGATATCGCCGAAATTACCTGACTTCAGCGCCAGGGAGAGCGGCTGGCGGGTGTCACGCACCCAGGGAACCCCAGGGGAGATCGTCGGCCCGATATGGAACGCCTCGACCCCCAGCGTCTGCGCCACAATGCTCGACGTTTCCCCTCCGGCCACAATAAACCGGATGAATCCTTTCTCCTTCAGCGCGGCGGCGAGGGCGGCGAACAGCTGTTCCACCCGTTCGCTGCTGGCCTTGTCGCCATACTGCGCCTGGATCCGCTGCAGCGTTTGCGGCTCAGTCGTGGCATAGACCATCGGCGCCAGCGGCGAATCGCGGTTTGCGTCCACCCAGGCCGCCAGCGTCCCGGCATAGCCCTCCAGATCGGTAAAGCAGGCGCTTAAGTCGACGGCGCGGGCGGGAGCCTGTTCACGATAGGCCACCACCTGGCTGTTGGTCATCAGCGAACAGGAGCCCGAGAGCACTACCGCCGGGCCGGGCAGCGGCATGCCCGCCTGGGATCCTTCACCCTGGGTTCCGTGGCGCTGCGCCCAGTCGCGGGCGAGGCCGATGGCGAGACCAGAGCCGCCGGAGACCAGCTTCATCTCCCGCAGCGCCGCCCCCTGAGTCAGCAAATGCTGTTCACTGAGGGCGTCGAGCACCACATAGCGCACCGCCGGATCGCTGATGGCCGCCAGCGCGGCAGCGACCGCCTCCGGCCCCTGATCGATAATCGGCCAGGCGATCAGCGCCGCTTTTCCGCCGCCCTGGCGCTCAATTAAGCGGCCCAGGTGGGCATCTTCCATCGGCGTCACCGGATGGTGGCGCATCCCGGACTCATTGAGTAACTGCTGGCCGACAAACAGATACCCCTGATAGACCGTGCGGCCGTTTACCGGCAGCGCCGGGGAAATCACCGTCCGGGTCTCGCCCAGCTCTGCCAGCAGAGCATCCAGTACCGGGCCAATATTGCCCTGCGCGGTGCTGTCGAACGTGGAACAATACTTAAAATAAAATTGCTGACAGCCCCGGGCCTGCAGCCAGCGCAGGGCCGCCAGCGACTGGCTGACGGCGGTTTCCACCGGGCAGGAGCGCGTTTTCAGGCTGATCACCACCGCTTCGCTGGTCAGCGGCAGTTCGTGGGGCGGTACGCCGTTTAGCTGCACCGTCGCCATGCCGTTGCGTACGAGGAAGCTGGCAATATCCGTGGCGCCGGTAAAGTCATCGGCAATGACACCAAGCTGCATCTTGTCTCTCCTCACTGTTTATGGCCCGGCAGGGTAATGCCGTTGAAGATCTTGATCACCGCGCTGTCATCTTCCCGGCCGAATCCGGCGTTGCTGGCGGAGGTGAACATATTCAGCGCGGTGGTGGCGAGCGGCAGCGGGAAGGTCAGCGCCCGGGCGGTGTCATTCACCAGGCCGAGATCTTTGACAAAAATATCGACGGCGGATTTTGGCGAGTAATCGCCATCCAGGACGTGCTGCATACGATTCTCAAACATCCACGAATTACCCGCCGCGTGGGTCACCACGTCGTACATCGTCTCCAGCGGGATGCCGGCGCGGGCGGCGAGGGCCATCGCTTCGGCGGCGACGGCGATATGCACCCCGGCCAGCAGCTGATGGATGATTTTTACCGTCGAACCGAGGCCAATGTCGCTCCCGATGCGGTAGACTTTGCCGGCCACCGCGTCCAGAACTGGCGCGAGGCGGGCGAAGGCGGCATCGCTCCCGGAGGCCATCACCGTCATGTCGCCGGCGGCCGCTTTCACCGCGCCGCCCGATACCGGCGCGTCGAGCATCAATAGCTGGTATTCCGCCAGCGCCGCGGCAATCGCCTGGGCATCGGCGGAGGCGATGGTTGACGACACCATCACCGCGGTACCCGGCTTCAGATGGGCGGCGAGGCCGCTCTCGCCGAACAGGATCCCCCGAACCTGGGCGGCATTGACCACCAGCAGCACGACCGCATCCAGCTCAGCGGCGAAAGGCACTGCGATGGGGCCTGCGCCTTTGGCGCCCGCCTCCAGCAGCGCGCGGCAGTTGTCGGGATTGATGTCCACCCCCCAGGTGTTCAGGCCCGCCTGCAGGCAGGCGCGGGCGGCGCCCATGCCCATCGAACCCAGTCCAATCACGCAGACGTTAGTGTGTGCAGTCATGACGGTCTCCTTGTGAATATTCGTTAATTAATGTGATTTAATGATAGAATAAAACGTTGCCATGTGAAATTATGTGAGAGTTATCACGAATAACCCACATGAATATAAAAAATTCACAGACGGAAAGTGGCTGCGCGACGGCGATTCTTGCCCTAAAATAGCGTAAAAACAGCGGTCAAGCAGCGATAACAGCACAGGGGATCTTCAGGTTCCCGGCGTGAGTGGTAAACTCTGGTGTGAAAAAATGGTAAGGGGAGAGCGGTGATTCCAATAGAACGTCATCAGCGTATTTTAGCCCTGGTGGAGCAGCGCGGGGCGGTGAGCATTAATGAGCTGACGGAGATCCTCGGCGTGTCCCATATGACTATCCGTCGCGACGTCAGTAAGCTGGAAGAACAGGGGCTGCTGGTCAGCGTCTCGGGCGGCGTGCGCGCCGTCAGCCGGCTGGCCGCAGAGCCCAGTCATCTGGTGAAAAGCACTCTACAGAGTGAGGAGAAACAGGCCATCGGCGCGCTGGCGGCCAGTCACATCGCCAAAAACAGCTGCATCTATCTCGATGCCGGCACCACCACCCTGGCGCTGGCGCGGGCGATCCTCGACCGGGACGACCTGCAGGTGGTCACCAACGATTTTGAGATAACCCAGCTGCTGATCGATGCCAGCCAGTGCGGCGTGATCCACACCGGCGGCACCCTGTGCCGGGAGAACCGCTCCTGCGTCGGCGAGTCGGCGGCGCGGACCTTGCGCCACCTGGCTATCGATACGGCCTTTATCTCCGCCAGCGGCTGGGACAGCCGCGGGATTTTCACCCCTGATGAGAACAAGGTCACCGTCAAGGAGACCGTCAGCCAGGTCAGCGCCAGAAGCATCCTGCTGTGCGACAGTTCGAAATATAATCAGGTGGCCACGTTTATGGCGTTACCCTTGACCCGCTTTACCACCATCATTACCGACCGGCATCTCTCCGATGCTGCCGCCACACATATCGCCCGGCACGCTTGCGAGGTGCTGCGCGCCGGGTAAGGCGCGCGGCCTTCGCCGGGCTAGCGCTGCCAGTGCTCGATCAGCGCCGCGCCTATTCTGGCGATCTGCTGGTTACGCTCGGCCATGGTCGCCGGCGTATCCCGCAGATAGATCACCACGATGCGCTCCGCTTTGCCGTTCGGGCCGAGCAGGGCGACAATGCCGCGTGAGCCGCGCTCGCCGGCCCCGGTTTTATCGGCGATAAACCAGCCCGCCGGCAGCACGGCGCGGATCAGCGGACCGGCCACCTGGTCGTCCACCATCCACTGCAGCAGCTGCTGCTGCGAACGGGCGCTCAGCGCGTGGCTGGTTAGCAGCTTGCGCAGGGTGGCGGCCATGCTGGCTGGGGTGGTGGTGTCGCGCACGTCGCCGGGAAGCGCTTCATTGAGCTCCGTTTCCCAGCGGTCAAGGCGGGTGACGTTGTCACCGATCTGGCGCAGAAAAGCGGTCAATCCCGCGGGGCCGCCAACGCTCTTCAACAGCAGATTGCCGGCGCTGTTGTCGCTCATGGTGATGGCGGCGGCGCAGAGTTCACCAACGGTCATCCCGTCGGCAAGGTGTTTTTCGCTGACCGGGGAGTAGTCCACCAGATCCTGCTGGCGGTAGCGGATCCGCCGATCCAGCTGTTCGTCTCCGGCATCCACCCGGGCCAGCACCGCGCCGCAGAGCAGCACTTTAAAGGTGCTCATCAGTGGAAAGCGCTCACTGGCGCGCCAGGCGGCCAGCGTGCGGCCGCTGGCCAGATCCATTTCAACATAGCCCACGCGGCCCGCCAGCTGACTTTCGCTGCGTGTAACTTGCTCGAGCGGCTGAGGGCTGGCGAATGCCGCCAGTGGCAGGGCGGCAATCAGGGAGATAAGGCACAGGCGAACATAACGCATAACCGCAATACTTCCTTGAATCAGGGCCATTAAAGGCGAGTAGAGGAGTGATAAAATAGAATAACCTGGCGTTTTGCTGATTCACAATTCCTCTTTTTTCCTTCATCATTTGTCATCTTTTATTTCGAATAATCAATATTTAGCTCAGCCTAAGCACGCTATTTTTTGACTCAAGGCCGCAATGAACTATAAGAAAGTACTTAAGACCGCACTCTGGCTGGCGCCGCTGATTGCTGACGATACGCCCGCCGCGCTGCGCGGTTTGCCAATGATCTATGCCATCCCGGGAGGAACTGGTGCACCCGATAATTAAGGTCATGCTGGTGGGCGGTAAGGCGGATGGACTGCTGGTCAGCGTCGCCGACGATGCGACCGAGGTCTCAGTGACGCCTGCGCAATACGGTGCGCCGTCCGGCCAGCCGCTCAGCTATCGTATCGTGAGTCAAACCATTGACGATGAACGCTATTTCTTTGGCGTTTTCAGTGACGCCCATCAGGATAGCGATAAGCTGACGCGGGTGGCGCTGACCCGCGGAATGAAAAAAATGTTCTGTTAAACCCGGTCGGAGAGAGGGGGCGATAGTATCCCTGCCGCGGCTTTGCTACTGTGGCAGCCTTCTCTCACCGGGCCAGGACGCATCATGATTCAGTACATCCGTATTCAAAACTTTCGCTCAGTCAGGGATATCGCGCTGGAGCTGGGGCCGCTGAACATTGTCTTCGGCCCTAACGGCTGCGGCAAATCCAATATTTACAACGCTATCCATCTGTTGGGCGCGGCTGCCGACGGCAGGCTGTCGGGATTTATCAGCGAAGAGGGGGGCCTTGAAAATATGATGTGGTCCGGAGATCGTTCTCCCCTCGATCGCCATCCCCGCCGGCTGCAAATCGCCTGTCGGACGGAGAGCTTTGATTATGAACTGCAGGTTGGTTTCCCGGAAAAATTGCCCTATCCGACGCAGTTCATGCTCGATCCCATCGTCAAAGAAGAGAACATCTGGCTGGCGGGCTATTCCCGTCGGCCTTCCTCCCGCGTACTGCAGCGTAAGAATCAGGCGGCGTTCCTCGTCGATGTCGCCGGGGAGAAAAGCACCTTCACCGAGAGTATTTATGAAAACGAGTCGGTGTTCGGTCAGCTTGGCGAGCCGCACCGTTTTCCTGAGGTGTCGCGGGTGCGCGAGACCCTGCGCCGCTGGCGGTTTTACCATGAATTCGCTATCGGCCGCCATTCACCGCTGCGCCAGCCGGCCGTCGGCTACCGTTCGCCGGTGCTCGACAGCGACGGCCATAATCTGGCGGCCGCCTTTCAGACCATTGTCGAGATCGGCGCGGAGGAGATTTTGCACGAGATCCTCGCCGACGCCTTTCCCGGCTGCCAGTTTTACTGTGAAAACGAGCACTCGCGTTTCGCGCTGAAAATGCGCCGGGAGGGGATCCGCCGCCCGCTGCTGGCGGCGGAGATGTCCGACGGCACGCTGCGTTTTCTCTGCCTCGCCGTCGCGCTGCTCAGCCCGCGCCCACCGGCCTTTCTGGCGATCAATGAACCGGAAAACAGCCTGCATCGCGACATGCTCCCGGCGCTGGCCAGGCTGATCGTCGAGGCCTCCCGCTACAGCCAGATCTGGCTGACCAGCCACTCGGCAGAGCTGGCGGATCTTATCGCCGCCGGGGCTGCCTGCCAGCGCTATGCGCTGGAGAATAGCGGCGGAGAGACGCGCATTGTAGAGTGAACCCCGTCATCCCTGACGGGCGCGCCCGGTCAGGCGGGGGTCTGCGTCTCCGCTGTCGGCAGCAGGCTTTTGCCGCCGCGTAAGGTGATGAACGAGAGCAGGGTAAAGCTCAGGGTGATGCAGCCGAGGATCAGATAGGCCTGATGGAAGCCGACGGTGTCGTACATCCGGCCCACCCAGGCGGAAAGTACCACCCCGGACAGCTGTTTCGACAGGTTAAAGCCGATCAGAAACAGGGTGGCTGAGAGCCGCGGGTTAAAGGCGGAGGAGATATATTTAAAGGTCCCGACCAGCAGGAAGGGGATCTCAAACATATGCAGCATCTTGAGGATCACCACTTCCACCGCCGATGAGGCAAAAGACGACCCGAGAATACGCACCGACATGATCATCCCCGCGGTCAGCAGGGCGTTTTTGGCCCCGATACGGTTAACGATGGCCGGGGCGCAGAACATGATCACGGCATTGAGCAGCTCGCCACCGGTGGTGACGAAGCCAAACACTTCGGTACCGCGCTGCGGACTGGCGAAGAAGCTTTTGAAAAAGTTAGCAAATTGCTGGTCAAACACGTCGTAGACGCTGGCGACCCCCACCACATAGACGATAAAGCCCCAGAAGCGCGGCATACGCAGCAGCTCTGCCGCCATACGCAGCGAAAAGGCCTGGCGATTGGCCCCGAGCGCCTCGATAACCTGGGCGCTGTTGCTGCTTTCCGGACGCGACAGCCAGAGCAGAAGACCCAGCACCAGCGCAAAGCCGGAGGCGATCCAGAAGGTAATATTGGGGTCGATGCCGAACAGCACGCCGGTTATCGAGGCGCACAGCGCCCAGCCGACGCAGCCAGCGACCCGCACTTTGCCATATTCAAAGCGGTTTGCCCGGCTGACGCGCTCGATATAGGCTTCCACCGCCCCGGAGCCGCTGGAGAAAACAATCCCCAGGTAGATCCCGCCCACCAGCGAACCGGCGATAATATTCATCTGCAGCAACGGGGAGAAAACGAAAATAAAGAACGGCGCGAACAGAATTAACAGCACCGTAATAGTCCACAGCAGATGTTTGCGCAGGCCGAGCTTATCCGACATTAAACCAAATACCGGCTGAAAAATAATCGCGAACAACGAGATGGAGGAGAAGACGATCCCGGTTTCCGTTTTGGTTAAATGGTTAACGTCCGCCAGCCACACCGGGAAAAACGGGAAATAGGCCGACATAATGAAATAGTAAAAGAAAAAGAACAGCAGGAAATAGACAAAATTATGCCGTTCTCGCGGCGCCAGTTCAGAGAATTTCATCACCATGATCCCTTGTTATTCTGTTTGTAGGGTGGGGGCTGCCGCCCCCACGGATTAAAGGCAACGCAATGAGACCTCGTACTGCCAGCGCGTTTGGGTCAGGAGCCACTGCGGCAGCACGCTTGGGGTCCAGGAGTCATCGCCTCCCACCCCCATATGCAGGCCGTCAAGGGTGATCCACACGCCGTCTTCGGCCTCCATCTTGTGCCAGTGGTCGGTCTCCATCAGCTGACGGGTGCTCCACGGCTGAACGGAGAAGTGGAAATGACCGCTGACGTGCCAGCGTCCCCAGTCCAGCGCCTGAGTATCACAGCGCAGGCCGTTTTCCGTCGGGAAGATGTAGGGGGTGGTCATCGCCGCCAGCGGCTGCTCCCAGCGGGCGAAGCAGGCGCTGCTCCGCCGGTCGGGGTAGTTCTCATGCGGCCCCAGCCCCAGCCAGCTCACCGGCGCCTGCTGATCCGCCACCTGGAAGTGCAGCCCGACCCGCGGCAGCGGCGGCAGCGTTTCCGCGCGCTCGCCGTCCACCGCCAGCCGCACCGTTCCGTCCGCGGTAAAGCGCAGACGCCAGTGGCTGACAATCACCACCTCGTCGCCGCGCAGGTAGTGCCAGCGGCTGTCGACAAGGGTCTCATTCGCCAGACGCTGGGCGTCGCACTGCACGCAGCGCGCCTCAAGGTCGAACAGGCCGGCGCTTTTCCAGCGCTCCACCCAGGCGTTGGGGTCGATGCGCTCCACTTCGCTGACCCCGATGTCGTTGTCGAGCGGCGCACGGATAAACTGATCCCGCAGGGGGGTCAGCAGCTGCTCCTGACCGCCAACCGACCAGCCACTCAGCAAACCGGTCCGGCGATCGACGGTCCAGCACTGCGTGCCAGCGCGGATCTGCCAGGCCTCATCGCTGACGATAAGATCCGGGGCGCCGGCTGGCACCGTGGGCGCAGGCAGCGCCAGCGGCGCCGGCAGGGGATATTGCTGCCAGGCGACGCGATGATCCGCCGGGGACCAGGCTGTCGCCTGGGGCTGGACCACCTCCAGCGTCAGCCACACGGCGCGGGCGCCTGGCGGCAGGATCATACTGTCGAGCAGCGTTATCTCGTCGCTGCCCTCAGGCGGGAGCGCCAGCGTCAGGTTGCCGTGGTACAGGGTTTCACCAGCCGCCTGCACCTGCCAGCGCAGCGCTTCGTTATCGGTCTGGCGGAACAGGTATTCGCTGGCGATGCGCACCCGCAGCGGCGAGGTCGACAGCAGGGCGAACTGGAAATACTGCTGGGCGTGCTTCGCCTCGACCAGCGACGGATGCGGCGTGCGATCGGGGAACACCAGACCGTTCATACAGAACTGGCGATCGTTCGGCTTATCGCCAAAGTCGCCGCCGTAGGCCCAGCCGACGCTGCCGTCGTCAAAGATTTTGCGGATCGCCTGGTCGGCCCAGTCCCAGATAAACCCGCCCTGCAGCCGTGGATACTCGCGGAAGGCCTGCCAGTAATCGGCGAAGTTGCCGAGGCTGTTGCCCATCGCGTGGGCGTACTCGCAGAGGATCAGCGGCCGCTGCTCGCCGGGCAGGCTGATCCATTTTTTGATCCCCCACTTCGGTACCGCCGGGATCGGCTGGTCGCGTTCGACGCGGGCGTACATCGGACAGATAATATCGGTGGCGGTGGTATCCGCACCGCCGCCCTCGTACTGCACCGGACGGGTCGGGTCGTTACGCTTCAACCAGTGGTACAGCGCTTCGTGGTTGCCGCCGCCGCCGGATTCGTTGCCCAGCGACCAGATGATAATGCACGGATGGTTGCGGTTGCTCTGTACCATCCGGGTGACGCGGGCGCTGAAGGCTGGCAGCCACGCCGGATCGTCGGACAGACGATTCATCGGCACCATGCCGTGGGTTTCAATATTGGCTTCATCGACCACGTAGAGACCGTAGCGGTTGCACAGCTCATACCAGCGCGGGGCGTTGGGGTAGTGCGAGCAGCGGACGGCGTTAAAGTTGTTCTGCTTCATCAACAGAATGTCCTGCACCATATCCGCCTCGCTGACCACCTGACCGCGTAAATGGTGGTGTTCATGGCGGTTAACGCCGCGGATCAGCAGCGGTTTGCCGTTAAGGCGCAGCAGGCCGTCGGCGATCTCGATGCGGCGAAAACCGATATCCCACGCCTCTGCCTCCAGCAATGCCTCGCCGCGCCACAGGGTGACCACCGCCCGGTAGCAATCCGGGGTTTCCGCGCTCCAGTGCGCCGGCGCCGCCACCGCCAGGGAGAAATCGACCCGTTCGGCGTAACGGCCGCGCTCATCCACCGTCGGGGTGCCTAACGGCTGACGGTGGGCAACGACAGGCTGCTCGCCGCGCCACAGGCTAACCCCGACGCTGAGCCCGGCAAGCGCCGCTTCAGTCGCCTCGACGGTCGCCTGGACCTGCAGAGTGCCGTCGCGGCAGAGGGCGTCAAGGGTCGGCGTCAGCTGGACGTCGCTCAGTCGCTGGTGCGGCTTATTCAGCAGCCACACCGAGCGGAAAATACCGCTCATCCGCCACATATCCTGGTCTTCCAGCCAGCTGCCGGCGCTCCAGCGCATGACCATCACGCACAGGCGGTTGTCGCCCGGACGCAGAAAAGGGCTTAGATCGAACGCCGCCGGCAGGCGGCTGTCCTGGGAGTAACCGACCCAGGCGCCGTTGCACCAGAGATGAAAGGCCGAGTTAACGCCGTCGAAAATAATCTGCGTCTGCCCGTCCGCGCGCCAGGCGTCATCGATCGCAACGTGCAGGGAGTAACAGCCGGTTGGGTTATCCTCCGGCACCCGCGGCGGGGTGGTGTCGATGGGGTAGCGGACGTTGGTGTAGATCGGCGCGTCATAGCCCTCCATCTGCCAGTTGGAGGGCACCGGCGTGCCGCGGCTGCCCGGCAGGTCCTGCGTCAGCCACTGCGCATCGACGGCAAACGGGCTGCGGGCGTAAGCAAATTGCCACTCGCCGTCCAGCTGACGACGATGGGGCGAAGGATGATTATCGCGGGCGGCAAGCTCATCGCGCCAGCTGGCGAACGCGGGATGGGCCGGCAGGCGGTTGAGATGGGTAATGGTCTGGTTCTGCCAGTCTTCGCGGGCGAGGACGGCGTGGAAGTCAGGCGCGTGGCGGCGACTGGTATCGCTTATTGGCATAGTAATCCCCGGTAAGTCAGAAAATGTCGATCGCTAAACAGGATGAAGAACGTTATCGGGTAATTTGTTTTTTCCAGCAACGACGGCGGAAATGAAATTGACAGACGATCACGAAAGCGGGGGTAATACACTGTTTTTTGTCGTGCGTTAAACATAAAATGTTAGCGCACGACATTTTGTCGATGAGGAGAAACTATGCCGCGTCGTACCGCAACCCTGGAGGATGTCGCCCGCGCGGCGGGCGTCTCCCAACAGACGGTCTCCCGGGTCCTGAACCGTCCGGAAGTGGTGTCAGCCCGCACCCGCGAGCAGGTGATCCGCGCGATGCAGACGCTGCACTACGTGCCTAACCGCTCGGCGCAGCTGCTCGCCGGCAAAGCGGCGCCCTCCATTGGGCTGATTACCGCCTCGCTGACCCTGCATGCCCCCTCGCAGATCGCCGCCGCGGTAAAGAGCCATGCCAGCCTGCACCAGCTGGAGGTGGCGATAGCGATGCCAGCGCAGGCCGACTTCGCCGCGCTGCAGGCCCGGCTGGACGAACTGCGCGCCCAGCATATTCGCGGGGTGATCGTCAGCCTGCCGCTGGAGAGCGCCACCGCCGAGCGGCTGGTTAAAGAGAACCCGGATATGGCCTGCCTGTTTCTTGACGTCTCCCCGGAGGCCGATGTCTGCTGCGTGCGCTTCGACCATCGCGACGGCTGCGGAGCCTGCGTGCGCCATCTGTGGGAGCTCGGGCATCGCGAATTTGGCCTGCTGGCGGGGCCGGAAAGTTCGGTTTCCGCCCGTCTGCGTCTCGCCAGCTGGCGCGAGGCGCTGCACAGTCTGAACATTGCCCGTTCAACCACGGTGTTCGGTGACTGGAGCGCCGCCAGCGGCTGGCAGAAAACCTTCGAACTGCTGCACCTCCAGCCGCGGATCAGCGCCATTGTGGTGGCCAACGATCAGATGGCGCTCGGGGTACTCAGCGCGCTGGCCCAGCTCAATCGCAGCGGCAGCCAGGCGGTATCGGTGACCGGCTATGACGACACCGCCGACAGTCTCTACTTTCAGCCGCCGCTCACCACGGTGGCGCAGGACTTCGATCTGCTGGGCAAACGGGCCGTGGAGCGGCTGATTGCTCTGATGGCGGCCCCGCAGATGCGGATCCGCGAGCTGCTGCCGACCCGGCTCATCGTGCGCCAGTCGGCGTGGCCGCTCGCCGACGCGGAGGACCGGCAGCAGACCCTGGCGCAGCTAAAAGCGTTGGTGGAGAAGCTTTAGCCGCAGACCGTTGAGGATTTATTGAGGTTGACCATGCTAACCTCGGGATCAAACGTAGAGAGGTCAGGATCCTCTGCCTGCGAAAAATGCAAAAAACAATCTATCCATGCAAGCATTGATTTACCGCCAGTCACATGGCGGTATTTTTTTTGCCTCCCCCCGTTTCCCCCGTTCTTCCGTTGGTTTTTTCGCCTGGCATCCCCGGCGGCGGCATGCTACATCTTTCTTCCGGGATAGATGCCGAACACGGCGGGAGACAAGGTCATGATGGTGATTGAGGGCAAAGAGGCGATTGCGCGGGTAGACTGGCGGCGGGTGCGGGCCATCGTCGCCGAGGCCGGGCTGAATGAACGTGATGTTCAGCAGCTGGAGCAGGCGTTTCGCCAGAGCACCTTCTGCTGGTTTGGCTATGAGAACGGTCAGCTGATTGCCGTGGCGCGCGCCATCAGCGACTGCACCTGGAGCAGCTACTTGTCGGATGTGGCGATCGTCCCCGACCGACAGGGACAGGGTTACGGACAACAGCTGATGCTGGCGGTTCGGGAGCAGTTGCTGCCCTTTGGCAAAATTTTTATCTATGCGGTGGCCGATAAAATCGCGTTCTATCAGCGTTTTGGTTTTGCCATGCTGACCACCGGGATGGTCTGCGCTGGCGAGGAGGGCATGCGCAAAATGCACGAGCAGGGCTATATCCGCCAGCCCTGAGCGCGGATGCCGGGCAACGCCTGGCTTAAGCTGCAAACCAGGCGCAGGCTCCGTCAGAGGGGCCTTTCAAGCACAAACAGATACGCTTCCCGCGACCAGAACAGGGCGGTACGGCGGCGCTCCACCGACATGGTTTTTACCTCCCAGCCCTCGCGGGTATAGCTGCTGAGAAACTGGCTCATTTTGTCAGGGTCGGCTTTGGCTTCGCCAAAAAACAGGCTGCCCAGCAGGCCCTCTTTATAGATCACTACCCGACACTCTTTCTTCATCATCGACCATCCTGGCGACCGGTTTACTGTGGCCATCTATTGTCCGTGGCTGCGAGGATTTTGCAATCGGAGAAGTAGCAAACTGTTTACGGTACTGCAGCGGGCTTAGCGCGAAGCGCAGGCGAAAATGGTGGCGCAGGGTGCCAGCGCTGGCAAATCCGCAGCGCTCAGCGATCTGGTCGATGCCCATCGTGCTCTCCGTCAGGTGCTGACGGGCGCGCAGCAGACGCTCCTCCAGCAGCCAGCGGGCGGGGGTTTTGCCAGTGGCCTCTTCAAAGCGGCGCAAAAAGGTGCGCGTTCCCATGCCGGCGCGCTGCGCGAGCGAGGCGACGGTGTGGCTGGCGGCGAGATGCTGGTGCAGATAATCAAACAGCTGGCCAAGGCGCAGACTCTCCCGGCTGCGGGCCACCGGACGCAGGACCTGCTGCGCCTGACCGCCGTCGCGATGGGGAGAGACCACCAGGCGGCGAGCGACCACATTCGCTGCCTCGCTGCCAAAATCCTCGCGCACCAGATGCAGACAGAGGTCGATCCCCGCCGCGCTGCCGGCGGACGTCATCAGCAACTCATCGCCCACGTAAAGGACATCCTCCACCACCTGGATCTGTGGAAAACGGGACTGCAGCGCCGCGGTGTAGCGCCAGTGGGTTGTCGCCTGGCGGCCATTGAGCAGCCCGGCGGCGGCGAGAACGAACACTCCGGAACAGATGGAGATTATTCGGCATCCGCGGGCGTGAGCGGCGGCCAGGGCGGCGCACAGCGCTTCGGGGACCGGGGCGTCGATGCCGCGCCAGCCCGGGACCACGATGGTCTGCGCCTGGGCGAGAAGCTCAGGGCCGCCGTCGGTCATCAGGCGGAACCCGCCGGTGGCTCTCAAAGGCCCTTCATCGACGGCGGCGACGGCGAACTGGTACCAACGCTCGCCCATTTCCGGGCGCGGCAGGCCGAAGATCTCCACGGCCACGCCAAACTCAAACGTGCACAGGCCATCGTAGGCGAGGGCCACCACGCGATGAGGTGACAGTGTCACCGAAGGGGTTGTCAGGATGTTAGCGTTTTCTGTCATGGTTGCCGGCAGATAAGGGTGATGGGCGTCAGTAAAGTAGTGTTATCACAGACAAGGAGAAGACGCCATGAGTGTAGTAAGCCAATTTACCCCCGCCACCTCCGCCGAGGCTATCCGCTGGTTCCGCCATAAGCTGCATCTCGAGACCGACTGCGCCGATGTGCACAGCGCCCAGCGTGCCGGCGAGGTCGACTTTGTCCTGCTGCACGTGGTCGGCAGCGAGGAGGCCTTCGCCAGGCGTCACCTGCCCGGCGCGCTGCATCTTCCGCACAGCCAGATCAGCGCCGAGAGAATGGCGGCCTGGCCGGCGGAGACCCTGTTTGTGGTCTATTGCGCCGGGCCGCACTGCAACGGTGCCGACGTAGCCGCGCTGAAGCTGGCCGAACTGGGGCGGCCGGTGAAAATGATGCTCGGCGGGATCACCGGCTGGGAAGATGAGGGTTATGCGTTTGTCGCCGGTAAGTGAATATTTTTCATGTACCATGAAATATTCTCGTTTGCGGCCCGTCGACCTGCATGCCAGTATCTGGACATATAGCCATCCAGAAGTCTAAAAATTCAAATAATGAACTATCACGGTGGGCAACTAACGCGCCCACCGCTAAGGAGACAGCATGCAACGTCAACAGGCCCCGTTCCGCGCAGACATCGTCGGCAGTTTTTTGCGTCCGGACAGTATCAAACAGGCGCGTCAGCAGCTGGCGGAGGGGCTGATCGACGCCGGTCAGCTGCGCGAAATTGAGAATAACGCTATCCGTCATCTGGTCCAGCAGCAGTGCGACTGCGGCCTGCACGTGGTCACCGACGGCGAGTTTCGTCGCGCATGGTGGCATTTCGATTTCTTCGACGGCCTGCAGGGCGTTGAGCGTTACGATGCCGAGCAGGGGATCCAGTTCAACGGCGTGCAGACCAAAGCCCACGGCGTGCGCGTTACCGGCAAGCTGGCGTTCGGCGACCACCCGATGCTGGAGGATTTCCGCTATCTGAAAAGCATCAGCGGCGACGCGCAGCCGAAGATGACCATTCCCAGCCCGAGCGTACTGCACTTCCGCGGCGGTCGGAAAGATATTGATGCCACCGTTTACCCGGATCTCAGCGACTACTTCGACGACCTGGCCACCACCTGGCGCGACGCGATCCGCGCCTTTTATGACGCCGGCTGTCGCTATCTGCAGCTGGACGATACCGTCTGGGCCTATCTGTGCTCCGATGCCCAGCGTCAGCAGGTACGCGAGCGCGGCGACGATCCGGATGCGCTGGCGCGCATTTATGCCCGGGTGCTGAACCAGGCGCTGGAAGGCAAACCGGCCGATCTGACGGTGGGCCTCCACGTCTGCCGGGGTAATTTCCGCTCAACCTGGATCTCGGAGGGCGGTTACGAGCCGGTGGCCGAGGTGCTGTTTGGCGGCGTCAATGTCGATGCCTTCTTCCTCGAATATGACAACGACCGCTCCGGGGATTTCGCGCCGCTGCGCTTTATTCGTCCCGGCCATCAGCAGGTGGTCCTCGGGTTGATCACCACCAAAAACGGCGAGCTGGAGAACCCGCAGGGGGTCAAAGCGCGTCTCGCCGAGGCGGCGCAGTATGTTCCGCTTGAGCAGATCTGCCTGAGTCCGCAGTGCGGTTTCGCCTCCACGGAAGAGGGTAACGCCCTCAGCGAAGACCAGCAGTGGCAAAAAGTTCGTCTGGTGACCGCCATCGCCGCCGACGTTTGGTAATGCCTTTCTTAGCGCAGCGTTGCACCGTGATGAGGCAACGCTGCCATCTCCTTCGCCTCCGCCCTCCGCCTGCGCCGCATCCCGCTGTTCTCACAACCTGGCACCGTTTTTGCCTTATCACCTCTGGTTAGCTGTTAATTCTTTATTTTTGCGCTACTCAGGAGTGAATCATGCAACGAAGAACGTTATTAAAAGCTTTTGCACTCTCCGCCTCTGTAATGGCTATGGGTCTCTCATTCCAGGCCTATGCCGCCGACACCATTAAAGTCGGGATTATGCATTCGCTCTCCGGGACGATGGCGATTTCCGAAACGCCGCTGAAGGACGTCGCCCTGATGGCCATCGACGACATCAACGCCAAAGGCGGGGTGCTGGGCAAGAAGCTGGAGCCGGTAGTGGTCGACCCGGCCTCCAACTGGCCGCTGTTCGCCGAGAAGGCGCGCCAGCTGCTGGCCCAGGACAAGGTGGCGGTGGTGTTCGGCTGCTGGACCTCGGTCTCGCGTAAATCGGTGCTACCGGTGTTTGAGGAGCTGAACGGCCTGCTGTTCTACCCGGTACAGTACGAAGGGGAAGAGATGTCCCCCAACGTCTTCTATACCGGCGCGGCGCCTAACCAGCAGGCCATCCCGGCGGTGGAATACCTGCTGAGCGAGGACGGCGGCGGCGCCAAACGCTTCTTCCTGCTGGGAACCGACTACGTCTATCCGCGCACCACCAACAAGATCCTTCGCGCCTTCCTGCATGCCAAAGGGATCCAGGACAAAGATATCGAAGAAGTCTACACCCCGTTCGGCTATAGCGATTACCAGACCATCGTCGCCAATATCAAAAAATTCTCCGCCGGCGGCAAAACGGCGGTGGTCTCCACCATCAACGGCGATTCCAACGTGCCTTTCTACAAAGAGCTGGCTAACCAGGGTCTGAAAGCGACCGACGTGCCGGTGGTGGCCTTCTCGGTGGGAGAAGAGGAGCTGCGCGGTATCGATACCAAACCGCTGGTCGGCAACCTCGCGGCATGGAACTACTTTGAGTCGGTCGATAACCCGACCAATAAAGCCTTTGTCGCCGACTATCGCGCTTACGCCAAAGCGCACAAGCTGCCGAATGCCGATACGGTGGTGACCAACGACCCGATGGAGGCGACCTGGGTGGGTCTGCATATGTGGGCGCAGGCGGTGACCAAAGCCGGCACCACCGACGTGGACAAAGTGCGCGACGCCATGGCCGGGCAAACCTTTAAAGCGCCGTCCGGTTTTACCCTGACGATGGATGCCACCAACCACCATCTGCACAAGCCGGTGATGATCGGTGAAATCGAAGGCAACGGCCAGTTCAATGTGGTCTGGCAGACCGATGAGCCCGTCCGCGCGCAGCCGTGGAGCCCGTGGATCCCCGGTAATGATAAGAAACCTGACCATCCGGTGAAAACCGTCAGCCAGTAAGCGCCAGGGCCGACGGGGCGGGAGCGTCGCGCCCGTCGGCCGCTGACCAGAGGAGAACGACATGAACGCATTGCGTCTCATGAGTGTGTTGGCGCTGCTGCTGAGCTTGCTGCCATGGCGGGCGCAGGCCGCGGAGGCGGATGATTTCGTCGCCGCCAGCCGCAGCCAGCAGGCGCAGCTGTTGACCCAGTGGGCGGCAGCGCCGCAGGCGGATCGCCTGCCGTTGCTGCGGGCGTTAACCAGCGAAAGCCTGGTGATGGACGACGGAAAACATGCCTTCCGCGTCCGACAGGGCGGCTTACAACCGCTGGGCGCCGCCGCCGCGCCGCAGGGCGACACCCGGCCGGTCCGTCTGACCAACCGCCTGCGCAATCTGGCTGCCGGCGCGCTGGCCAGCCATCTTATTTTAAGTGACAACGTCACAGATCGAGCGTCCGCGGCGCGCACCCTACAGCGGGAAGCGACCCCGGCCATGGCCGCTCTGCTGCAGCAGCGGCTGAAGGCGGAGAGCGATGATAATGTGCGGGGCCTGCTGGAGGTGGCGCTGGCGCGCCTGCAGTTGACTCAGCCTGAGGCCAGCGCGCGGCTGTCCGCCGTGACGCTGCTCGGCCATTCCGCGGACCCGGAAACCCAGGCGCTGCTGATCCCCTTTACCGATGCCCAGCATGAGCCGGATGCGGCGGTGCGCGAGGCGGCCAGCGACAGCCTGCAAAAGATCAAACATCGTCTGCTGCTCGGCGATCTGCTGGGCCAGGCCTTTATGGGGCTGTCTTTGGGCTCGGTGCTGCTGCTGGCCGCGCTGGGGCTGGCGATCACCTACGGCCTGCTGGGGGTGATTAACATGGCCAATGGCGAGATGCTGATGATCGGCGCCTACAGCTGCTGGCTGGTACAGCAGGTCCTGGCGCAGCTCGCGCCGCAGTGGCTGGCCTTTTATCCGCTGGTCGCGCTGCCGGTGGCCTTCCTGGTCACCGCCGGGATCGGCATGGCGCTCGAGCGCACCATTATTCGTCATCTGTATGGTCGGCCGCTGGAGACGCTGCTCGCCACCTGGGGGATCAGCCTGATGCTTATTCAGCTGGTGCGGATGCTGTTCGGCGCGCAGAACGTGGAGGTGGCGAACCCCGCCTGGCTCTCCGGCGGCGTGCAGGTCCTGCCGAACCTGATCCTGCCGTGGAACCGGCTGGCGGTGCTGGCGTTCGTCCTGCTGGTGCTGTGCTTTACCTGGCTCATCCTGAACCGCACCCGCCTCGGAATGAACGTCCGCGCCGTGACGCAGAACCGGGCGATGGCCGCCTGCTGCGGCGTGCCTACCGGGCGGGTGGATATGCTGGCCTTTGGTCTCGGATCCGGTATTGCCGGGCTGGGCGGCGTGGCGCTGTCGCAGCTTGGCAACGTCGGCCCGGAGCTGGGTCAGGGCTATATCATCGACTCGTTCCTGGTGGTGGTCCTGGGCGGCGTCGGCCAGCTGGCCGGCAGCGTGGCGGCAGCCTTTGGGCTGGGCATTTTCAACAAAATTCTTGAACCTCAGATGGGCGCGGTGCTGGGCAAGATCCTGATCCTGGTGATGATTATTCTGTTTATTCAGAAACGCCCGCAGGGCCTGTTCGCGCTGAAAGGGAGGGTGATTGACTGATGAGCCAACCCATTACCTTAACGCTGGCGCAGCGCGCGCCGCGGCCTCTGCGCTGGCTGGGGATCCTGTTAGTGCTGGGGCTGCTGAGCATGCCATTCCTGGCGCTGCTGCCGGCCTCCCATCCGCTGGCGGTGCCGAGCTGGCTGCTGACCCTGAGCGGTAAAATCCTCTGCTACGCCATCGTGGCGGTGGCGCTGGATCTGGTCTGGGGCTACGCGGGTATGCTATCCCTTGGCCACGGGATTTTCTTTGCCCTCGGCGGGTACGCCATGGGCATGTACCTGATGCGCCAGGCGGCGGGGGACGGTCTGCCGGCGTTCATGTCTTTTCTCTCCTGGAACGAGCTGCCCTGGTTCTGGTGGGGCACGCAGCATTTCGCCTGGGCGATGGCGCTGGTGGTGCTGGTTCCCGGCCTGCTGGCGCTGGTTTTCGGCTGGTTCGCCTTCCGCTCGAAGATCAAAGGGGTCTATTTCTCGATCATGACCCAGGCCTTGACCTATGCCGGTATGCTGCTGTTCTTTCGCAACGAGACCGGGTTTGGCGGTAACAACGGCTTCACCGGATTTACCACGCTGCTGGGCTTTCCGGTCACCGCCACCGGCACCCGGGCGGCGCTGTTTATGGCCACGGTTCTGCTGCTGTTGCTGACCCTGTGGCTGGGCTCGGCGCTGGCGCAGAGTAAGTTTGGCCGCATCCTCACCGCGGTGCGGGATGCCGAGAACCGCCTGATGTTCTGCGGGTACGACCCGCGCGGCTTCAAGCTGCTGGTGTGGACGCTGTCGGCGGTGCTCTGCGGCCTGGCGGGGGCGTTATACGTCCCGCAGGTGGGGATCATCAACCCCAGCGAAATGTCGCCGACCAACTCCATCGAGGCCGCCATCTGGGTGGCGCTCGGCGGGCGCGGCACCCTGATCGGCCCGGTGCTTGGCGCCGGGCTGGTCAATGGCGCGAAAAGCATTTTCACCGTGGCGATGCCGGAGTACTGGCAGCTGTTTCTTGGCCTCATGTTCATCATCGTGACCCTGTTTTTACCCCGCGGGGTGATGGGGCTGCTGCGTCGAGGAGACCGCTAATGCAACCGGATGAAGGACTGTTTACCCGCCAGCTGCCCGGAGATCGCTTCCGTGCGCAAACCGACCCGGTACTGCAGCTGGAGAACATTAACGTCAGCTTTGACGGTTTCCGGGCGCTGACGGATCTGTCGCTGTCGATAGGCGTCGGCGAGCTGCGCTGCGTGATCGGCCCCAACGGCGCGGGCAAGACCACCCTGATGGACGTGATCACCGGTAAAACCCGGCCGCAGAGCGGCAAAGCGATCTATGACCAGTCGGTGGATCTGACTACTCTCGACCCGGTGGCCATCGCCCGCCAGGGTATCGGGCGCAAGTTTCAAAAGCCGACGGTCTTCGAAGCGCTGACGGTGGCGGAAAATCTCGCCCTGGCGATGAAGGGGGATAAATCGGTGTGGGCCAGCCTGCGCGCCCGGCTGAGCAGCGAACAGGACGATCGGCTGAATGAGGTGCTGCGCCTGCTGCGCCTCGACGGCGAACGCTACCGCCAGGCGGGTCTGCTGTCCCATGGCCAGAAACAGTTTCTTGAGATCGGCATGCTGCTGGTGCAGGAGCCGCATCTGCTGCTGCTTGATGAGCCAGCGGCCGGCATGACCGATGCGGAAACCGAATATACCGCGGAGCTGTTTCGCACGCTGGCCGGACAGCACTCCCTGATGGTAGTGGAGCACGACATGGGGTTTGTCGAGACCATCGCCGACCGGGTGACGGTCCTGCATCAGGGCCAGGTGCTGGCGGAGGGGTCGCTGCGGGAGGTGCAGGCCAATGAGCAGGTCATTGAAGTTTATCTGGGACGTTAAGGAGCGCCAATGTTACAGGTGAGTCAGTTACATCAGTACTACGGCGGGAGCCACATCTTGCGCGGGGTGGATTTTACCGCCCGTCAGGGCGAGGTCACCTGCCTGCTGGGGCGCAACGGCGTCGGTAAGACCACCCTGCTGAAATGTCTGATGGGGCTTATTCCGGCGCGCAGCGGCGAGGTGCGCTGGCAGGATCAGAACATCACCCACCGTAAACCGCACCAGCGGGTGCAGGCCGGGGTGGCCTACGTCCCCCAGGGACGCGAGATTTTTCCTCGCCTGACGGTGGAAGAAAACCTGCTGATGGGGCTGTCGCGCTTTCCCGCCCGCGAGGCGCAGCAGGTGCCGGAGGAGATTTACCAGCTTTTCCCGGTGCTCAAGACCATGAAGCAGCGGCGGGGCGGTGACTTATCCGGCGGTCAGCAGCAGCAGCTGGCGATCGGCCGCGCGCTGGCCAGCCGTCCGCAGCTGCTGATCCTCGATGAGCCCACCGAGGGGATCCAGCCCTCGGTCATCAAAGAGATTGGCGAGGTGATCCGTCAACTGGCGAGCCGCGGGGATATGGCCATTCTGCTGGTGGAGCAATTCTATGACTTTGCCGCCGGGCTGGCGGACCACTACCTGGTGATGTCGCGCGGCGCCATCGTCCAGCAGGGAAAGGGCGGAGATATGGAAACCGACGGCGTGCGCGCCATGGTGACTATCTGATCGGGCCGGCGGCGCGCGCCGCCGGTTTCCATGCTATTTACGCAGCAGCCGCTGCAGGCGCGCCTGGCGCCAGTTTTTGATCCATTCGCCAAAGACGAACAGACGTAATCCTCTCACCACCAGCAGAGCGCCCCAGATCAGGGCGACCCAGCCGGACCAGTAGTCCTGCGGGTTCGTGTACCGGTTGAGCACCGCCAGCAGCATGCAGACCACCAGCGCCACCGACAGCGAACGAAAAAAGCGGCTCTCCTGCTGCACCCGCGCTTTCGCTTCCTCTATACGCAGATCCAGCGAAGCTTGCGGACCCGGCGCGCCCTCCCGCGAGGCTTCGCCGCCGATCTCGGCCACCGTCACCTCAAAGACCGCGGCGAGGGCGCTGAGGGTCTCCAGCCCCGGGCGTTCGCCATTCTCAATGCGCTGGATCGTGCGGACGCTGAGCCCCGCCATTTCGGCCAGCTGTTCCTGGGACCAGGCGCGCTGCAGCCGTAATTGTTTGACCTGATTGATGCTGTTCATATTCATATGCTCCATGACGTTCTGCGGATGTAAACCTGTGATGGAGTATGGAAAAGCGGGCCGCCAGCCACCACGACAGCGACCCGACAACGGCCCGACAGTAACCTGACAGCCGCATGTCAGCTGGCGTCAGGCCCTGGCCAGCGGAGAATCCGGCTGCCAGGGACGGGCATTGATCCCCCGGAAAATCATCAGCCAGGCGGCGACAATAGCCACGATAAGAATGACAAACAGCGACCAGTGCGGCAGATGGGTGAGGATCAACCCGGTGAACATCGGGTTGAAGGCCGCGCCCAGCCATCCCAGCGACTGAGCGGAGAAGTAGCTGGCCTTCATTCCCGGCGGGGCGATATGGTCAATCAGCATATACTCGCCGGGGGCATAAATCACCTCGCCAAGGGTGAAGATCGCCGCCGAGATCCCCCACGCCCACAGGCTGGCGCCGGAGAACATAAAGCCCACGAGGCCGATCACAAAGCAGACGGTACCGAAGGTCATCAGCGGGCGGATATTTCTCGCGCTCAGCCGCCGGCCAACGGCGTACTGCAGGGCGACGACCACCGCGGCGTTAACCGGCAGCACCACGGCCACGACTTTCTCGGCGAAGTCGCTGCTGGCGACCACCAGCACGTACTGCGAGATACAGGAGGCGAAGGCGCCGCCGACGAAGGAGGCCAGCAGCCCGGAACAGGTAAACCACAGCAGCGCGCGGTCGCGCAGCAGCACCGAAGGCGTCCAGGCGGCAGCTCCCGGCTGGGCGGCGGCGGCCCCATCCCGCTGGAGAAACAGCTGAATAAACACCAGCGGGAAGGCGGCGCAGGCCGCCGCCAGCCAGAAGGGCAGATTAATGCTGTGCATCACCAGCAGCGTGCCGATAGGCGGCCCGACGGTCCAGCCGATGTTGAGGATGGTGTAGTTCAGCGAGAAGATGCGCGCTTTTTTCTCCGCCGTCAGCCGGTCGGCGAACCAGGCTTTCAGTACGGTGGAAAAGACCGAATAGGCGCAGTTGATCAGCGCAAAGAAGATCACCACCAGGGTCGCGTTATGGACCAGCGGTATCGCGCTGAAACCGAGGATAAATACCAGCACTGACCACACCATATAGCGCTTTTTGTCGAACTTGTCCGCGAGGATGCCAAAGCCCATGCTGAACAGCACGCCGACCACCAGGGCCAGCGACAGGGCGTAGCCGATCACATCCACCTCCAGCTGATAGCGTCGGGTGAGGTAGATGGTCATAAACGGCAGTGTGGCCCCGCGGCCGATAGTCAACAGTAACGACGATGCCAGCAGCGCGATGGTGGAGCGCCGGAGTGTGGTGATCATGATTTCCTTGCCTGTCATGTTGTTATAATTTTATGTCTTCGATCACAAATAACACGGTCATCACGCCTTGTACAGGTCGCCCCGGTCGCGATCGGCACTTCTGAACCTGCCAAAAATAATGATCTATCCTGGCGGCCGCTTTTTCGCTACTTTGATTTTGTTCACAAAAATTCTAATAACGACAGAGGCAGGGGTATGACGAGGAAAGATGGACTGCTGGCGCTGCTGGTAGTGGTGGTGTGGGGGCTTAACTTCGTGGTGATTAAGCTGGGATTGCACAATATGCCGCCGCTGATGCTGGCGGGCCTGCGCTTTATGCTGGTGGCCTTCCCGGCGCTGCTGTTTGTCGCCCGGCCAGCCATTCCGCTGCGCCTGCTGTTGGGCTATGGCCTGACCATTAGCTTTGGCCAGTTTGCCTTTCTGTTCTGCGCTATCGGCCTGGGCATGCCGGCGGGGCTGGCGTCGCTGGTTCTGCAGGCGCAAGCCTTCTTTACCATCATCCTCGGCGCCTTCGTCTTTGGCGAACGCCTGCAGGGCAAGCAGCTGGCGGGGATCGCTCTGGCGATCTTCGGCGTGCTGGTGCTGGTGGAGGGGAGCCTCGGAGGGGAACATGTCCCGCTGGTGGGCTTTATGCTGACCCTGGCGGCGGCGCTCAGCTGGGCCTGCGGCAATATTTTCAACAAAAAAATCATGTCCCAGGCGACCCGGCCGCCGATCATGTCGCTGGTGGTGTGGAGCGCATTGATCCCGGTGCTGCCGTTTATGCTCGCCTCGTGGCTGATCGATGGCCCGCAGTTGATGCTGGCGAGTCTGCGCCAGATCGATGTGCTGACGGTTCTCTCGCTGCTTTACCTGGCGTTTATCGCCACTATTGTCGGCTACGGTATCTGGGGCTCGCTGCTGGGGCGGTATGAAACCTGGCGGGTGGCGCCGCTGTCGCTGCTGGTGCCGGTGGTGGGGATGGCCAGCGCCGCGCTGCTGCTGGGAGAGACGCTGAGCGGACTGCAGCTCGCCGGGGCGGCGCTGATCATGGCCGGGCTCTATATCAACGTTTTCGGTCTGCGTCTGGTGCGGCCGGGCATGGCGCGCGGGTAAAAAAAAGCCCCGGAGACGGGGCTATACACAAGTATGCGTGTAATGGCATCACAGGTCGTGCTGCTGGTAGTACGGCACGCCAAGTTCGTCAGATTTATCATTGCCGGCCGCCATATGATTGAAATCAAACGGCGAGTCGTTATGTTCCGAAGGGAGAATCATTGTGTCACGCTGGTTTTGCCGCACCGGCGTGGTGGTTTGCTCCGCATAGCTGAAGCTGGATGCCAGCGACAGAACGACGATGGCTGCGGCAGCGAATAGTTTCATGATTTCCTCAATACGTCTTTAATAATGCAGGCGATTAACAACAGTTATTTAGCGGATGCAGATAGCGGGATTCGCCAGGTACATTCGTTATGCGATATTTGTGGGGCGGAACATCGAAATAGTTTTTAAACGTTCGCGTCAGGGTCTGCTGCGATTCGAAACCGTAGCGTTCCGCCAGGTACAGGATTGGTTCATTGCTCTGCTTGAGCTTTTGCGCAATCTCCGTCAGCTTACGGCTGCGGATGTACTGGCCGAGGGAATGGCCGGTCTCTTTCTTAAACATACGTTGCAGGTGCCACTTGGAGTAACCTGAGCGCTCAGACACTTTTTCCAGCGACAGGGGCGATTCCAGGTTATCCTCGATCCACGACAAAATACTATGGATAGTGATGGCGTCATTATTACGTCTGGACATCATCTTACCTCTTCTTATTTTTACGGCAGGACCTTCTTGAGGAGTTGCTCAAGCATGGCGACTTCGTCCGCCGACAGATTTTTTGTTAACTCCTGGTGTAACTTCTGACCCACAACCTGATGACACTGCTCGCAAAGGGCTGCGCCGTCTGGCGTCAACTGTACCAGCACGCCACGCTTGTCAGCGGGGTTGGGTAACCGTTCAATCCAGCCTTTACACGCCAGGCGGTCGAGCATACGCGTCATCGCGCCCGGGTCGACGGAAAGCACGGTTTTCAGCTCAACGGGGGTAATACATACCTCGCAACGAATGGAACAGAGCACCCGGAACTGGGTCGCGGTAATATCCATGGGTGAGAGGTAGTCGTTGAGCAGGCGATCTTTTTTCTGGTTAACCATCTGGATCAAGCGGCCCAGCGGGATCATCTCGTTGAACAGGTCGCTGGTACTTTTCATGATGGTTGCCCAGGCAATGATTTAGTTGCGAGTGATACTATTGCCCAGGCAATCATAAGTCAACATTATGAATTGGCCGATGCCACGATTTGCTAAAACAAGAAAATTCGACACGGGTCACTGTTTGTGAATTTTCTAACGCTTGTTAATTTTTGGCGAAGGTGATTTATCAGCAGGCTGGCGTTGGAATTGTTGAAGACGGTATACTCACGGCGTGAAACCATCCTTAAAAAATGAATATTTACGGGACTTTTTTTAACTATGTTTGATTTGTTTAAAGCGATAGGGCTCGGCCTGGCGGTGCTGTTACCGCTGGCGAATCCGCTGACTACCGTGGCGCTGTTCCTTGGCCTGGCGGGCAATATGAACAACGCCGAGCGGAACAAACAGGCGTTGATGGCTTCGGTGTATGTCTTCGCCATCCTGATGGTGTCGTGGTATGCCGGCCAGGTGGTGATGAATACATTCGGCATATCAATACCTGGGCTGCGTATCGCCGGGGGGTTGATTGTGGCCTTTATCGGTTTCCGCATGCTGTTCCCCCAGCAAAAAGCCCACGATTCGATGGAAGCGAAGATCAAATCGGAAGAGCTACAGGATGAGCCAACCGCCAATATCGCCTTTGTGCCGCTGGCCATGCCAAGCACCGCCGGTCCGGGCACCATCGCGATGATCATCAGTTCCGCCTCAACCGTGAAGCACGGCGTGGACTTCCCGGAGTGGGTGGTGCTGGCGGCGCCGCCGATTATCTTTGCCCTGTTGGCGATCATTCTCTGGGGTTGCCTGCGCAGTTCGGGGGCGATTATGCGTCTGGTAGGCAAAGGCGGCATTGAGGCCATTTCGCGGCTGATGGGCTTCCTGCTGGTCTGCATGGGCGTGCAGTTCATTATTAACGGCGTGCTGGAGATCATTTCGACCTGGCATCCCTGACCGCGGTGATGCGCAGAGAGACAAAAGCCCGCCGGAGCGATACCGACGGGCTTTTTTTTGCGGCTCAATCAAGAGTGGTGCGGCTGGTGCTCTTCCAGCGATACCGGCCAGCGACGGAAGATCAGCAGGGCCCAGATCAGGCCTGCCAGCGCCGGGATGGCGCCGATGTAGCCGATGGAGGCCATAGAGAGGTGCAGACTCACCTGGCTGCCCACCAGCGCGCCGGCGCCAATGCCGATGTTAAAAATGCCCGAGAACAGCGACATGGCGACGTCGGTAGCGTCCGGGGCGGAGGCCAGCACTTTCACCTGCATGCCGAGACCGATAATCATGATCGCCACCCCCCAGAAGATGCTGAGCAGCATCAGGTGGTGCGGGTTATGCGAGGCCGGCAAAAGCAGCAGCAGACAGGCCAGCAGCAGGCCGATGGCGAGGCTTATCAGCCCCGAAGCGTGCTGGTTACCGAGCTTGCCGAACAGAATGCTGCCGATAATCCCGGCCCCGCCGAGGATCAGCAGCAGTACGGTGGCAAAATTGCCGCTCAGACCCGCCACCGTCTGGACGAAGGGTTCGATATAGCTGTAGGCGGTATAATGGGCGGTCACCACCACCACGGTCAGAATGTACACGCTGACCAACGCCGGGCGACGGAACAGCACCGGCAGGCTTTTCAGCGAGCCTGAGTGTTCGCTCGGCAGCGTCGGCAGCAGTTTCACCAGGCAGGCCAGAGTGGCTAAGGCGCCGAGGCCGATCGCCAGGAAGGTCATCCGCCAGCCAAAATACTGGCCGATGATGCGGCCGATCGGAATGCCAAACACCATCGCCAGCGCGGTACCGGTGGCGATCAGGCTCAGCGCCTGCGCCCGTTTGCCCGGAGGCGCCATGCGGATGGCCAGCGCCGACGTTATCGACCAGAACACCGCATGGGCGAAGGCGATGCCGATGCGGCTGATGACCAGCACGTCAAAATTCCATGCAAAGAACGACAGCACATGGCTGGCGATAAACAGAATAAACAGGCCGATGAGCAACCGCCGACGCTCCACTTTGCTGGTCAGCAGCATAAACGGCAGCGACATTAACGCCACCACCCATGCGTAGATGGTCAGCATCATGCCCACCTGGGCGGTTTCCATGCCGAAGCTGTCGGCAATATCCGACAGCAGACCGACCGGGGCAAATTCTGTGGTGTTAAAAATAAACGCGGCGATGGCCAACGTCACGACACGTAGCCACGCTACCTTGCGTGAGACCGTATTCGTAGTCATAAGCTCTGGACTGGTGATTCAGGGGAAGATGTGACGCTGATCTTAAAACGTTTGCTGGCGAAAAGACAATCATTTTGTGATCTGCATCTCATTTCACTGCAAACGGCCAGGTGCGGTTAAGCAATTAATTTTGCTATGGATAGTGTCAGGGGGGCGCTTTTATGTCATGTTGAAGGAAAGTAAAAAAAGTAAGGACAGTGTATGCAGGAAATACAATTTTATCTGGTCGATGCTTTCAGCGATAAAAACTTCGGCGGCAATGCCGCGGCCGTTTGCCCCCTCAGCGAGTGGTTAGCCGACGATGTGCTGCTGAAAATGGCCCAACAGCATAACCAGTCCGAAACGGCGTTCTTCGTCCGCACCGACGAAGGCTATGAGCTGCGCTGGTTTACCACCCTTGGCGAGATCAACCTCTGCGGCCACGCCACCCTGGCGACGGCGCACGTTATTTTTGAATATCTCGACCATCCCTCGGCGACGATTACCTTTAGCACCCGTTTTGTCGGCGACCTGCGGGTGACCCGCAGCGGCGACTGGCTGACGCTCGACTTCCCGGCGTGGACGACCACCCCGGTGGCCAATCCGCCGGCGGACCTGCTGGCCGGGCTGGGCCTCGAGGCGGCCGTCGAGGTACGGGAAGGGCGCGATTATCTGGTGCTGCTGGCGGATCGCCGGCAGGTTGAAGCGGTGCAACCGGACATGGCGCGCCTGCAGACGCTCGGCAAAATGATCTGCGTGAGCGCGCCGGATGAGGAATATGACTTTGTCAGCCGCTTCTTCTGCCCGGGAGAAGGGGTGCCGGAGGATCCGGTGACCGGCTCCGCCCACAGCATGCTGATCCCCTGGTGGGGCGACAAGCTGGGGAAAACCACCATGATGGCGCGCCAGGTCTCCGCCCGCGGCGGGGATCTGCGCTGCCAGTGGCAGGGCGACCGGGTGCTGATCGGCGGCCAGGCCACCACCTATCTGCGCGGAACGGTGTACCTGCGAGGTTAACAATGTGTTTACGCCCGGTGGCGTCCTCTACCGGGCGGATTGGACTTAATGTTGTTCTGCGGCATTAAGAACGGGTGATTTTCCACCTTTGTCATTGATAGGTTCTATTTTACCCATCAGGAACAGGTAGTTGATTATCCCGATCACGACAAGAATGGCCGAGAAAATCAGAGCCCAGTTGAATGAACCTGTCGCAGCAACGATCGCACCCGTAATGATTGGACCGACTGCGCCTCCCATATTCGAAACTGTATTTTGCAGCCCAGCGACAATTGAGACGCTATTTTTGGGTGCAACATCACCCGGTAAGGCCCAAACCTGTGATGCGGCGACCGTCGTGCCTGATTTGGCGACACACAAGAGAAAGACGGTCATAAACACGGAGTCGGTAAATGGTGCAAAGCCGATACAAAGTGCCATGAGCAAGCCGATAGTCAAAAACAGTTTACGGGTCGCTGTGAGAGACAGTACTTTCTTATGTACCAGACGATCCGAGGCCCAGCCAGCAAAAACTTCAATCACCATCCCGCATAATAAAGGCAGAGCGGCTACCATTCCCATTTTAATAAAATCCATACCTTTTTCTTTTACCAGGTAAGTAGGAAGCCAGGTAATGAAAAAATAGGAGGTGTAATTGATGGTAAAAAAGCCGATACACATTGCCCAAATGTTACGATAACGCAAGAGCTTATACCATTTCATGGGCAATACAGTTTTGTCGCCGTGATGTTGTTTTTGTCCATCGCGAATAATACGCACTTCTGAAGGACTGATGCGTTTGTGTTCTTCTGGATTTTCAGCATAGATAAAATACCAGGCGATAACCCATAAAATGCCCACACTGCCGATAATCAAAAAGGTCAGTCGCCAGTCAAATGTGTAGATCATCCAGACGATAAGCGGCATGGCAATCGCCCCGCCAAATTTTGACGCACTATCGAAGAGTCCGGATACGGTGGCACGTTCTTTATCCGGAAACCAGCGTGCGGCGATCCCAGCGTTGCTGGGGTAGGCGGCGGCCTCGCCAACACCTAAAGCCAGACGCAGTGCCAGAAGTGATTTAAAACCCGTAGCAACCCCCATCATCGAGGTGGCAATTGACCACCAGGCGACAGCTAAACCAAGACCTTTTTTCTGACCAAAACGATCGGCGAACCATCCGGCGGGGATCTGTAATAACGAGTATGACCAAAAAAAAGCAGCCATGATAAACCCCATCATTTCGGGATCGAGTTTCAGTTCATCAATTAAATGTGGGGCTGCGGCAGATAATACTGTCCGGTCGATATAGTTGATGGCAATAGCCAACCACATTAACCCGGCTATCCACCAGCGAATACGAGTAGTGTTAGCTGTCGTGTTCATATATTCGGCTCTGAGTAGATGTTCGTTATATTGGTGGGAATGGCATGCTTCCCACCTCGTTATTTACAGCGAATTCATAATGTTTTCAGGTCGTTCACCGTGACAGACGCAGGTAATAATATTGTTGACGCAGCGCGCGCTAATATCGCTAATTGCGCCATCCGTATATCCAGCAATATGAGATGTTGGCGCAAAATTCGCCAGGGTAAATAAAGGGTGCGTAGCGCAAGGTTCCTCGAGAAAAACGTCTGCTGCGGCTCCGGCGAGGTGTCCTGATTTCAATGCTTCATACAACGCTTGTTCATCAACAATACCGCCTCTGGAAACATTGATCAGGAATGCCCCTGATTTCATCTGCTGTAGCCGGGCGGCATTAAACATATTTTCAGTTTCCGGGGTTAAAGGGGTATGTAGGCTAATAAAATCACTTTGCGCCGTCAGGGTATCCAGTGAGACATATTCAATCTGGTGTTCTTGTGCAAATTCTCTGTCTGGCCAGGCGTCGGTGGCGAGCACTCGCATATTGAATCCGCGCGCACGTCGCGCCACTTCCTTACCGATATGGCCTAAACCGACGATCCCCAGGGTCTTGCCATAAACATCAGTGGCAAAAATACGAGGCCAGTTGCCTGCTTTCGTTTCACTGATTGCCTGAGAAATCTGGCGGGCAGTATTGAGAATTAAGCCAAAAGCAAAATCGGCCACCGCATGTTTGTTGGCATCAGGAACGTTAGTGACAAAAATTTTGCGCTGACGTGTAGCGTTAAGATCGATGTTATCCACACCAACACCGTGTTTGCAGACAATTTTTAGCCTCGGGGCCTTTGCCAGCAGCGATTCATTGATGTCGGTGAAGGCGACAATCATCGCTATGGCATCAGGTAGATGCTGAGCCAGCATCTCTATAGAGGCATCGGCAGGCAACATGACCAGTTCCAGATCGGCCTCTTTCAGTGCCGAAATGGGCGCGTCGTCGTATTTGGCGAATGAGGGCGAGGTGCAAATTACTTTCATAACCGTTTCCTGTTTACTGGCGACAATAAGCGTCGCAAATACAAGGCCTTACCCCAACCAGTGATGGTCGGGGCGGATACGTAAATTAGTGAAGGTAGGTGTTAATGATATTTTTAATCTGCTGCAGCTGCTGGTCACTAAACTGCACCGCGTAGCGGCTGTCGCCCACCTCATGGCCCATCAGCTGCAGCGCTTTTTTCACCGCCGCGGGTGAGAACGCTACCTTGTACAGGTCGGTGCGCAGGCCCGTTACCCGCTCCTGCGCCTGGCGCGATCCGGCGATATCTCCAGCATGGAACAGCGACCAGATAGCGTTGATCTCGGCAGGCGCGACGTTGGCAAGCCCCGAGATGCAGGCTGAGCAGCCGTCGACAAACCCCTGATGGATAAGCGAGTCCGGGCCGTTGAGAACGTCGAAACCGTCAATGTCGCGTACCGCGTCAAGAAAGCCTTTCAGACTGTCGTAGCTGCCGGCGCTATCCTTGATGCCAATGATATTGTCGTGCTGCGCCAGCTTACGCGCTGTCTCCGGCGCAAGGGTGTTACCGGTGCGGGCGGGAATGTTGTAAAGAAAGAGCGGGACGCTCAGCGCGTCGGCGATCGCCGTATAGTGGTTTATCAGCTCTTCCTGCTTCAGGGGCACGAACCACGGGGTAATGGCCGATACCGCGTCAACCCCGAGGCGGGCGATCTGCTGGCCAAGCCGGCGGGTCTCCCGGGTGGAAACCTCCCCGATGTGGGCTACCACCGGCGCGCGACCGGCGGCCGCCTCCACGCAGGTTCTGGCGACGGCGATCTTCTCTTCCTCATTGAGGACAAAAAACTCGCCGTTGGTGCCGCCGCAGAATATGCCGTTGCCCGCGGCGATCTGGCGCTGCACCTGCTGCTGCAGCGCTGGCAGGTTAAGGGCTCCCTCGGTGGTAAAGGGGGTAACGATGGCGGTGAGTACGCCGCTAATGGCTCTCCTCATTTGATTTTCTCCTGTTAGGCATGTTCCGGAAACAGCGTCTGGTAGATAGCCGCGATCTCTTCACGGCTGACGCTGCAGGGGGCGTTATTCATCAGGCGCTTCACGTTCTGCGCCGCCGCGCTGAGGGCGGGGATGCTGTCTGCGGGAACGCCGAGCGCGGCGAGGTTATCGGGCAGCGGTAAGCGTTTGACCAGCGCCGCCAGCCATGCCACCAGCGCATGGGATTTCTCTTCCTCGCTGAGGGTGAGGTCCGCGTCGGGGATCAGATCCCAGACCTGAGCGAACTTCGCCACCGCGTGGGGGCGGACCACCCGCATGCAGGGCGCCAGCAGAATGGCGTTGGCCACCCCGTGCGGCAGGTGCCAGGTGCCGCCGAGCGGATAGGAGAGCGCATGCACCAGATGGGTGCCGGCATGGTTGATCGCCGCGCCGCCGTACCACGAGGCCCAGAGCATCTCCAGCTTCGCCGTCAGATCCTGCGGCTGATCCACCGAGCGTTCGATATGACGCACCAGCTTGTGTAAACCGATTAACGCCGCGTTATCGCTTACCGGGTTGGCCACGGTGGAGGTGAAACACTCCAGCAGATGGCACAGAGCATCGATCCCGGTCGAGGCTGCGATGCTGGCCGGCATGCTGGTGGTCAGCTCCGGCAGCAGGGCGACGTAGTCAGGGAGCAGCACCGGGGAGATGATCCCCACTTTGGTCTGCTGCTCGGGGATCGCCAGAATAGCGTTCGGCGTTGCTTCGGAGCCGGTCCCGGCGGTGGCAGGGATCAGCAGGGAGCATAGCCGTCGTTGCGGCTGTTCACCCGCCAGCAGGGCCGTCAGAGTGGGGGCTTGCGGATGCAGCAGCACCGACAGCAGTTTCGCCACGTCCAGTACGCTCCCGCCGCCAATGCCGACGACCATCTGCGGTTGAGAAGCGCCCAGCTGGCTGACGATCTCCGCCACATCCTGATGACTGGGCTCGGCAGGCACACTGTTAATGACCTCAACCTGGCGCCCGTCAGCCGCCAGCAGGCGATGGATCGCCCGGGTCGCCTCCAGCGCCCCGACGTTCTTGTCGGTCACCAGCAGGATACGGGTTTTATCTGCCAGCAGCGGGAGCAGGGCCGATGAGGCGCCAGCCCCGCTGATGATCGTGCTGTGTATCGTCGCCACGCGTTTCTCCTTGGTAGTGGTTGATTGAATTCAATCATTCACGAGTCGTTCTACTCGTCTGGTGGGGAAAAGTTATAATTTATACGGCGGTTTAATAACTTGAGCTTGCTCACATTTAATCAAATATGATTGAATATAATCAAATTCAGGTTTGCAACGTTTACAACGACCACAAGGCAGGACAATGAAAGACGGCAATAACAGCGTGCTGGTGCTGGCAGATGACTTTACCGGAGCCAATGACGCCGGGGTCAGCCTGGCGGAGGCGGGCATGTCGGTAGAAGTGGCATTCTCCGCCGGGCAGGCGTCATCCGCCCGGGCGTTAATACTCAACAGCGACAGCCGGGCGATGACCGCCGGTGCGGCCGCCGACAAGGTCACCGCTCTGCTGCGCGGCGCGGCGCGATTCGCCCCGCGCTGGCAGATAAAGAAGATCGACTCCACGCTGCGCGGCAACCCCGGCGCCGAACTGGAAGCGATGATGACGGCGCAGGGCTGCCGGGTGGCGGTTGTGGCGCCGGCTTACCCGGCGGCCGGGCGGCATACCCGGGACGGACGCTGCTATGTACACGGGATACCCCTCGATCACACCGAATTTGCCAGCGATCCGAAGACGCCGGTTAGCCGGGCGGATATTGCCGGCATTCTCGCCATGCAGAGCCGGCTGCCGAGCCGGTCGCTGAGCGCCGCCCAGCTTCCGGGAGCGTTAGCGACGGCGGGCGAAGCGAGGCAGGTACTGATTATCGACGCCTGGGAAGACAGCCATCTGGACCAGGTGATTGACGCCGTCGCTCCTCATGCGCAGGAGACCCTGCTGGTCGGCTCGGCAGGCCTTTGCGAGGCGCTGGCGCGCCGCCTGCGCCGCAGCGAGCAGGGGCCGCTGCTGGCGGTGGTCGGCTCGATGAGCGAGATGGCGCAGCGCCAGGTCGCGGCGCTGCAGGCTCATTCCCGAGTGAGAAAGATCGAAATTGATGTCGAACAGGCCTTTAGCGGATCGCCGAAGGAGGAAACCTCGCGGATCGCCGAGGTGCTGCGTGAGGGTGATCACTGCGTGGTGACCACCCGCCCGAATAACGCCGTCCGGCACGGGATTGAAGCTCAGTGCCGCGAACGCGGTCTCAGCCGTGCGGCCTACGGGGAGCACATCTGCGCCTGGCTTGCCGACGTTACGGCACAGGCGGTGGCGCTGTGCCCCCCTGGCGCGCTGTATCTCTCCGGTGGCGATGTGGCCATCGCCGTGGCTCAGGCGCTCGGCGCCACCGGTTTTCAGATCCGCGGCCGGGTCGCGGAGTGCGTCCCATACGGATACTTCCTCGGCGGCCGCTGGTCGCGGCCGGTGATGACTAAAGCCGGAGGATTCGGCACCGACACCACGCTATTACATGTTGTGAATTTTATTGAGGAGAAACTGAGTGTCTAACATCATTGCAGTCACAATGGGCGACCCGGCAGGGATTGGTCCGGAGATTATTATCAAATCCCTCGCCGAAGGGGCGCTGAGCGGCGCGCCGGTGGTGGTGGTGGGCTGCGCGCAGACGCTGCGGCGTATCCTGGCGTTGAACATCACCCCGCGGGCTGAGCTACGCATCATTGACCATCCCGCCGAGGCAAGCTTTGCCCCGGCGACGATTAACGTCATCGATGAGCCGCTCAGCGACCCGCAGGGGCTGCGTCCTGGCGAAGTGCAGGCCCAGGCCGGGGATCTGGCGTTTCGCTGCATTAAGCGGGCGACCCGCCTCGCGCTGGAGGGCGCCGTCGCGGCCATCGCCACCGCGCCGTTGAATAAAGAGGCGCTGCATCTGGCGGGGCATGCTTTTCCCGGCCATACGGAACTGTTGGCCCACCTGACGCAAACTACCGATTACGCCATGGTGCTGTATACCGAAAAGCTTAAGGTTATCCATATCACCACCCATATCGCCCTGCGCCAGTTCCTTGACACCCTCAACCAGCCGCGGATTGAAACAGTGATCGGCGTGGCGGATCGCTTTCTGCGCCGGGTCGGCTATCAGCGTCCGCGCATTGCGGTCGCCGGCGTGAACCCGCACGCCGGGGAGAACGGCCTGTTTGGCGATGAAGAGATCCGCATCGTCGCCCCCGCGGTTGCCGCCATGCGGGAGCAGGGAGTGGAGGTAACCGGCCCCTGTCCGCCGGACACGGTGTTTATGCAGTGTCATGAGGGGATGTACGACATGGTCGTGGCGATGTATCACGACCAGGGGCATATTCCGCTGAAGCTGCTGGGATTCTATGATGGGGTCAATATCACCGCCGGGCTGCCGTTTATCCGCACCTCTGCGGATCATGGCACCGCGTTTGATATTGCCTGGACAGGTAAAGCGAAGTCTGAGAGCATGGCAACCTCCATTGAGCTCGCCATGCACATCGCGCAGGAATAACATGAAGGGATATAACCGGTTAGAGCAGATTATGGACTTCCTGAAAAGCCATAATCTGGTGACAGTCGACCAGCTGGTGGCGGCGACCAACGCCTCGCCAGCCACCATTCGCCGCGACCTGATCAAACTCGATCAGGAAGGGGTGATCAGCCGCACGCACGGCGGGGTGACGTTGAACCGGTTTATTCCTGCCCAGCCGACGACGCTGGAGAAAGCCCAGCGCAGCCCGCTGGAAAAGCAGGCGATCGCCAGCGCGGCGGCAGCGCTGGTGAAAGCCGGCGACGCCATTGTGCTTGATGCCGGCACCACCATGATTGAACTGGCGCGGCAGATCACCCATCTGCCGCTGCGGGTGATCACCAGCGATTTACATATCGCCCTGTTTTTGTCGGAATTTAAGCAGATTGAAGTGACGATTATCGGCGGGCGCATCGATGACAGCAGCCAGTCGTGCATCGGCGATCACGGCCGCCGCCTGCTGCAGACCATCTGGCCCGATCTCGCCTTCGTCAGCTGCAACGGCTGGGACCTTGAGAAAGGGATCACCGCCCCGACGGAGGAGAAGGCCGCCCTGAAACGCGATCTGATGGCCAATGCCCGCCGGCGCATTCTGCTGGCGGACAGCTCCAAATACGGCGCCTGGTCACTCTTCAACATTGCCCCGCTGGAGTCGTTGACCGATATCGTCACCGACGGCCACCTGCCGGAAGCGACCCGCGAGGCGCTGGTGACCCTTTCCCCTCAGCTGATCATTGCCGACTGATCCAGACGCCGCCGTCTGCCGTCAGGGCAGACGCGCGATATTGGCTTTGATCACCGCAACCGACTGGCTGAACTTCGCCTGTTCTTCGCCGGCCAGCCGCAGTTCGATAATCTGCTCCACGCCCCCCTGGGCCAGCACCGCCGGCACCCCAGCCGCCGCGCCGCTGACCCCGTACTCACCGTCAAGAATGCAGGAGACCGCCAGCGCGCGGTGGCTGCCGGTAAAAATATTGCGGCAGATCTCGGCGATGGTGCCTGCCACGCCATATTCCGTACAGCCTTTGCCGGCGTAGATCTCAAACCCCAGCTTGCGCACTTTGTCGGCCATCGCCTCCCGGTCGAGCGGCCGGCCGGTGCGTTGCTGGTAGAGGTCGGCGATCGGCGTGCCATATACCGAGGAGTGCGACCATACCGGAAACTGGGTATCGCCGTGCTCGCCGAGGATAAAAGCGTCGATGCTCTGGGCGCCAATGTTCAGCTCCTGCGCCAGCAGACGACGCAGGCGGGTGGTATCCAGCCAGACGCCGGTGCCCAGCACCTGGCTGCGCGGCAGGCCGGAGAGCTGCCATACCTGCCAGGTGATGATGTCACACGGGTTGGTGGCCACCAGGAAGATGCCGTTAAACCCGTTGGCCATCATCGTCGGCACAATGCTCTTGACGATTTTCGCGGTAGTGGTCAGTTCATCGAGACGGCTCTGGCCGGGGCGCAGCGCGCCGCCGGAGACGGTGATCACCGCGATGTCGACATCGGCGCAGTCGCTGGCCTCGCGGGTGGAGATGGTCATCATTCCCGGCAGATAGGCCGCGGCATCGCTGAGGTCCTGAGCGTGGGCCTCGGCGCGCGGCTGGTTAAGGTCGACGAGGATCAGCTCCTCACAAATGCTCTGGTTGAGCAGGGCGTAGGCCGCTGACGCGCCGACGTTACCGGCGCCAATAATCATCACTTTACGGGCTTTGGTGCGCATATTCAGGTCTCAAAAACGGACAGCAGGGGATAAAGTTACTGCGTTTCAGTTAGTTAGCGCAAGTGGCGGGCGGCAATATAAGTTAATGCTATGGCGGTAACCGTTCCGGGGCGCGCTACAGTGGCGTAAAAAAAGGAGCTCACCTATGTATACCATCACCGACATCGCCCCCACCGACGCCGAATTTACCGCCCTGATTGCCGCCCTCGACGCTTGGCAGGAGACACTCTACCCGGCGGAGAGCAACCATCTGCTGGACCTCGGTCAGCTGCCGCCGGAGACAGTGATCGCCCTGGCGATCCGCAGTCCGCAGGGCGAAGCCGTTGGCTGTGGGGCTATCGTCCTCAGCGAGGAAGGTTTTGGCGAGATGAAGCGGGTCTATATTGATCCACAGCATCGTGGGCAACAGCTGGGAGAAAAGCTGCTGGCGGCCCTGGAGGCGAAAGCGCGCCAGCGCGACTGCCATACTCTGCGCCTGGAGACCGGCATCCATCAGCATGCGGCCATCACCCTCTATACGCGCAACGGCTATCAGACCCGCTGCGCGTTTGCTCCCTACCAGCCCGATCCGCTCAGCGTCTTTATGGAGAAACCGCTGTTTGCCGATCTTCGTTCAGCAGCGCTATAAACGCTTCCAGCTGGCGGGTTTTGGCGCCCCGGCGCCACACCAGCCAGGTGGTGAGCCAGCGCCACTCTTCCGCCAGCGGCCAGGCGGAAACCTGCTGATGGCCCGGCATACTCTCCAGCATACTGCGCGGGATCAGCGCCAGCCCGGCGCCGGCGATCACGCAGGCCAGCATCCCGTGATAAGACTCCATCTCATGGATCCGGCCCGGAGTAGCTCTGTCGGCATGGAACCAGCTCTCAAAATGCCGGCGGTAGGAACAGTTGGCGCGAAAAGCGTAGACATTAGCCCCGTTCACTTCGCTGGCGCGGGCGATGGGCGCGTGGCCGTAGGGGGCGACGATCATCATCTCTTCAGGGAACACCGGCAGCCCCTCCAGGCCCGGGTGCACCAGCGGTCCGTCAACGAACGCGGCGCTCAGGGCTCCCTCCAGCACGCCGTCGATCATCGTCCCGGAGGGGCCGGTGGAGAGGGCGAGATGAATTTTCGGGTAGCGCTGATTAAAGTGGGCCAGGGTGGTGGGGATCCGCACCGCCGCGGTGCTCTCCAGCGAACCGAGAGAGAAGAGTCCCTGGGGTTCGTCGCCCGCCACTACCATTCGCGCCTCGTCCACCAGGGCGAGGATCTGCTGGCTGTAGCGTAAGAAGCTGTGGCCCGCGGGCGAGAGGCGCAGCCGCTGGTTCTCGCGGATAAACAGCTCAACGCCAAGATCCGCCTCCAGCTGGCGGATGCGGGTGGTGAGGTTGGACGGCACGCGATGCACTTTCTGCGCCGCCTGGGTAATGCTGCCGGTGCTGGCGACGGCGTTAAACATCTCTAGCTGAGTCAGGTCCATACTATTCTTCTTTTGTGAATGCGTTGCTTAATATTATTCATTTTCAATGAATGGAAAGGTAAGCCAGAATACGTTCACTTCGCAAGCAACGAGAGAGAGAATAACGATGAATTTATCTGCAACGCACGCCGTCTCCGTCAACCCGACTACCGGCGAGGTGGTCTCCTCGCTGCCGTGGGCCAGCGAACGCGAGGTCGACGCGGCTATCGCTCTCGCCGCGGCGGGCTATCGCCAGTGGCGTCAGACGCCGCTCGCCGCACGCGCCGACGCGCTGCGCCGCATCGGGGCCGAGCTGCGCGCCCGCGGTGAAGAGGTGGCCCAGACGATCACTCTCGAGATGGGCAAACCGATTGCTCAGGCTCGCGGCGAGGTGGCGAAATCCGCCAATCTCTGTGACTGGTATGCCGAACATGGCCCGGCGATGCTGGCGACCGAAGCCACGCTGGTGGAAAATAACCAGGCGGTGATCGAATATCGTCCGCTGGGGGCCATTCTGGCGGTGATGCCGTGGAACTTCCCGGTCTGGCAGGTGCTGCGCGGCGCGGTGCCGATCCTGCTGGCCGGCAACAGCTACCTGCTGAAGCACGCCCCGAACGTGATGGGCAGCGCCCGCCTGCTGGGCGAGATTTTTGCCGCCGCCGGCCTGCCGGAGGGCGTGTTTGGCTGGGTCAACGCCACCAATGACGGCGTTACGCAGATTATCAATGACGACCGCATCGCGGCGGTGACCGTCACCGGCAGCGTCCGCGCCGGGAAAGCGATTGGCGCTCAGGCGGGCGCAGCGTTGAAGAAATGCGTGCTCGAGCTGGGGGGATCCGATCCCTTTATCGTTTTGAATGATGCCGATCTGGATGAAGCGGTGAAGGCCGCCGTCACCGGCCGCTATCAGAACAGCGGCCAGGTGTGCGCCGCGTCGAAGCGCTTTATCCTCGAAGCCGGCATTGCCGAGGCCTTCACCCGCAAATTTGTCGACGCCGTCGCGGCGCTGAAGATGGGCGATCCGCGCGACGAGCAGAATTACGTCGGGCCGATGGCGCGATTCGATCTGCGCGATGAACTGCACCAGCAGGTAACGGCGACCCTCGATGAAGGCGCAACCCTGCTGCTGGGGGCGGAAAAAATCGAAGGGGCGGGCAATTACTATGCGCCAACGGTCCTGGGCAACGTCACCGCCGGCATGACCGGCTTCCGCCAGGAGCTGTTTGGTCCGGTCGCGACCCTGACCACCGCCCGTGACGCAGACCATGCGCTGGCCCTCGCCAACGACAGCGAATTTGGCCTGTCGGCAACGGTCTACACCACCGACGAGGCGCAGGCCCAGCGCTTTGCCCGCGAGCTGGAGTGCGGCGGTGTCTTCCTTAACGGCTACTGCGCCAGCGACGCCCGGGTGGCTTTCGGCGGCGTGAAGAAGAGCGGTTTTGGTCGCGAACTGTCGCATTTTGGCCTGCATGAGTTCTGCAATGCGCAGACCGTCTGGAAAGACCGTCGCTAATCTGCGTTTGCCCCTGACGACCGTCGTTCTCGTCTGCTATACTCGCCCACCAAAATTTGACGGTGGGCAAGGAGCCGCGTGTGGCGACGGTGATCAATAACGCAATGCTGGAAGCCATTCTGGCAGAAATCAGGCCGCTGATTGGCCGCGGTAAAGTGGCGGATTATATTCCGGCGCTGGCCAGCGTCAGCGGCGATAAGCTTGGCATCGCTATCTGTACGGTGGACGGGCAACATTTTGCCGCCGGCGATGCCCATGAACGATTCTCCATCCAGTCGATCTCCAAGGTATTGAGTCTGGTGGTGGCCATGAACCACTATCAGGAAGAGGAGATCTGGCAGCGGGTAGGGAAAGATCCCTCCGGTCAGCCCTTTAACTCGCTTCTGCAGCTCGAGATCGAGCAGGGCAAACCGCGCAACCCGTTTATCAACGCCGGGGCGCTGGTTGTCTGCGACATGCTGCAGAGCCGGCTCAGCGCGCCGCGCCAGCGAATGCTGGAGATTGTCCGCCGCCTGAGCGGCGTGGCCGATATCGCCTACGATCCGCTGGTGGCCCGCTCTGAGTTTGAGCATTCGGCGCGCAACGCCGCTATCGCCTGGCTGATGAAATCCTTCGGCAACTTCCATAATGATGTCGCCACCGTGCTGCAGAACTATTTCCACTACTGTTCGCTGGAGATGAGTTGCGTCGAGCTGGCGCGAACCTTTCTGTTTCTCGCCGACCGCGGCATTGCCCCGCATCTCGAAACGCCGGTTATCACGCCGATACAGTCCCGCCAGGTGAATGCCCTGATGATGACCAGCGGCATGTACCAGAACGCCGGCGAGTTTGCCTGGCGCGTCGGTCTGCCGGCGAAATCGGGCGTCGGCGGCGGAATTGTGGCAATTGTGCCGCAGGAGATGGCGATCGCGGTCTGGAGCCCGGAGCTTGACGAGGCGGGGAACTCCCTGGCCGGCGTGGCGCTGCTGGAGAAACTGACTCAGCGGATGGGGAGGTCGGTGTTCTGATGGTCGATCAGGATCGATTATTTGCTCGCCTGGCGCGTTCGACGTTTCGTTCACGCTTCCGGCTGGGAATGAAAGAGCGGCAATACTGCCTCGATAAAGGGCCGGAGGTCATCGACCAGCATGCCGCCGATTTTATCCGTCAGCGGCTGGCGTCCGCCGCGCCGGCCAATGATGGCAAGCAGACGCCGATGCGCGGTCACCCGGTGTTTATCGCCCAGCACGCGACCGCCACCTGCTGTCGCGGCTGCCTGGAAAAATGGCACGCCATTCCCCATGGCCGCGCGCTGAGCGAGCAGGAGCAGCGCTATATTGTGCAGGTGATCCACCGCTGGCTGGTGCTGCAGATGAATGGCCCGTCTGTGCGCTAATTTGCATTTGATCGGCGCCGGAGTATGCCTGATAAATATTCTCATGTTATGATAATCCGCTAACTAACTATTAACATTATAATTGCCTGAAACAATTAGACGGATAATTACTGAATGTCTTCACTGTCGATTCGGTCATTTACGCTGTTTCGTGAAGAACAACCCGTGCGCGATGCACTGGTCTTATTTACGTTAACGCTATTGCTGCATTTTCTGGGCGCGATGCTGCGTCTGGTGCAGGAGCTCTCTTTCTTCTGGCCGCTCAACGCAGTGATGGCCGGGATCTTTGCGCGCTACGTATGGCTTAATCGCAGCTATTTTTATGCCGTCTGCTTTGCGGCAATGCTGGTCTATGACGGATTAACTTCGCGCTGGGGAATGGGCTTTGCCTCATTGCTGATTAACTTCTCCAATATTGTCTTTATTGTGACCCTGGCGCAGCTGGTGCTGTGGGATAAACGACGCGCCGACTCGATGCCCGGCCCGATTAACGCGCTTAATTTATTCTGTTTCTGTCTGTTAGCCGCGCTGCTGTGCGCAGCGGTCGGCGCGTTGGGGTCGGTGGACGTCGAGCGCGCCACCTTTATTCCCCAGCTGGCGGACTGGTTTAGCGAGCAGTTCTCGACGGCGGTGCTTATTCTGCCGTTTATTCTGACCCTGACGCTGCCCTCCGCGTTAAGCGGTTTTCGCTTTCGCCAGCTGCTGCCCGCGCTGGCGCTGGTGCTGTCGATTGCCCTCGGCGTGGCGGTGGGCGGCGCCGGCAGCATTACCTTCCCGTTACCGGCCCTGATCTGGTGCGCCGTGCGCTATCCGCTGCCGCTGACCTGCCTGTTGACCTTTCTCACCGGCATCGGCGAGATACTGCTGGTGGCCAACTCGTTAATTCACTTTGCGCCGGATACGCGAATGCAGCCGTGGCAGCTGTTCTCCACTCGCCTGGGGATCGCGGCGATGCTGATAAGTCCGGTGATCGTCGCCTCCAGCGTCGAGGCGATTAACATGCTGGTGAAACAGCTGGCCCTGCGCGCCGATTTTGATTTCCAGACCCGGGTCTATTCCCGTTCCGGGCTGAGCGAGGCGCTGAAGCGTCAGGCCTTGCCGGCCGATAAACTGCTGACGGTGATGGTGCTGGATATCGATGGCTTCAAAAGGGTGAACGATGCCCTGGGCCATGAGGGCGGAGATTGCGTACTGACTCAGTTTGCCCAGCAGGTCAGGCAACTGGTGGGCGAGCAGGGTATGGTCGCCCGTATCGGCGGCGAGGAGTTTGCGGTCGCCGCCGTGGTCGACAGCACCCAGCAGGGTTACCTGCTGGCGGAGAAGATCCGCCACGGCGTAGAGTCGCAAGCTTTCGGTTGGGGACATAACCCGATCCACCTGACCATCAGTATGGGACTGGAGACACGCGAGGTGGGCCAGGCCCGTATTACCGAGCTGTTTAACCAGCTGCTGCTGGCGGCGGACGATGAAATGGTCAAAGCCAAACAGACAGGCCGTAACCGCATCTGTATGCCGACGCTGACGGAAAGCGCACCATAAGAAAATCCTATAGGTGTTATGCTTGTGTTAATGCTTGGTTAAAATATAGTGATGTGGTCAAAAACAAGGAGCTAGTATGATCACATCATTTTCACTGCGCACGCTATCGCGCGACGATATTCTTCATCACCTTCCGGCATTAAGCGATATCCTGGCGAGCTGCGTGAACGGCGGCGCCTCGGTGAGCTTTATGCTGCCTTTCAGTCAGCAGACGGCGACGACCTTCTGGCAACATGTCGCCAACAGCGTGGCGGCCGGGGAGCGCATCGTGCTGGCCGCCCTTGACGCTGAGGAACGTCCCGTCGGCACCGTGCAACTGATCACCAGCCAACCGGAAAACCAACCCCATCGTGCGGACGTGGCCAAACTTTTGGTTCACCAAAATGCCCGTCGCCTGGGGATTGCCAACGCGCTGATGGCGGAGCTGGAGCAAACCGCCCGGCGGGTAGGCAAGACGGTGCTGGTGCTGGACACGGCGACCGGCAGCGGGGCGGAACAGTTCTATGTCCGCTGTGGCTGGGAAAAAGTGGGCGAAATTCCGCGCTATGCGCTGATGCCTGACGGTGAGATGACCGCCACTTCACTGTTCTATAAGTTTCTTCCCTGACGGCGGTTATTACAGAATCCTTTGATCAAAACAGGGTTTCACTGGTAGTAAAACCTGATAAGTTATTGGACCAATTACTCAGGTTGTATGACTACTCTTAGAGGGAACCCATTGTGAAAACGTTAAACCGTCGTGATTTCCCCGGCGCGCAGTACCCTGACCGTATCATCCAGTTTGGAGAAGGTAACTTCCTGCGCGCATTCGTTGACTGGCAGATTGACCTGCTCAACACGCATACCGACCTGAATGCTGGCATCGTGGTCGTTCGTCCTATCGCCACCGATTTCCCACCCTCCCTGAACACCCAGGACGGCCTCTATACCACTATCATTCGCGGTCTCAACGAGCAGGGCGAAGCGGTGAGCGACGCGCGGCTGATCCGCTCGGTCAACCGGGAAATCAGCGCTTACGCTGACTACGACGCTTTTTTACGTCTGGCGCATAACCCCCAGATGCGGTTTGTCTTTTCCAATACCACTGAGGCGGGCATCAGCTACCATGCCGGGGATCGGTTTGATGACGCGCCGCCGGTAAGCTATCCGGCAAAACTGACCCGCCTGCTGTTTGAACGCTACCAGCATTTTGCCGGCGCAGCCGATAAGGGATGGGTGATCATCCCCTGCGAACTGATCGATTATAACGGCGAGGCGTTGCAGACGCTGGTGCTGCGCTATGCCTCCGAGTGGCAGCTGCCGCAGGCCTTTATCAACTGGCTGACGTCGGCAAATACCTTCTGTTCCACGCTGGTGGATCGCATTGTGACCGGCTACCCGCGCGATGAAGTGGCGGCTCTGGAGGCGCAAACCGGCTATCAGGACGCTTTCCTCGATACTGCCGAGCACTTTTATTTGTTCGTTATTCAGGGGCCCGCCTCATTAGCCAGCGAGCTGCGACTCGATAAGCTGCCGCTCAATGTGCGCATCGTGGACGATATCAAGCCCTATAAAGAGCGCAAAGTGGCGATCCTCAACGGGGCGCACACCGCCCTGGTGCCGGTGGCCTTCCAGGCCGGGATCGACACCGTCGGCGAGGCGATGAACGATGCGGAAATTTGCGCGTTTGTCGAAAAGGCGATTTATGACGAGATTATTCCGGTGCTGGATCTGCCGCGCGATGAGCTGGTGTCATTCGCCAGCGCCGTGACCGGGCGCTTCCGTAATCCCTATATCAAACATCAGCTGCTCTCGATCGCTCTCAACGGCATGACCAAATACCGCACCCGTATTCTGCCGCAGCTGCTGGCAGGGCAGAAGGCGCATGGCGCGCTGCCGCCGCGCCTGACCTTCGCCCTGGCGGCGCTGATCGCCTTCTACCGGGGAGAGCGGGAGGGGACAAGCTATCCGGTACAGGATGATGCGGAATGGCTGACGCGCTACCAGACGCTTTGGGCGCGCCATCGTGACGGCCAGATATGCACCCGCGAGCTGGTTTCCGCCGTGCTCAGCGTGGAGTCCCACTGGGAGCAGGATCTCAGCCAGATCCCCGGCCTGGTGGAGCAGGTCGCCGCTGACCTTGACGCTATCCTGACCCGCGGTATGCGCGACGCCGTCAGGCCGCTCTGCTGAAAGCGGAGTCTATTCACCCGGCTGCGGCCGGGTTTAATCGCAATCGAATTAGTTACAACATACTTTTTTATTAACCAGATTTAGCCGGTCGGCAGCCTCGCTGCAAAAGGCTTTTTAGTGCCAAATCGCCCTGCACAGGGGGAGAATTGTGGTTAAGCCGCTTGAACAAATACCTGCGCAGGAAAATAATGGCCTTAACACATATCACATATTTCCTGCCAATGTTCGCAGGCTAATTCATTCATCTGTAAGGAAACTCGCATGGTCATCGATATCCGGGAAGTTCGGCCGCATGACAAAGCCGAATGGCTTCAGCTCTGGGAAGGCTATACCCGCTTCTACGGCAGCCCGCAGCCGGAAGAGGTGACCGAATGCACCTGGCAGCGGATGCTGGAGGTGAACTCACCCGTGCTGGGCAGAGTCGCGGTGGTGGATGATACCGTGGTGGGGTTCGCTATCTGCATTCTGCACGAAGGCACCTGGGTCACCACGCCGATCTGCTATCTGGAGGATCTATTCGTCGATCCTGCGTTCCGCGGACAAGGCATTGCCAGAACGCTGATTAAGTCGCTGCAAACCGAAGGGGCTGAGAAAGGCTGGTCACGTCTGTACTGGCATACTCGCCGTGATAATCCCGCCCGCCACCTGTATGATGAATTCACCCCGGCTGACGATTATGTGCGCTACAGGATCACCCTCGACTCCTGAAGCGATAAGATGTTGTTAAGCTTTTCCCGCTATAACAGGGGAAACAGGCTCAGGAGAAGCAACGATGGAAAAACGTCTCGAAACAGTGGTCAATCTGATAATGTTTCTTTCGCTCTTGGCGACGGCCTGGGATCTGTCACTGGTGCATCATCTCGCCTGGTAGCAACAAAATAGCCTGAATCGCGGCGCTCTGCAGGCGCCGCCTGTCTTATTCACCCGCCATTATGCCGGCGCTGAAACTCCAGTCCTCCAGCTGGTTAAACTGGATCACCACCATCACGTCCTTCGGGCTGACCGCCATCTCATCGGCTAACCGCGCGCACAGCCGACGGTAGAACCCCTGTTTCTGCGCCCGGCGGCGCGGCTTCCCGGCGAAAATATGAAACAGCACGAAGCGGGCGCTGCGCCCGCAGCTGAGATAATGCGGGTCGTAAATGCGCTGTCCGTCGGCGGTCTGCTCGATAAACTGAAATTTGTCCGCCGGCGGCACGTCAAACTCCGCCACCAGGCATTCATGGAATAGCGCCGACAGTTGAGCAAACTCCGCGGGGCGCCAGGCCGCGCCAAGCGAAATACGCGTCAGAGGCATGGCGCCTCCTGCGCGTTCAGGCAGGTCAGGGCGCTGGCCGCCGCCGGCCAGCCGGCGTAGAACGCCAGGTGGGTAAACATTTCGACCATCTCCTCCTGGCTCAGGCCATTTTGATAGCCGTAGGCGATATGCCAGGGCAGTTGCTCCGTTTTGCCCAGCGCCGTCAGGGCGGAGAGGGTGATTAAGCTGCGTTCGCGGAGCGACAGCTCGCTGCGTGCCCAGATATCGCCAAACAGCACCGTTTCGGTCAGTTCGGCCAGTTTTGGCGCAATGGCGGCCAGCGTGTGGCGATCGACAGGGGGGGTATGCATAGTGACTCCCGTTACAGGTTGAAGTGGTCGTCACTGTCGCACGCTGAGGAATGTGTTGAATATCGCAATGTTCAGGATAGTTAATCCTGAAAATCAGGATGGTCAGCTGGCCCGCTCTTATTTATGTGTTGGTTATGTTTTACGACTTGCTCAGGCCAACCGTCAGGCGGCTCTTTTTCGCGCCACGATAAACAGACGCGGGAAGCGCAGAAGCACCATTCCGTTACACTGTAACGGATAGTGGTCGGCCAGCAATGCCAAATAGCGGGTCAGAAAGGCGCTCCTGGCCGGTTCATCTAGGCCCGTCAGATAAGGTCGCAGTCCGGTGCCCTGCAGCCAGTCGACGATCGCCTGATGCGAAGCGAGCGGATGAAAATAGGTGGTGCGCCAGATATCAACTTCGCAGCCCTGACGGGTGAGCAGATCGTACCAGGCGTTCGGCGGAAGCAAGGGCTGGCGACCACGGTCCGGCAATCCCAGCTCGCCGGCGACCTGACGCATCAGAGTATGGGAGGGCTCCTGCCAGTTATCCGGCATCTGCACCGCCAGCGTACCGTTCTCCGCCAGCTGGTTAACCAGATGCGGAAACAGCGTCTCATGATCCGCCAGCCACTGCAGCGAGGCGTTGGCATAGATGACGTCTGGCGGTTGCGCAGGCCGCCAGCTGGCGATATCGGCCTCGATAAACTCACAGTCAGGTAAGGCCTGCGTCGCCTGGCCCAGCATGGCCGGGGAGTTATCGATACCGACGATCGCCGCCAGCGGCCAGGCGGCACGCAGCAGGCGGGTACTGTTGCCCGGCCCGCAGCCAAGGTCAACGACGCTCTCGACCTGCAGGTGAGCGATACGGGAAAGCAGGTCAGCCGCCGGGCGGGTGCGCTCAGCGTCAAACTGCAGATACAGGGAAGGGTTCCAGTCGGCCATCGGGCGTTGTCCTGTGTAAGGGAGACAGGGCAAAGCATAGAACGCCCGGGGCCGCCTGTCAGGGGGAAATGATCCACTGCAGCATCTGCCGTGCGTGACAGTGTCACCGATAAAGTGACCTCAGCAGGCTATCCCGTGCGTGATGTGCACATTGTCAGGGAGTAAGCGGATTGGGCAGCATCTGCGCCCGCAGCGGGCGCAGTGGCTTATTCGGCGTTCTTGAGCGCTTCGGCGCGGCTGGCGGTGGCGTAAACAAAATCCAGCATCGGCTCGAGATCGGTATCGTAGCCGGCCTGAATAATCTTCCCGCGCAGCCATTCGATTTCACTGGTGATATCGGGAGGGAAAATGTTGTTATCCTGCGCCCGGCGCAGCCATTTCAGCAGAAAGTTGTTCTTTCCTCTGATACCGCCCGACTTTTTCGACTTTCCGTGCATCTTCAGCGCGACCAGGACGCAGTAATAGAAATGAACGCGCTGATTAAAACTTTGGTGCATGTCTGTGTTTCCCGCCAGAATCAGGAATTCACCGTGTGGGTCAGTGATTCGGATTGGACTACGGCGGCGGGCCGGATCGTTGCGCGATCTCTGTTGTTTTCCGCCACCGTCCTTGCATCTGTCGCCAGACGCTGAAAGGGATGTTGGCACGGAAGCCGAATCGTCGTCAATTGCCGATTCGTTTTTTGCCGGTGTCGGCGGCCCGCGGCGTTCCGCGAGCCGGGCCTGGCTACGTCCTGACCGCGGCCCGCTGTTGCAGATATACGCGTAAAATCAGCAGGAAAGCGAACACTACGACGATTGCCGCCAGCAGATACAGGGTGGCGAGATCGTAGTAACCGGCGACCCAGCCGGCCAGCGGCCCGGTCAGCCCCAGCGCGAGATCAAGGAACGCCGAGTAGGTGCCAAGGGCGGTCCCCTGGTTTTGCTCTTCCACCTGTTTTACCGCCTCAACCCCCAACGCCGGGAAGACCAGCGAAAAACCCGAGCCGGTGAGAAAGGCGCCGATCCCCGCCACCCAGGCCGACGGCGCCAGCCAGATAAGCAGCAGGCCGAGACATTCGATGACGAAGCAGGCCAGGGATACCGGGACCCCGCCATAGCGAGTGATGGTGTTCCCCAGCACCAGGCGAACACAGATAAAGCCGACGCTGAACAGCGAGAGGGTAAACGCGGCGCCCTGCCAGCTGTGCGCGGCAAAGTAGAGGGTGATAAAGGTGGCAATAACGCCGAAACCGACGGTGCCAAAGGCCAGCCCCAGCCCATAAGGCCAGATTTTGCGCACCACCGCGTGAAAGGGCGCTCTGACGCCGGCGGTCACGCTGACGTCCTGCCGCGTGCGGGCGAACAGCAGGCCGATGGCGGCGACCAGCACCACCACCGTGGCAAAGCCGCTGATGCCGAAATACTGGTTAAGGGTGACCCCCAGCGGCGCGCCGACCGCCATCGCCACATAGGTTGCCACGCCGTTCCAGGAGATCACCCGCGACGTATGGATCGCGCCGACGGTTTTGATCCCCCATAGCGTGGCGCCGGTGGCGGTAAAGCTTTCGCCGACGCCAAGAAACACCCGGCCCGCCAACAGCGCGGCAATCGCCAGCATCGGCATCGCCTGCAACATTACCGCCAGCAGCGTGAAGGCGCCGCTGAGCAGACAGCAGACGATCCCGAGGCTAACCACTTTTTTCGGGCCCCAGATATCGGTGTAGCGCCCGGCGTGCGGCCGGCTTATCAGCGTCGAGATGTACTGCAGGCTGATCACGATCCCGGCGACAAAGGTGCTGTAGCCCAGCTGATAGTGAATATAACCCGGCAGAACGGCCAGCGGCAGACCAATGGAGAGGTAACAGATACAGGTAAAAACAACGATCGAAATGATGCGCAGATTAAGTTGCGTGGTGCTGACGGAAGTGCTCATAGGGATAAAGGGTTAATACATAGGGATGTTTAGCATAACGCGCCGCGAAGAGGCTGGCGAGTGGCGAGGGCGTTTTATCCGTGATCGATGGCCTCGCCGCCGTCATTAACGGTGTTGCCGCTGACGCCGGCTTCGGGGCATGATGACGGTATCTTGCCGCCGCCTTGAGGAGAGAATATGTCCCAGGAATTCGCCGATATTGACGTTATGTTCATTGCGGGCTTCGGCCCTATTACCCAAAGCACCTCGCAAAGCCGTGATTTCTATTGTCAGGCATTGGGATTACCGCTGAAGCCGATGCCGGGTAACGAGGCGTATCTGCTTAGCGAGCAGGATGCCATCGGCGGGGTGAAGCATTTTGCGCTGTGGCCGCTGGCGCAGGCGGCGCATTCCTGTTTTGGTCAGGAGCAGTGGCCGGAGACGGAGCCGGTGCCGCAGGCGTGGATTGAATTTGAGGTCCGCGACCTTGCCGCGGCGACGGCGCGGCTGCAGCAGCAGGGGTACCATCTCCTTGTTGCCGCGCGCGACGAGCCGTGGGGGCAGACCGTCACCCGTCTGCTCAGTCCGGAAGGTCTGCTGGCCGGGCTTACCGTGACGCCGTGGCTGCGGGCGGAACAGGCTTAACGTCCCCGCCGGGCGCGGTGCGGGTCACCTCGGGGAGGTTATTGAGGCTCCTCGTGATGTGAAACGTTTCGCACTTCCCCCCAAGCGCGGTTTTGCAGCACGGTGCGATAGCCGTCGCGGTCGACGAAAGTGACGCCGTTAACCTCCCAGTAGGGGTTGAATGCCGTGACGCGCAGAAACCCGGCGGCGTCCATGGCTCTGCATTGTGCCTTCCAGGCCTCAGGCTGCGGATAGTACAGCACCAGCAGATCTTCATCTCCTGGCGAGGGGGTAACGGGATGGTGGCGGCAGTGGGTGAATTCCAGATGCCAGCTGGCATCCGGCGAACCGATCATCATCCCGCTGAATCCTTCATGATCGGTAAAGCTTCCAAGTTGCTGCAGCCCCAGCCCGGCGCAATACATGCTGGCGGTGCTCTCCAGTTCGCTGACCGGTCTGGCGATGCGCATGTGGCAGAACGACATAATGACTCCCAAAAGGCGTAGGCCGGGTCAGGCGCAGCCGCCACCCGGCAAAAAAGCGGCATCATGGCCGCG
>NZ_JBEAKW010000045.1:0-116945 GCF_040065795.1 Klebsiella sp. JB_Kp004 | reverse complement strand
AGTACTCGGCTACGAACCGAGCGGTCGGAGGTTCGAATCCTCCCGGATGCACCATATTCTCCTTAATAACAGCGACGATGTTGTTACATAGGCTGCGAAATTATCGCAGCACCCGTTCTGAATGCATCATCTTCACTCTTCTCTCACCATCCCGATAACCGCGTTTTTCATCCCAGTTTCATCCGACTTTTTTATTGGCAAGCCGCGCTTTCCACTATAATTTATCCTTGTATATCAGCGTTATCAGGCTGAGATAAATGCAAGGAGAGAAATCCATGAAATGGTTCAAAGCAATACCTGCTTTTTGCGCGACGCTGCTGGTGGCGACGGTCCTCGCTGGTTGTGCCGGTTCGTCCACCAAAGAAAGTACCGGCGGTTACATTGACGATACCGTGGTGACCACTAAGGTGAAAACGGCGCTCTTTAACGATAAAGACATCAAGTCCTCTGAAATCAGCGTCCAGACCTTTAAAGGCCGCGTCCAGCTGAGCGGATTTGTCTCCTCCGCGGAAAGCGCTAAACGGGCGGTGGAAGTCACCCGTCGGGTGCAGGGTGTGCGAATGGTCGAAAACGATCTGCGTATTAAATAAGGCCGGCTATCCGGTCTGATGCCTGAAGGCGCCTGTGGGCGCCTTTGTCGTCTGCGCCGCTGGCCGCGACAACGACCGGCTTTTGCGTTACAGTAACCATTCATTAACCGGTTGGTGAGAAGACGATGTACGAAGGTTACGCAGGACTGATCTTTGATATGGATGGCACCATCCTCGATACCGAGCCGACCCACCGTCAGGCATGGAACGAGGTGCTGGGCCGCTACGGTATGCGTTTCGACGAACAGGCGATGGTCGCCCTCAATGGCTCACCGACCTGGCGGATTGCCCAGGCGATTATTGAACTCAACCAGGCGGATCTCGATCCACATCGCCTGGCGCAGGAAAAAACCCTGGCCGTTAAGGCGATGCTGCTGGATAGCGTACGCCCATTGCCGCTGATCGAGGTGGTCAAAGCGTGGCACGGCCGTCGCCCGATGTCGGTCGGCACCGGTAGTGAAAGCGCCGTCGCCGAAGCGCTGCTGGCGCACCTGGGCCTGCGTCATTACTTCTCCGCGGTGGTGGCGGCCGATCATGTGGTCAACCATAAACCCGCGCCCGATACCTTCCTGCTGTGCGCCGGGCGCATGGGCGTCGCGCCGGAAAAATGCGTGGTCTTCGAAGATGCCGACTTTGGTCTGCAGGCGGCGAAGCGCGCGGGAATGGACGCTGTAGACGTGCGTTTGCTGTGAGCGACGCGCTGTCACTCCTCTCGCTGTTTGCCAGTAGCTTTTTAAGCGCCACGCTGCTTCCCGGCAATTCGGAGGTTGTGCTGGTTGCGATGCTTCTTACGGGGGTTAGTCATCCGTGGTGGTTAGTATTAATAGCAACAATCGGCAATAGCCTTGGAGGGGTAACTAACGTTATTCTGGGGCGCCTGTTTCCGCTGCGTAAAACCTCGCGCTGGCAGGAGCGGGCGGCCGGCTGGCTTAAGCGCTACGGCGCAGTGACGCTGTTGCTAAGCTGGGCGCCGGTTGTCGGCGATTTACTGTGTTTGCTGGCGGGATGGATGCGCATTTCCTGGGGACCGGTACTCTTTTTCTTATGCCTTGGAAAGGCGCTGCGCTATATCGTCATTGCGGCAGCGACGCTTCAGGGCATGACGTGGTGGCACTAATTGGACTGATAGTTCATCCATTACAATTATGCTTATTCAAACGATTTCGACAGGCGGGAGGTCAAATTGATCCCGGACGTATCACAGGCGCTGGCCTGGCTGGAAAAACATCCGCAGGCCCTGCAGGGTATTCAACGTGGTCTGGAGCGGGAGACGCTGCGCGTGAACGCAGACGGTACGCTGGCGACGACCGGTCACCCTCTGGCGTTAGGCTCAGCGCTGACGCATAAATGGATTACCACCGATTTTGCCGAAGCTTTACTCGAGTTTATTACGCCGGTGGACGGCGATATTGAGCATATGCTGACCTTTATGCGCGATGTCCATCGCTATACCGCGCGTCAGATCGGTGACGAGCGGATGTGGCCGCTGAGCATGCCCTGCTATATCGCCCCCGGTCAGGATATTGAGCTGGCGCAGTACGGCACCTCTAACGTGGGACGCCTGAAAACGCTGTATCGCGAGGGGCTGAAGAACCGCTACGGCGCGCTGATGCAGACTATCTCCGGCGTGCACTATAACTTCTCGCTGCCGATGACGTTCTGGCAGGCGAAGTGCGGTGTGGAAGACGCTGAAAGCGGGAAAGAGGCCATTTCAGCAGGCTATTTTCGCACGATTCGTAACTACTATCGCTTTGGCTGGGTGATCCCGTATCTGTTCGGCGCCTCGCCGGCGATTTGCTCTTCATTCCTGCAAGGAAAGCCGACGACGCTGCCCTTTGAGGAGACGGGCAACGGCATGTACTACCTGCCGTACGCCACCTCGCTGCGCCTCAGCGACCTCGGTTATACCAATAAGTCGCAAAGCAATCTCGGAATTACGTTTAACGATCTGCACGAGTATGTGGCAGGATTGAAGCGCGCGATTAAAACGCCGTCGGAAGAGTACGCCAAAATCGGGCTGGAAAAAGACGGTAAGTATCTGCAGATCAACAGCAATATCCTGCAGATTGAAAACGAACTCTATGCGCCGATCCGCCCGAAACGCGTCACCCGTCGGGGCGAAACCCCGTCCGATGCGCTGCTGCGCGGCGGCATTGAGTACATTGAAGTGCGTTCGCTGGATATCAACCCGTTCTCGCCGATCGGCGTTGACGCCCAGCAGGTGCGTTTCCTCGATCTGTTTATGGTTTGGTGCGCGCTGGCCGACGCGCCGGAGATGAGCAGCGATGAGCTGCTGTGCACCCGCACCAACTGGAATCGGGTGATTCTGGAAGGCCGTAAGCCGGGCTTAACGTTGGGCATCGGCTGCGAAAGCGCGCAGTTCCCGCTGGCGCAGGTAGGTAAAGATCTGTTCCGCGATTTACGCCGCGTGGCGCAGACGCTGGACAGCATTCACGGCGGCGAGGCCTATCAACAGGTCTGCGATGAGCTGCTGGCCTGTTTTGACGATCCGGAATTAACCTTCTCAGCCCGCATTCTGCGTTCTATGATTGAAGAAGGGATTGGCGGAACCGGCCGTGCGCTGGCCGATCGTTACCGCACCCAGCTGCGTGAAGAGCCGCTGGAGATCCTGAGCGAAGAAGATTTCATCGCCGAGCGCGACGCGTCGGTGGCGCGACAGAAGAAAGTAGAAGCGGAAGACAGCGAGCCGTTTGAGGCGCTGTTGGCGCGGCACGCGTAGCGCTGGAAAAGAAAAAGGCCACATCACTGTGGCCAAACTTTCATCTCTGATTCAGGGATGATGATGATAATAAATGCGCGTCTTTCATATACTGAGACTCGCGGCTGAACAAAGAGTTCATTTTATTTTAAAAAAATTCACTCCCGGAGGTGACGAATGCCGTTGTTAGATAGTTTCACAGTCGACCATACCCGAATGGAAGCCCCAGCGGTGCGTGTCGCGAAGAAAATGAACACGCCGCATGGCGATGAAATCACCGTATTCGATCTGCGCTTCTGCGTGCCGAACCAGGAAGTGATGCCGGAGCGCGGTATCCACACCCTGGAGCACCTGTTCGCCGGCTTTATGCGTGATCACCTGAACGGGAATGGCGTGGAAATTATCGACATTTCGCCGATGGGCTGCCGCACCGGGTTCTATATGAGCCTGATTGGTACGCCGGACGAGCAGCGCGTCGCCGACGCCTGGAAAGCGGCGATGGCCGACGTGCTGAAGGTGCAAGATCAGAACCAGATCCCGGAGCTGAACGTCTACCAGTGCGGGACCTATACCATGCACTCGCTGGAAGAGGCGCAGGAGATCGCTCGTCATATCATTGAGCGCGATGTGCGCATCAACAGCAACGACGAACTGGCGTTGCCGAAAGAAAAACTGCAGGAACTGCACATCTAGTGCTTCCGCCGCGGCCCGACGCCTGTCGCCGGGCCGCTCTCCCGACGCCGCCATGACGACCACCACCACCTTCTCCTTTCAGCACCGCCCGCTGGTGCCCTTTGCCCATGATTACGCTCACGGTGACCAGGAAGACTGGCATCAGCATGACTGCGCCCAGCTGCTGCATATTTTAAGCGGCGTGGTGCGGGTGGCGACGCCGGCAGGCTACTGGGTGGTGCCGCCCGGGCGCGGCGTCTGGCTGCCGGCGGGAACGCCCCACGCGCTGCGCATGACCGGCAACGTCGCGGCGCGCACGTTGTTTATCGATCCGCTGGCGCGCGCCGATCTTCCGGCGGGCAGCCAGATCGTACAGATCACGCCGCTGCTGCGGGAACTGATCGTCTCTTCCCTGGCGCTGGCCGAGCGCTATGCCCCCGCCAGCCGCGACGAACGGATTTATGAGCTGATCCTCGATGAGATCCGCGGGATGGCGATCCTGCCGTTTGGCCTGCCGGAGCCGCAAAGCGAAACGCTGCGCCGGCTGTGTCAGCAGGTGCGCGAGGCGCCGGGCGACGTCTGGAGCAGCAGCCAGGCGGCGAAGGCGTGCAGCATGAGCGAGCGAACCCTGAACCGCCATTTTCAGCAGCAGACTAGCCTGACGTGGCGCGAGTGGGTGCGACGGGCGAAGCTAATGGAAGCGCTGATTCGCCTGGCGCAGGGCCACTCCGTCCTGCGGGTGGCGCTGGAGCTGGGCTACGGCAGCCACAGCGCCTTCAGCGCCATGTTTCGTCGGGTAATGGGCGTCGCCCCCAGCGACTATTTTCGTCCGCCGGCCTGATCGGCGGCGCTGAGCGCATTGCACAGCGCCTGCAGCGAGGCGCGCGCCACGTCATTATCGATACCCACGCCCCAGTAGCTTTCTCCTTGCGGAAAAACGCAGCGGATATAGGCCACCGACCGGCTGTCGCTGCGCGCGCCGAGGGTATGCTCATGATAGTCCTTGATCATAAACGGCTGCCGAAACAGCGCGCTGAGGCCGCTGGCGGCGGCGGAGAGCAGGCCGTTGCCCTGGCCCTGCAGGCGTCGGGTTTCGCCGTGGTGACGCAGCGTCGCCTGCAGGGACAGCTGGCCATCCTGCTGGCTGGCGCTCTGATAATCGACCAGCGTCAGCGCAGGCTGCGCCTGCAGCCCGTAGCGCGTGCGGAACAGCTGCCACAGCGCATGGTGGGTCATCTCTTTGCCGTCGCTATCGGTGGCCTGCTGAACGTGCTGGCTGAAGTCCTGCTGCAGCCCGCGGGGCAGCTTCAGACCATGATTTTGTTCGATAAGCCAGGCGCTGCCGCTTTTCCCCGACTGGCTGTTGACGCGGATCACCGCCTCATAGCTGCAGCCAATATCCTGCGGGTCAATGGGCAGGTAGGGCATTCGCCATGGGTCGCCAGGCTGACGGGCATCAAACCCTTTTTTGATCGCATCCTGATGGGAACCGGAGAAGGCGGTGTAGGCCAGACTTCCCGCCCACGGGTGGCGCGGGTGCACGGGGATCTGATTGCAGTTTTCCACCACTTCCACCACCCGGTTCATCTGCTCGAAGCGAAGCTCAGGGTCGACGCCCTGGCTGTAGAGGTTCATCGCCAGCGTCACCAGGCAGACGTTGCCGGTGCGTTCGCCGTTGCCGAACAGGCAGCCTTCCACCCGGTCGGCGCCGGCCATCACCGCCAGCTCGGCGCTGGCGACGCCGGTACCGCGGTCATTGTGAGGATGCACGCTGATGCAGACCTCGCCGCGGCGGGAGAAGTGGCGGCAAAAGTACTCGATCTGATCGGCATAGACGTTGGGGGTGTTGACCTCCACCGTCGCCGGCAGATTGACGATCATCGGTCGCTCGGCGCAGGGCTGCCAGACGTCCGCCACCGCTTCGCAAATCTCGAGCGCAAACTCCGGTTCGGTGAAGCAGAAGGTTTCAGGCGAATATTCATATTGCCAGCGGGTCTCCGGCTGTTGTTCGCACTGCTGGCGGATAAGCCGGGTGGCGCGGGTCGCGAGGGCGATCACCTCGGCCTTGTCCATGCCGAAAACCAGTTCGCGGAACAGCGGCGCGGTGGCGTTGTAGAGGTGGACGGTGGCCCGGCGGGCGCCGCGCAGCGCTTCAAAGGTACGCAGGATCAGCGGGTCCCGTGCCTGGGTCAGCACCTGGATGGTGACCTCCTCCGGGATGCGCTGTTCGTCAATCAGCTGGCGGACAAAGTTGAAATCGGTTTGCGAGGCGGAAGGGAAGGCGACCTCAATCTCTTTAAAGCCGCACTCCAGCAGCAGATCCCAGAACTGCAGTTTGCGGGCGCTGTCCATGGGCTCCGCCAGCGCCTGGTTGCCGTCGCGCAGGTCGGTCGACAGCCAGCGCGGGGCGTGGCTGATTTGCCGGTCCGGCCAGCGGCGGTCGGGCAGGGTAATCGGCGGATAGGGACGGTACTTTTCAGCAGGATGGCTCAGCATAGTGTTCTCCTTAATAGTCAGCCTCTATCCTGCCCGAGCGCCGGCTGGCGGGCTTTCGCAAACAAGACAGAAACTAGCGAGAACTGGACAACCTGACGCCGTAAAAAAGGGACCCGCAGGTCCCTTAATGTGAGGCTTAGTGCGCGCCGCCGCCGCCGCCGCCGGCGCTGAACGGGGGTCTGGCGAACCACACCAGTCCCAACAGCAGGATGAAAATGGCCGCTGAGATCCAGAAGATTTCGTTGGCGGAGATAATCAGCCCCTGGTTGGTTATCTGCTGCGCTATCCAGCCGGACGCCTGCTGCTGCGTCATTCCCATCCCCTGCAGCTGATCGTACATCTGCTGCGCGTTGGGGTTGAACGGCGTCACCGATTCGGTGAGCTGCGCATGGTGCAGCGCCTCGCGGTTGGTCCACAGGGTGGTGGTGATCGAGGTCCCGATGGAGCCGGCAAGGGTACGGGTGAAGTTCGACAAGCTCGACGCCGCCGCCAGCCGTTCCGGCGGCAGGCCGGAGAGGGTGATGGTGGTCAACGGCATGAAGAAGCAGGCTACCGCGAAGCCCTGGATAAACTGCGGCCACGCCGAGGCGCCAAAGTCCATCCCCGGTTCGAAGGTCCAGGCGCGCCAGTAGAAGCAGACGGCGTACATGATAAAGCTGAAGGTGACCAGCCGTCGCATATCGAGCTTATGCGCAAAGCGGCCGATAATCGGCGACAGAATGACCGGGATCACCCCCACCGGCGCTGACGCCAGGCCGGCCCAGGTCGCGGTGTAGCCGTAGACCTCCTGCAACAGCTGCGGCAGCAGCACGATGGCCCCGAAGTAGAGCATGTAGGCCAGGCTGATACAGAGGCAGCCGATGGTGAAGTTGCGCGACTTAAACAGCGACAGATCGACAATCGGGTTATCGTCGGTCAGCTCCCAGACGATCAGGAAGCTTATCGCCACCACCGCCACGATGGTCAGAATGATAATTTCATTGGAGGAGAACCAGTCCAGCTCTTTACCCCGGTCCAGCATCACCTGCAGGCTACCGATACCGATGATCAGCAGCGCCAGGCCGACGCCGTCGATACGCCGCTGTTCGGTTTTGGTTTCCCGGTTGCGCAGGGTCTGCAGGGTCATCAGCACCACCGCCACGCCAATGGGCACGTTGATAAAGAAGATCCATCCCCAGTGGTAGTTATCGCTGATATAGCCGCCGAGGATCGGGCCGCAGATGGGGGCGACGATCACCGTCATCGACCACAGCGCCAGGGCGATAGAGCGTTTCGCCGGCGGATAGTTGCTGAGCAACAGACTTTGCGACAACGGGATCAGCGGCCCGGCAACAATCCCCTGAATGACGCGGAAGAAGATCAGCATCGTCAGGCTGTTGGAGACGCCGCAGGCCCAGGAGGCGATGGCGAAAGCGGTGGTGGACCACAGGAACAGCTTCACCTCGCCCACGCGCTTGGCCAGCCACCCGGTGATCGGAATGGAGATGGCGTTAGCGACCCCGAACGAGGTGATGACCCAGGTCCCCTGGCTCAGCGATGAGCCAAGGTTACCGGCGATGGTCGGGATCGCCACGTTGGCGATAGTGGAATCCAGCACCTGCATGAACGTCGCGAGCGACAGCGCAATGGTCATGATGACCAGTTGCGCGCCTTCCAGCGGTTTTTGCTGTTGCATTACACTCACCCCGAATTATCCGGCGTTGGCCTGAATGATCTCGTCTATCAGTTTATTGACCGGATCGAGAGCGATTTCGCGGGCATTGCTCTCGTAGACCGGGGAGCTCCGCACCTGGCTTGCCAGCATTTCGCCATCGCGATCGGTGGTGTTAACTTCCACCAGCGTCGAGAGGCCGATGCGCAGCGGGTGTTCCGCCAGCTGTTTTTCATCCAGCTCGATGCGGACCGGCAAGCGCTGTACCACTTTGATCCAGTTGCCGGTGGCGTTCTGCGCCGGCAGCAGGGAGAAGGCGCTCCCGGTTCCCATATCCAGACCAACCACCTTGCCGGTGTATTTCACGTCATCGCCATAGATGTCGCTGATTACGGTGGCCGGCTGGCCGATGCGCATATGCGCCAGCTGGGTCTCTTTAAAGTTAGCGTCGATCCACAGGTTGGTCGCCGGAACCACCGCCATCAGCGGCGTGGTGGTGCCGATCTGCGCCCCAGGCTGTACCGAGCGGCGGGAAACGTAGCCGCTAATCGGGCTGACGATCTGCGTACGCTGCAGGGCCAGCCAGGCGTTACGCACTTCGGTCGCCGCCTGCAGCACCGCCGGCTGCTGTTCCAGTTTGGTACCCAGCACGATCGCCTGGTTGGCGTTGTACTGCTGGATCGCCACGTCAAGCTCGGCCTGCGCGCTGGCGACGGTGTCGCGGGCGTGCTGCAGCTCTTCGCGGCCGATGAGGTTCGCAGCGCCCAGCGGGATGCGGCGGTTCAGGTCAGCCTGCGCCTGGGCGAGGGCGGTCTTTTTGACGTCAATATTCGCCTGCAGCTGCTTGCTGTTGATCATCTGCTGACGGGTTTGACGCACGCTGGCGGCCAGCTGCGTTTTGGCTTTCTCAAACGCCTGTTGGGCATCGGTCTGATCGAGAGTGACCAGCGGATCGCCTTTCTGCACATAGTCCGTGTTGTCTGCCCAGACTTTGGTCACGCTGCCCGAGACCTGGGCCATAATTTGTACCTGGTTCCCTGCCACGTAGGCATCGTCGGTCTCTTCGTAGTGACGCAGTACCAGAAACCAGTAAATCCCATATGCCACGGCAATAATAATGAAGAGCAATGTCAGCAACAGAAGGGCGCCTTTACGCTTCCCTTTTTTGCTGCCTGGTTGCTGCGGGGTTTGGCTCTCCGCATTTGCGCTCATGTTATTCTCCACGATCTTATTATTTCACATCGGCTGAGCCGACCTGTTTATCAGAAAGGCCAGCAGAGATCTGCTGGCCTGGCTGTTTTCCTTGCAACGTAAAAATGGGCTGAGCGACGCCGCCCTTAGCGTAGAGAGTCCGCCAGCACGCCTTCTTCTTCCATCTGGTCAAGGCGGCTCAGGAGTTTGCGGGTAATGTGTTCGAGCTGATCTTTTTCGCTGGTGCTGAGTGAAGACCACAGCTGGTGCAGGCAGTTATGCTGCGGCGGCAGGACTTCACGCAAAAACTGATGGCCCTTTTCGGTCAGCTGCAGATGCAGACAGCGACGATCGTTATCGCTCTCGCGGCGTTCAATCCAGCCGCGTTTTTCCAGTTCATCAGCGATACGGGTGGCGTTGGTACGCGACGAGCCCAGCGCACAGCTCAGCTCGGACGGCTGAATGCTGTGGTTTTCCTGCGACTCCAGCGTAATCAGCGCCATAAATAATGTCTCGTTAATTCCCTGCGCTTTGAGCATTTTATTGCGATTTTCCAGCAGTTTACCTTGCATATGCATGCAAAGACGAGTTAACAGAATCTCCTGGAACGGGAAATCTTCATGGCGGCTGGCGCGGAACTTGAGCATTTGCTCAATGGGAGTAAACGAACTATCCATTTGGGTATGACCTCATTAATTACAGTCGATATAATAACTATTGTGACAAATAAATCAAATGAATTATTGACCAAAATTGATACGCAAAGCTTAGAGCCCGCTGGTGATTTTCCAGGCCAGACCGTAGGCCAACGCCGACAGCAGGGTCGGGATAATAATGCTGCGGGTTTTCCAGAAGGCGCCCCCCAGCACCAGGAAGCCGATCAGCGTCGGCGCCAGGCGATGGGCATCGGCGAGGATCTCCGGCACGCTGGAGACCATCAGCAGCGCGCAAATCGAGGCGATGCCGATGGTATCCAGCAGCACGCTGACCGGGCCACGACGGGCAGGCTGGGCATGGCCCGCGCGCAGACGCAGGGGAAGATAACGAAACAGATAGTTCACGCCGCCGACAATCACTCCGAGCAGAAGGACCTCACTGTTCATCCGGCATCCCCTTCAGCATGGCCTGGACCAGCGCCGTCAGACACCCGCAGACAATCCCGGCGAGGATCGCCGCCGGAATGGAAAATAACAGAATGCCGCCCAGCGCGCCCGCCAGCGCCGCCGTGACGCACAGCGATTGCTGGCGCTGGAAAGAGGCCAGCAGGAAGCTCATAAACAGCGCCGGCAGCATAAAGCCGAGCGCGGCTTCCACCGCCGGATAATCCACCAGCAGGCCGTTGCCGGACCAGGCGCCGGCCAGCGTGCCGCACACCCACGATGCCCACGAGGTAAACGCGAGACCGAGCATCCAGTTTTCGCTCCAGCGTCGGTTGTCGCGTACCAGCCTGGCGGTGGCGGCGGCGAAAACCTCATCGGTCAGGCCGAAGGCCCAGAGGGCGGTCTTCTTTTTGTCCAGCGCGGTATGAATGCGGCTGCGCAGCGAGGGGCCATACAGCACGTGGCGGACGTCCATCGCCATCACCGTCAGGGCGGCGACCCACAGCGAACTGCCGGCGGCCAGCATGGCGGTGATCACAAACTGGCTGGCGCCGGCGTAAATAATGCAGGAGAAAAACAGGCTTTCCAGCGGGGTGAAACCCAGCCGGGTGGCGTTCAGTCCGAAGGCGAATGCCACCGGAAGGTAGCTGATGACGATGGGGAGACTGTCTTTAATGCCTTCGCCGACGGTAGCGACACGTTCAGATAAGGCACAGGTTAAGGGCGCGGGGTTTTCCATATGAATAACTTATCGCTGGATCCATGTGAAGGTGGCAAATTGACCGATGTCCCCACCTTAACAGAGCGCGACGCGCCTTAACACTATGAAAATGCCCGCAATCCGCTTTTCCATGACCCTGACGGGATGAAAGGCGGGGAAGGGGCCCGGATAAGGCGCCGGGCCTTATCCGGGGGCGGGTTACTGCTGCGCGGCGAGTGCGGCTTTCACCCAGCTGTCGAACAGCGGCTGGTGGGCTTTGATCCAACCATCAACATGACCGTTAATGTCGGCTTCGGAAGCATGGCCTTCGTGCATCATCGCATTCTCGGCGTTGATGTCGGCGATCGGCAGCTTCATGACGCTAAACAGAGTGGCGGCGGCCGGATTTTTCTCCGCCCAAGCTTTGTTGGCGACAATGTGCATGGTGTTGACCGGGAAGCCATAGTTGGCGCCGTTGGCCAGTTTGGTATCGATGTTTTTCTGCTCGCCCGGCAGGGAGGAGAACGGCACCTGCAGCCAGACGACGTCTTTGCCAGGCTTCAGCACGTCGCTAACCCAGTACGGCGTCCAGGTGTAGTAGAGCACCGGTTTACCCTCTTTATAGCGGGCGATGGTGTCGGCCATCATCGCCGCGTAGTTGCCCTGGTTATGGGTGACGGTTTTGCTCAGGCCATAGGCGTCAATCTGGTGGTTAATCACCGCTTCGCAGCCCCAGCCCGGGGTGCAGCCGGTGAGGTCCGCTTTACCGTCGTTGTTAGTATCAAACAGTTTGGCGATCTGCGGATCTTTGAGCTGATCGATAGAGGTGATGTGGTACTGCTCGGCGGTTTTTTTATCGATCAGATAGCCCTGGGCGGCGCCTGAGACGTACACCCCCTTGCGGTAAAATTTGTTATCACCGCCCGCCGCGGCGTACATGTCATCGTGCAGCGGCTGCCAGTTGGTGGCGATAAAGGTCGTATCCCCGGCGGCAATCGAGGTATAGGCGACGTTATAGTCCACTTCGCTCGGTTTTTCGACGGTGTAGCCAAGCTTCTCCAGCGCGCGGCTGACCAGCAGGGTCTGGAAGCTCTCTTCGGAGATAGTGCTCTGCGCCGGCTTGACGGTAATTCCTTTGCCCGGCAGGTCGGCGGCGAAGGCGCTGGTGGCGATCAGGGTGGCAAAGGCGGCGGTGGCCATCATCGTGCTATGTCGCATGGTGGTTCCTCTTATTGTTTAACGGGAAGGCGGCACCCCGGCATCGGCTGGTGCCGGGGTGCGGCGCTGTTATCGACTTATCGACAGAAAGGGCGAGTAAGAAGCCCCAGCGGGCCGGTGGTGTACCAGCGGCGGTTGCCGCGACTGCGGGCGTCGCGGCCGACGGCCTGGGTGAGGCGGTCAAGAATAATCGCCAGGATCACGATCCCCACGCCGCCGACGGTGGCCAGGCCCATATCCAGGCGGCCAATGCCGCGCAGCACCATCTGGCCAAGACCGCCGACGGCGATCATCGAGGCGATCACCACCATCGACAGGGCCAGCATTAGCGTCTGGTTAACCCCGGCCATAATGGTGGGCATCGCCAGCGGCAGCTGAACTTTAAACAGCAGCTGGCGCGGGCTGGCGCCAAACGAGCGCGACGCTTCGATCAGATCCGCAGGCACCTGGTTTATCCCGAGGATGGTCAGACGGACGATCGGCGGCAGGGCGAAGATAATCGTCACCACCACGCCGGGCACGTTGCCGATGCCGAACAGCATCACGATCGGCACCAGGTAGACGAAGGCCGGCGTGGTCTGCATGGCATCCAGCAGCGGGCGGATAATTTTCGCCGCTCGCGGACTGCGCGCCAGCCAGATCCCCAGCGGCAGGCCGATGATCATGCAGAACAGCAGGGCGGTGAGGACCAGCGCCAGGGTGACCATCGCCTGCGACCACGCGCCGATGGCGCCGATGGCAATCAGCGAGACCAGGGTGGCGACCCCCATGCCGAGGCTGGAGATCTGCCAGGCGATCAGCGCGAAGACGATAATCGCCACCGGCGCCGGCATCCCCAACAGCAGCTGCTGGAAGGCGCTGAGGATGTAGTCGATCGGCACGCGGATCCCCTGGAACAGCGGGCGGAAGTGCAGCACGATCCAGTCGATGGCGTGGGTCACCCAGCTGTCGAGCGGGATCAGGGTCTTATGGAACGGATCCATGATATTGAACTGTTCCGGCTGCGGCGCCGGGGCGCTGTGCAGCCAGTCGGCGCCGCCGCCATTAGTCGGCGCGGCAGTTGAGGCGCCACCCCAGGCGTCTGCAGCCTGAGCGGCGCTGTCGGTTGCCGGGGCGCTGTCCCACGGATTGGTTTGATCAGCCATGATTCACCCCCTCGCGATCTAAAGCCTGGAGCAACATTCGTTTGGAAATGATGCCAATATATTGTTGTTCTTCATCCACCACCGGGACGGCGCACGGGGCGTGGCCGACGTGGGAGAGCAGATCGCTGAGCGGCGTTTGCGCCTCCACCGCCAGCGGGGCGTCGATCAGCGCCGCCTCGATCCCCTGGCCGGCGCTGAGCGCGGTTTTCAGAGAATCGATCGAGACAATCCCGACAAAGCGATTACCGCGCTCAATGACATAACCATATTCCCGGTCTTCATCCTGTAATAATTTCAGCGCAGAGCGGGGGCCAAAACCTGGCGTTTTACGAATCAGGCCGACCGGGCTACGACGGGCAATATCTTTTGCGCTGAAGACCTGGCTAATATCGACGCCGCGGAAGAAGGTGCGGACATAATCATTGGCCGGATTATTCAATATTTCATCCGGAGTACCGACCTGAACCACTTCGCCATTTTGCATAATGGCGATGCGATCGCCAATTCGCATGGCTTCATCAAGGTCATGGGAAATAAAGACAATGGTACGCTGATGCTTAGCCTGTAATTTGATCAGCTCATCCTGCATTTCGGTGCGAATGAGCGGATCGAGCGCGGAGAAGGCTTCATCCATTAACAGAATATCGGGATTAATCGCCAGGGCGCGGGCTAAACCGACGCGCTGACGCATCCCGCCGGAGAGTTCATCCGGCCAGGCGTGGGCATAATTCTCCAGCCCCACCTGACGCAGCGCTTCCCGCGCTTTTTGCTCTCGCTCAGCGGCCGGGACGCCGGCAAGCGCCATGCCAAACGCCGTATTGTCGAGCACGCTCATGTGCGGCATTAGCGCAAAGGACTGAAAAACCATCGCAATTTTTTTACGACGCACCTCGCGCAGCTCGGCGTCCGACATTTTGGCGATATCGACCCCGTCAATCAGCACCTGGCCGCGGGTGGGTTCAATCAGGCGATTGAGAAGGCGAACCATGGTGGATTTCCCCGAGCCGGAGAGCCCCATGATGACGAATATCTCGCCTTCTTCAATGGCCAGACTGGCGTCTTTGACGCCAAGCGACAGCCCCGTTTTTTCCAGTATTTGCGCTTTGTTGAGTCCTTTCTCAATATATTTGAAAGCACGATGAGGGTGCTCGCCAAATATCTTATAAAGATTTTTGATTTCTAATTTAATTGCCATGCAATAGAGAAGTTCCTGTTATTTGTTTATTGCGATATGGTACCCAATGGTGATAATGATCTTTTTACACCCTAACATACTCAGATTCTGTGACAACCCTCAATGGCGAACTCTCGGCAAAATGGAGTGAGGGACATGGCGGCACAGCCCCCGTGATATAAGGGCTGAGCGGTAATTTGTTGTGGGTAATATTTTTTGATTATCTTTGGATAATTCGACTGAAATGGACCGGTTTTCTGCTAAATATGACGAAGTGATGACGGTTAGACCATGGAGAGAATATTTGGTGGATTAATCGCGATTCTGTGAAATTGATCACCAGGAATATGCGGGCGATATTCCTGATGAAAGTACGGTTAAAAGTCCCAGTCGTCGTCGGCGGTCTCTTCCATTTTTCCTATCACGTAGGAGGAGCCGGAGCCGGAGAAAAAGTCGTGGTTTTCATCGGCGTTGGGTGACAGCGCCGCGAGGATTGCCGGGTTAACCGCCGCCATCTCCGCCGGGAACAGCGCCTCGTAGCCGAGGTTCATCAGCGCTTTGTTGGCGTTGTAGCACAGAAAGGCGCTGACGTCGTCGAACCAGCCGCTCTCGCCGTACAGTTCCCGGCTGTAGGCCAGCTCGTTGTCGTACAGATCCATCAGCAGATCGAGGGCGAAGTTTTTCAATTCTTCGCGCTTACCGGGGCTGACGATCTCCAGTCCTTTCTGATACTTGTAGCCGATGTAATAGCCATGCACCGCTTCATCGCGAATGATCAGGCGGATCAGATCCGCGGTATTGGTCAGTTTTCCCCGACTGGAGAAGTGCATCGGCAGCCAGAAGCCGGAATAGAAGAGAAAGGATTCGAGGAACACGCTGGCGATTTTTTTCTTCAGCGGCTCGTCGGCCTGATAGTAGCCCAGCATCAGCTGCGCTTTGCGCTGCAGAGGTTCGCAGCTTTCGCTCCAGGCGAAGGCGGCATCCACCTCTTTGCTATGGCACAGCGTGGAAAAGATGGAGCTGTAAGAGCGGGCATGAACCGCTTCCATAAAGCTGATGTTCGACAGCACCGCCTCCTCATGCGGGGTCAGAGCGTCCGTCATCAGCGCCGGCGCGCCGATGGTGTTCTGAATGGTGTCGAGCAGGGTCAGCCCGGTAAAAACGCGAATGGTCAACTGCTGCTCCGCCGCGCTGAGGGTTTGCCAGGCGGGAATATCGTTCGACAGCGGCACTTTCTCCGGCAGCCAGAAGTTGCTGGTGAGACGATTCCACACCTCCAGATCTTTATCGTCATCGATGCGGTTCCAGTTGATCGCGCTGACGCGCGTTAAATGGGTCATCCTGTTCTCCTTACAGCGCGCAGGACACGCAGCCTTCAATTTCAGTGCCTTCCAGCGCCAGCTGGCGCAGTCGGATGTAGTACAGCGTCTTAATGCCTTTCTTCCATGCGTAGATTTGCGCCTTGTTGATATCGCGGGTGGTGGCGGTATCCGGGAAGAACAGGGTCAGCGACAGCCCCTGATCGACGTGGCGCGTCGCCTCGGCGTAGGTGTCGATGATCTTCCGGGGGCCTATCTCGTACGCATCCTGGTAGAGGGCCAGATTATCGTTATTCATAAACGGCGCGGGGTAGTACACCCGTCCGGTTTTCCCCTCTTTGCGGATCTCAATCTTCGAGACGATCGGGTGAATGCTGGAGGTAGCATGGTTGATGTACGAGATCGAGCCGGTGGGCGGCACCGCCTGCAGATAGCGGTTGTAAATGCCATAGCGCATGACGTCGTCGCGCAGCTGGCGCCAGCTTTCCCGGTCGGGCAGGGAGATGCCGGCGCGGGCGAAAAGCGCGCGGACCCGTTCGGTTTTCGGCTGCCACGACTCCTGCAGATATTTGTCGAAGTATTCCCCGCTGGCGTAGCGCGACTGCCCGAAGCCGGCGAAGCGCTGGCCGCGCTCGCGGGCCAACAGCATCGAGGTGTGCAGCGCGTGCCAGGTCACGGTGTAGAAGTAGATATTGGTGAAGTCCAGCCCCTCCGGGCTGCCGTAGGCAATGCCTTCCCGCGCCAGATAGCCGTGAAGATTCATCTGCCCCAGACCGATGGCGTGGGAGGCGGCGTTGCCAGCCGCCACGGAGGGGACCGACTGAATGTGGCTCATGTCGGACACGGCGGTCAGGGCGCGCACCGCGGTGGCGATAGTGAGGCCGAAATCCGGCGAGTCCATGGTGTGGGCGATGTTCAGCGAGCCGAGGTTGCAGGAGATATCTTCCCCGATACGGGCATAGCTGAGATCTTCATTATAGGCGGACGGCGTACTGACCTGCAGGATCTCGGAACACAGATTGCTCATGGTGACCCGCCCGGCCACCGGACTGGCGCGGTTCACCGTGTCTTCAAACATGATGTACGGGTAGCCGGATTCAAACTGGATCTCCGCCAGGCGCTGGAACAGATCGCGGGCGCGGATCCAGCGTTTGCGAACCCGATCGTCGGCTACCAGCTGTGGATAGAGGTCGCCGATGGCGCAGTCGGCGAAGGGTTTGCCGTACAGCCGTTCGACATCATACGGCGAGAAGAGCGCCATCTGCGCGTCTTCTTTCGCCAGCTGGAAGGTGATGTCAGGGATCACCACCCCCAGCGACAGGGTTTTGATGCGGATTTTCTCATCGGCATTTTCACGCCGGGTATCAAGGAAGCGCAAAATATCGGGATGGTGAGCGTGCAGCCAGACCGCCCCCGCCCCCTGGCGGGCGCCGAGCTGGTTGGCATAGGAGAAGGCGTCCTCCAGCATCTTCATCACCGGCACCACGCCGGAGGACTGATTTTCGATGCGCTTGATCGGCGCCCCGGCCTCGCGCAGATTGGAGAGTAAAAAGGCCACGCCGCCGCCGCGCTTCGACAACTGCAGCGCCGAGTTCACCGCCCGGCCGATGGACTCCATATTATCTTCAATGCGCAGCAGGAAGCAGGAGATCAACTCCCCGCGCTGCTGTTTGCCGGCGTTAAGGAAGGTGGGCGTGGCCGGCTGGAAGCGGCCACTGAGTATCTCCTCCGTCAGCTGCCGCGCCTGCTGTTCATCGCCCCGGGCCAGCGTCAGGGCCACCATTACGCTGCGTTCCGCGAAATCCTCGAGGTAGTGCTTGCCGTCAAAGCTCTTCAGCGCGTAGCTGGTATAGAACTTCCAGGCGCCGAGGAAGGTCTGGAAGCGAAACGCGGCGCGCCTGGCATGGGCGAACAACGCCAGCACAAACCCGCGATCATAGCCGGCCAGCAGCTGGGGATCGTAATAGCCCTCGCGGACGAGCCAGCTGAGTTTATCCTCCTGGCTGGCAAAGGCGAGGGTGTTGGGCTGAACCTGGGTCGCCATAAAAGCCTCAACCGCCTGGCGATCTTTCTCAAACGGGATGCGGCCCTCGCTGTCGTACAAATTCAGCATCGCATTGAGGGCGTGAAAATCCACGGCGGCGGTTATACGTTCTGCGGTTGTCGTTGCCAAAATTCGCTGACTCCTTTACGCACGTTATCGATATCGTCGGGGGTTCCCATCAGCTCGAAGCGGTAGAGATAGGGCACGGCGCATTTCTGCGCGATGACATCCCCGGCGCGCCCCCAGGCGTCGCCAAAGTTGCGATTGCCGGCGGCAATCACCCCGCGGATCAGCCGACGGTTATGTACGTCGTTTAAAAAGCGGATCGCCTGACGCGGCACGGCGCCGGCGGTACCGCCGCCGCCATAGCTGGGAACGATGAGAATATAGGGCTCGTCTACCTGCAGAGGTTCACGCTCGTTCAGCGGGATGCGCACCGCCGGCAGCCCCAGGCGCTGCACAAAGCGATGGGTGTTCTCCGAACGGCTGGAGAAGTAGACGATGAGGCTCATGCGCTGGCCGCCGCGACGGAGGGGCGCAGGCGATTGATCATATCCGGGCGGAAGCCGCTCCAGCGCAGGTCGCCGGCGATCACCACCGGCAGCTGGCGAAACCCCTGCTCGCGCAGGGTGTCGGCGGCATCCGGCTGCTGGTCGACGTTGACCATTTCAAAGGCCACTCCCCGGCTCTCCATGGCTCGTCGGGTGGCATGGCACTGCACGCAGTCATTTCGAGTGTAAATAATAATGCGCATGATTCGTATTTCCATTTAAGATAACAACACGGCGCTAAACGTAGCGTCGAACGTTGTGGGCCATTCGATAAGGAAATACTAGATGTAGTAATTTAAAACTTCAACCACTCAATATATAGCGTCTTTAGCAAAGTATTCCCCCGCCGGGGTGGCCAGGCGGAGGAGGGGGAAGGCTGCGCGAAACTACAGACGCATGGCGACGGCGAGGCGGTTAAAGGCGTTCATCAGGCTGATGGCGAAGGTGAGATCGCTTATCTGACGTGGGGTAAAATGTTCGCGCAGCGGCAGGTAAACCTCATCTTCCGCATGGCTGGCGGCGATGTCGGTGACCGACTCGGCCCAGGCAAGCGCCGCGCGTTCGCCAGGGGTAAAATGGTCGCTCACCCGCCAGCCGGCCAGGGCATCCAGCTTGCTCTGCGCCATGCCGCCTTTGCGTAGCGCCTGGCTGTGCTTCTCAAGGCAGAAGGCGCAGCCGTTGATCTGCGACACGCGTAAATAGACCAGCTCCACCAGGGCGCTGCCCAGTTCGCTTTTCTCCAGCGCGAGGCTGGCCTGCACCAGCCCTTTATAGACTTCCGGGCTCAGTTCACTGAATGGCTGACGTAATTGGCTCATGGTGTTCTCCTCTCTAAGACGGCAGCCAAAATAGCACTATAATGGACTGCAAAAGATAGCCATATTGTGATGAAAAAAGCAGACCATAATGGAAGCCAGCCACCTCCCTCTTTATCAACGCATCGCCCGCCAGCTGAAATCCGCCATTGAACGTGGCGAACTGGCTCCGGGCAGCCGTCTGCCCGCCAGTCGGGTGTTTGCCCAGGAGCAGGGCGTCTCCCGGGCGACCATCGAAAACGCCTGGGGCGAACTGGTCGCCCAGGGCTGGCTCGAGCGACGCGGGCAGGCGGGAACCTTTGTCAGCGAGCGGCTCAGTCCGCGCCAGCTGGCGCCAGTGCCGCCCGCGCAACCTGCCGCGCCGGCGGAGCCGTTGCCGTTTCAGATGGGGCTCCCGGCGCTGGATCTCTTTCCGCGCGGGCTGTGGGCGCGGGTGATGGGGCGCCGGCTGCGGACGCAGTCGCGGTTCGATCTGGCGCCCGGCGATCCCGGCGGCGACCCGCTTCTGCGTCAGGCGATCGTCGACTATCTGCGCCTGTCGCGCAGTATCGACTGCCAGCCGGAGCAGGTCCTGATCGCCGGCAACTATGCCACCGCCATGAACCTGATCCTGCGTACCCTGGCGCAGCCGGGGCAGCATATGTGGATGGAGGATCCGGGATATCCCTTTATCCGCCCGGTGGTCGAGGCCGGGCAGCTGGTGGTGGATGCGATCCCGGTGGACGACGAAGGGATGGATATCGCCTGGGGCCAGCGCCATCACCCGCAGGCGCGGTTTGCCCTGCTCACCCCGGCGCATCAGAGTCCGCTGGGAGTGGCGCTCTCGCTGCCCCGGCGTCGCCAGCTGTTGGCATGGGCCGCGGAGCGTGACGCCTGGATCATTGAGGATGATTACGATAGCGAGTTTCGCTATCGCGGCAAACCGCTGCCGCCGCTGAAAAGCCTTGATGCGCCACAGCGGGTCATCTACGCGGGCACCTTCAGTAAGTCGATGTTTCCTGCGCTGCGCACCGCCTGGCTGGTGGTGCCGACCGCGCTGGCGGCGCGCTTTCACCAGACCGTGGAGCGCCAGCCCTGCACCGTTCCCACCCTGTGGCAGCAGACGCTGGCGGATTTTATCCAGCAGGGCCATTTCTGGCGTCATCTGAAAAAAATGCGCGCCAGCTACAGCCAGCGCAGGGAGTGGCTGGAGTCGGCTCTGCAGGCGCAGGGCTTTCAGGTCACGCCGCAGCAGGGGGGGATTCAGCTGGTCATGCCGGTCAACGGCGACGATCGCCTGCTGGCCCAACGGGCGGTGGCGGCCGGGCTGGCGGTACAGGCGTTGAGCGACTGGCGGATGCGCCATACCGGCGAGGGGGGATTACTGATGAGTTTTACCAATATTCGCTCGCCGGCAATGGCTGGCGCGCTGGCCCGGCGGCTGAGGGAGGCGATCGGCGTCGGCGGCGTCACGCCCGCTGGCGCATAAAAAACCCCTGCGGCCAGAGGCGCGCAGGGGCTGACGCGTATTTGTTATCTTCATTGCTTTCCGTGAAGCTGGCGGGCTTCCGCGCGCTTATCGCGCGGCGGCAGCAAACGCTATAGCTATTATCGACGTAAATTGAGCAATACGCCAATAAATACCCCGACGGCGGCGGCGGCGCCCACGCTGTGCCACGGTTTATTGCGCACGTAGGTGTCGGCGCAGCCCAGCGCATCGCACGCTGCCTGGCGCGCATCCAGCGCCGCCTGCTGCACCCGGTTGTGGCCATTAAGGCGGGCGCGGGTCTCTTTTAACAGCGACTGCGCTTTGGCACGCGCCGCTTCCGCTTCCTCTTTCGCGTCACTGCCCCACGATTTCAGCACCTCTTCCAGCGTGTCCGCTAATTGGCTGACATCGTTATGAATATCTTCGGCGTTCTCGTCAAAATTGTTGCGGTTCACATGGTTAGCCATCGTTATCTCCCTTAATTCCATCGAGTGAGTAAGTGTAGGACAAGATTTTGAATTATGCTTACTGCTGTGGTTTCTGGAATATTCCGAAAGCACTGCCCTTAATGAATAAGGTAAGGTCAATGTGCGGTAAAAGATAACGAGGAATCAGTATGTATTTAAGACCCGATGAGGTGGCGCGTGTTCTTGAAAAAGCCGGCTTCACCATGGATGTTGTGACGCAAAAAGCGTACGGCTATCGCCGCGGCGATAATTATGTTTATGTGAACCGCGAAGCGCGCATGGGGCGAACAGCGTTAGTTATTCATCCAGCGTTAAAAGAGCGCAGCAATATGCTGGCTGAACCGGCTTCAGATATCAAAACCTGCGACCATTATGAACAGTTTCCGCTGTATTTAGCCGGGGATGCGCAGCAGCATTATGGTATTCCGCACGGCTTTAGCTCACGCATGGCGCTTGAGCGTTTTCTTAATGGACTGTTTGGCGAAGCCCAGCCGGCCATGTCGACGAATTAATTCGCTGGATAAAGACCCGGGCGAAGCTGGCTGGCGGGAGGAAGCGACTGGCAGAGCCAGTCGCTGTTACCGTGTCGGTCAGGCTTTTGCCTGCTGGTAGGGCGCCACGCGGAACAGGCGGCGGCAATAGTCGAGGAAGTAGCCGTAAGCGGCGCCCATCATCATTGAAACCGCCAGGTTCGAGCTCACCGCAGCGACAATCTGGTGCCAGTCCGCACCCACGCTCCACAGAATGGCGACATAAACCGGCGACTGAAAGGTCACGTAGGCCAGTACGTCGGCCATATTTTTCATCCAGCCGGCCGGAGTGATGCGCCGGGCCTGACGCATCGCGAAGTCGCGATAAATCCCGTAAGGGACAGCGATAATAATGTTGACCGGGATCGCCACCAGGCGCGACGATAACGACTGCTCAAACGTCATACCAGAGAGAAAAATTTCGATCATCATGTTGACGACGGTGCAGTAAACCACCATCGCAAAGGTGTCTGCAACCGCATGCCGCAAGCGGGAGTGCGCAGAGAACATCGGAGTGCTCCTCGAAAATGAAGTCAATAACGCCGAAAAATGCGCGTTGGTATAGCGTTTTTGGGCTGCCTGTTTTGATGTGCGTAGAGTATATCTCTGCATTAAAAGTGGCAACTAGCTATAAATTTTTATTTATTGCCTTTTTGTCGATAAAATACTCTGCGAAGGTCGGTTTTTTGCCCGTTACGCTACATTTATTGCTGGCTTTGTTAAATTCCTTTAATTTCAAATAGTTGTGTTGTTTTTTCGCCATGGTATCTGACCAGGGGGTCGGCATCTGACCGCCCGCTGTGGCGCAAAATCGCGTTAGTCTGTGATTAGTGTCATGTTTAGATGTTTTTATGCCATTATGCCGGTTTTTGTGGTGAAAAATTCTAAAATGGTATGTGGCGTTTTATTCTTAATGACTGAGTAACTATTCATTCGGCCACGCGGAGAGGGCCTGCGCCTTCACCGACGATAAGAGGATAACCCGCTGACTATAAAGGTAATATCGCCTTCTTGATATATTTTCCTATCTCACCATCCGCCGCTTTTATTTATTCAGGGTCTTATTGGCCTGTGCTGGCGAAAAAGAACCGGGGATTTCCCGATATAAAGTAAGTGGAAAAGGTTTACTCTCTGCATAATATATTTATCTGGATAACCGAAGGCTGGAAATAAATAAACGTTTCTATTACACTTGCCGCGTTGTGTCTTTTAATTTGCTATTTGGAAATTTTTAATTTTATGTCTTCAATGTTACACAAACTGAATAATATCCGTTCACTGCGCGCGCTGTCCCGTGAATTCTCCATTGACGTGCTTGAAGAGATGCTGGAAAAGCTCAGGATCGTCACTGAAGAAATACGTACGCAACAGCAGCTGACGGCGCAGCAGCAGGCGGAATATCAGGAAAAAGTGAATACCTGGCTTGAGCTGATGCGCGCCGACGGTATTTCTCCTGACGAGCTGGTGGCCGATATTCAGCCGCCGATGGCGGGCGGTAAAAAGCGGAAACCGCGCCCGGCGAAATATCGTTATACCGATCATACCGGCGCCGAGAAAACCTGGACCGGCCAGGGAAGAATGCCGAAGCCGATTGCCCAGGCGGTCGCCGAGGGGAAATCGCTGGACAGCTTTTTGATTTAAAACCGATGCGGCCAGCACCACGACGGCGGGGAGACCCACCGCCCGGCCTGGCCTTATGACCTGCAGCGAGGGGCTTCAGCAGACGCCGAAGTCCCCCTCTTCCTGATAGGACGTCACCTCGTCTGACTTCAGCGTATAGCGTTCTCCCTGCTCCTGCGCGGCCTGAACCACCACCAGAGCCTCGCCCTGCACTTCGACCACTTTCAGTTTTGGCCCGCCCGCACGCGGTTGTACCAGATCGCCGACAGAAAACATCATTCACTCCTCACTGTTAATACCACGGATGAACCTAAACCATAGCTCAACGCCCGCGCACTGAACACCGGGTGTGCTCTTTTTTGTTAAAACAATTTGGAGGTATATGTATTAATGTTGTTAATGTTTTGCTGGCGCCATACCGCTGCTGACAAGGGGGACGGCGAGGGTAGGGTTACCATCAATCAGGTCAGGAAAGACACCATGAAGTATATCATTCTGTTGATCATTGTTATTGCTGTGCTGTATGTCCATTACCGCGGACGGGTGCGCTATCGTTTCTGGCGACAGCTCTCCGACCATTCCACATTTACCGCGCCGTTGAATGGATTTATGTATTTATTTTCCCGCGTGCCGAATACGCCTTATCTGCGCCCGGAGATGTTTCCCGAGCTGGCGATATTGCAACAAAACTGGCTGGTTATTCGCGAAGAAGGCATCCGCCTCCAGCAGCTGGAGCAGATTAAAGCGGCCGATAAATATAACGATGCCGGATTTAACTCATTTTTTAAAACCGGCTGGAAACGCTTTTATCTGAAATGGTATGAGGATGCCCATCCCTCCGCCAGCCAGCTTTGCCCACAAACTACCGCGCTGCTGCGGGATATTCCGTCGGTGAAAGCGGCCATGTTCGCCACCCTGCCGGACGGCAGCCGTCTGCCGCGCCATCGCGACCCCTACGCCGGTTCCCTGCGCTTTCATCTTGGCCTGGCGACGCCGAACGATGACCGCTGCTTTATCGAGGTGGATGGTCAGCGCTACAGCTGGCGCGACGGGGAAGGGGTGCTGTTTGACGAGACCTATATCCACTATGCGGAAAATACCAGCGGTGAGAATCGGCTGATTCTGTTCTGTGATATTGAACGGCCGATGCGCTACCGCTGGGCGCAGAAGGTCAACCACTGGCTGGGGCGCTATCTGATGAGCGCCGCCTCGGCGCCCAACGACGCCAGCGATCGCACCGGCGGAATTAACCGGGCGTTTCGCTATATCTACCAGATCCGCATTGTCGGCAAGCGGCTGAAAAAATGGAATAAGACGGTCTATTACGTCGTCAAATGGCTGCTTTTCGGCGGCATTGCCTGGCTTATCTGGAGTGCGTTTTAACTCCCCTGGCGCCGGTTCCACGGCATGATCGCCAGCAGGCGCGCCATGCCGCAAAAGCCGGTCATCCCGGCGAAAGTGAGCCCGGCGCCGACCGCGCCGCTGAGCAGGAAAAAGCCGCCGTTCACGGTATAGCCCAGCAGCACCCCCAGTAAAATCAGAACGCCAGCGGCGATTTGCACCTGGCGCATCAGCGGCAGCGGTTGCGATTTATCTTCCTCAATCGGGAGCCCCGCGGCTTTCCATGCCTGAATCCCCCCCGCCAGCAGGCTAACCTGCGCCGGCGCGGCGGCGGCGGCCAGACGAATGGCGTTATTCTGCGTCCGGGAGCCGGCCTGGCAGTGGAAGATCACGCGCTCGCCGGCCCGGGCGTTTAGGGTCGCGCCGCCGTTCAGGGTGGCGAGCGGCACCAGCTCGGCATCGGGAATATGTTCGCGCGCGTATTCATCCGCATCGCGGATATCTATCAGTCTGGCACCCTGGGCAATCTGCACCCGGGCTTCGGCAGGGGTTAAGGTGGCGATGGTCATAGGATCCTCACGGGCAATAGAGCGTTTTCAGCGTGTTGATCACCTGCTGTACCGCAGGATGGGTGATGAAATAGTGGATGCGCTGAGCGTCGCGTTCGCTGTCGATCAGCCCCTCGTCACGCATCCGCGCGAGGTGCTGCGAGGTGGCGGAAGGGCTCAGGCCGGTAGCGCGGGCCAGTTCACCGGCGCTGGCCCGCGGCGCGTCGCATAGCATGCACAGGATCAGCAAACGGTGAGGATTGCTCATCGCTTTCATCAGCGCGGCGGCTTCGCCGGCGCGGGCCTGCAGGTCTTCGGGTGTGGTCATGTATTTTAGCTTTTTCTAAATTTAGATAACTCTAAAATAAAAAAGCCGCCAGCGCCAGCCCTTTTTCCCCGCGACTCAGGCCGGAACGGCGAGATCGGCTATCTGCGCCCGGGCGCTGGCGATCCCGGCGTCGCGACCGTGCGGGCGGTTATCCAGCCCTTCGGCATAGATAAATTCCACCTCATGGATCCCCATCAGCCCCAGCACCGCGCGCAGATAGGGGGTGACGGCGTCGGTGGTTTCTCCCTGGTGAACACCGCCGCGGCTGCTGACGACCACCGCCCGGACGCCCTCGACCAGCCCCTGCGGCCAGCTGTCGGTGTAGCGAAAGGTTTCCCGCGCCCGCGCCACGAGGTCGAACCATTTCTTCAGATCGGTCGGGACGTTGAGGTTATACATCGGGGCGCCGATCACCAGCAGGTCGCTGGCTTTTAACTCGGCAATAAACTGGTCGGAGAGCGCTACCGCCGCGCGGATGGCCGGCCGCGGATCCGCCGCCCCGCGCAGGGCGGCAAACAGCGCGCCATCCAGCGTCGGCAGCGCCATAGCGCTGAGATCGTGTTCGCGGATCCGATCGTGGCGGCCCGCCGCCTGGCGCGCCGCGAGAAATTCGTTAATCAGCTGATTGGTCAGGGAAGTTTCGCCATTAATGCTGGACTTTAATACCAGAACGTTAGCCATGATGAGTGCCTCAAGTTAAGGATAGAAGCAGAGACTAACACTGTCTTTTTTCTCTCTGGAGTGACATTATTTTCCTCTATTGTATCCCGTAAGGAACCAATCTGTGCGCGACGATCTGAACGCGATCCCGGTGTTTGTCACTGTGGTCGAGAGCGGTAACTTTGCCAGCGCGGCGACGATCCTCCACGTGACGCGATCGGCGGTGGGAAAAACCATTGCCCGGCTGGAAGCGCGTCTCGGCGTGGCGTTATTCCAGCGCACCACCCGCAGGCAACTGCTGACGGAAGAGGGAGAGCAATTTTATCACCAGTGTCGGGAGGCGCTGGGACGCATTCGCGAGGCCGAAGAAGCGCTGCAGCGCGGCAAAGGCGAGGTGCAGGGACGGCTGCGGATTTCGCTGCCGGTGCTGTTTGGCCAGCGCTGCGTGGCGCCGCTGCTGTTCCGCCTGAGCCAGCGCTATCCATTGCTGAAGCTCGAGCTCCACTACAGCGACCGGCAGGTCAATCTGCTGGAAGAGGGGTTTGATCTCGCGGTGCGTATCGGGAGCCTGGCCGACACCGGGTCGCTACGGGCGCGGGCGCTGGGGGAGCATGGCATGGTGCTGTGCGCGGCGGCGGAGTACCTGCGTCGCCAGCCGGCGCCGGGGACCATCGCCGGGCTGAGCGAGCACCGCACCCTCGGCTATCTGCATAACGGTCAGCTGCAAAAATGGCAACTTTACGACCCGCAGCAGGGCGAAGTGCGCTTCACCCCGGAGGCGTGGCTGGTGCAGGATGACTTTGCCGCCATCGCCGCGGCGGCGCAGCAGGGAATGGGCATCGCCTGGCTGCCGGACTGGCTGGTGGCGCAGGCGCTCGCCGACGGGACGCTGCAGCAGGTTCTGGCGCCCAGCGACCGTGTGCGTTTCGCCATCCACGCGGTGTGGCCGGAAGGGCCGTGGCTGCCGCAAAAAACGCGGGTGACGATCGATGCCCTGCGGGCGGGGCTGGGTCTGGCGTAGCGTCCTCGGCCGGCGCGCTTTAGGTCATCGCCTCAGCGGCGTGGCCGTCCGGCACGGGCGGCGCGGCGGTATAGCGTGCTGCGGGCGATGCCCAGCATCTGCGCCGCCCGGCTGACGTTGCCGTTGACCCTGGCGAGGGTATCGACAATCAACTGCTCGTCATGGGCCTGTAACCCCCCGCGCGGCAGCGGCGCAGGCGCAGCGCGGTATGCGTCCGGCAGCGCATCGGGCGTCAGCGTGTCGCCCTCATCGGCCAGAGCCAGCATCACCTTCAGGACGCTCTGCAGCTGGCGCACGTTTCCCGGCCACGGCAGCTGGCTGAGGTGGGTCAGCAGCGCGGTGGACAGCGTCACCCGGCGCGAAGCGCCGCCCAGGTCGCGCCACAGGGTGGCGATAAAGGTTTCCAGCGCCGGCCACTCGCGTAGCGGAGGCAGCGCCAGGGCGTACTCCCGCAGGCGCCACAGCAGATCTTCGCGGAATTCGCCGGCGCTGACCCGCTGGGTCAGGTTGCGGTGCGTGGCGCAGATCAGGGCGAAGTTCACCGGCACGCTGCGGCTGGCGCCGAGCGGGGCGACCTCTTTCTCCTGCAATACTCGCAGAAGGCGGGTCTGCAGCGCCAGCGGCATATCGCCGATCTCATCAAGAAACAGCACCCCGCCCTCGGCCTCGCGGATTTTGCCGATATAGCCGTTTTTGCTGGCGCCGGTAAACGCCCCTGGCTGGTAGCCGAAAAGCTCGGACTCGATCAGCGATTCCGGAATGGCGGCGCAGTTAATGGCGACGAATTTACCGCTGCGCCAGCGGCTGTGCTGGTGCAGCGTGCGGCTGACATACTCTTTGCCGCTGCCGGTTTCCCCCTCAATACAGAGCGCGATGCCGGCGTTAAGCAGCCGGAGCAGCTTTTCGCCTTCCCGCGGGCTGGTGAAGGGGAGCTGCATGGCCGGCGGGGCACTCACCGCCACCCGGCGGCGGGTGGGCTCGCGCAGGCGATAGTGATAGCGGCCCTGCGGGGTGGTCAGGGGCAGGGGAACGCTGACCGCCGTTTGCGTCAGCGTCGGAAAAAGCGACGCAAAGGTGAGCTGGCCAAACTGCGCCGCGCTCAGGCCGAACTCGCGCATCGCCAGCCGGTTGCCAGCGGTAAGGACGTTGTCGGAAAAGACCAGCAACAGTTCCTCCACGCTGTCGAGTTTGTCCACCTGCCGGTGGAGGCTCATCAGCCACTGCTCAGGATGCAGGCTCTGCTTCACCCACAGATACTCAATCTGCTTTGCCGCCGCTTTCACCCAGCCAAAGGTGTGCTGGTGGGGAAAATCCGCCGGGCCGGAGATATCCAGCACGCCGGCGATGCTTCCGTCCGGCCGCTGGAGCGGCATCGCCGCGCAGTACAAATTCTGGTTGCGGGTGAGAAAGTGCTGACGGCCATCGATTTCGCAGCCGTCGTCAATCGCCAGCGCGGTGCCGATGGCGTTGGTCCCGCGTCCGCTTTCGCTCCACAGATTGCCCGGCGCCAGCGCGACGCGCTGAGCCTTCTGCATCGCCTGGGTATCGCCGACGGTATGGAGCACCAGGCCGCCGGGGTCGGAGAGGATCACCACCGACTGCAGGTCCGCCACCTGGCGCGACAGGGCTTCCACCACCGGCTGCGCCAGCTGCTGCAGGCTGCGGTGGCTGGCGAGCCGGTCCGCCAGCTCGCCGGCGTCGAGGCGGGGAAAATCCTCGGTGGCGGGATCCAGACCGTAGCGTTGGCAGCGAGACCATGAATCGCTCAGCAGGGGATTGGCGTTAACCTCTGGGGCGAGAAGAAAGGGATTGCCTGGCACAGGGCACCTCTGGGTCGATGTTGCTGTGTTGCAATATTGTAGCTATTTGGTTTATTTGGTGTTGCGATTTGCAACACATAAGTGGAAACCCGTGCGACAGTGGCTGACCATCTGCCCAGCCAGTGAATACAACCTGTTAATAAATAAACCTATTTAGAGAAAATGAAAAACTGGCATAACCCCTGCAAAGTGAGAAGCGTTCGGCGGCAAGTTTAAAAAATCAATATGCCGCTGCGTCTCAACCCTACAGAAGGAGATTTGCGATGCGTTATGCACACCCTGGCCAGCCCGGCGCCCTGGTTTCATTGAAATCCGCTTACGGCAACTTTATTGACGGTAAATTTGTCGAGCCGCTGAGCGGTGAATTCTTTATGAATACCTCCCCGGTAGACGGCAGCAACATTGCGCAGTTTCCCCGGTCGGATGCCAGAGACATTGACTTCGCCCTCGACGCCGCCCACCGTGCGGCGCCGGCGTGGGGCAAAACCTCAGTGCAACAGCGCTCCAGGCTGCTGCTGCAGGTCGCCGACCGTATTGAACAGCATCTGGAATATCTGGCGGTGGCGGAGAGCTGGGACAACGGCAAACCGATCCGCGAAACGCTGAATGCCGACCTGCCGCTGGCGGTGGATCATTTTCGCTACTTCGCCGGCTGCCTGCGCGCCCAGGAGGGAAGCACTGCCGAAATTGACGAAACTACGGTGGCCTACCATTTCCATGAACCGCTGGGGGTGGTTGGTCAGATTATCCCGTGGAACTTCCCGCTGCTGATGGCCGCGTGGAAGCTGGCTCCGGCCCTGGCGGCGGGTAACTGCGTGGTGCTCAAGCCGGCGGAACAGACGCCGCTGAGTATTACCCTGCTGCTGGAGCTGATCGGCGATCTGTTCCCGGCGGGGGTGCTGAACGTGGTGCAGGGCTTCGGCAAAGAGGCGGGCGAGGCGCTGGCCACCAGCAAGCGTATCGCCAAGCTGGCGTTTACCGGCTCCACGCCGGTCGGGCGACATATTCTCGCCTGCGCGGCGGAGAATATTATCCCCTGCACCGTCGAGCTGGGGGGCAAATCGCCCAATATTTACTTCGCCGACGTGATGGAGGGTGAAGAGGAGTTTATTGAGAAGGCGGTGGAGGGGTTGGTGCTCGGTTTCTTCAACCAGGGTGAGGTCTGTACTTGCCCGTCGCGGGCGCTGATCCATGAATCCATCTATGAGCCCTTTATGGCGCGGGTCATGGAGAAGGTGGCGCAGATCCGTCGCGGCGATCCGTTAGATACCGACACCATGATCGGCGCCCAGGCTTCCCGCCAGCAGTTCGACAAGATCCTCTCCTATATTCAGATTGCCCGGGAAGAGGGCGGACAAATCCTCACCGGCGGCGAGCGGGCGGCGATCGCGCCGGCGCTGGATAATGGTTTTTATATTCAGCCCACGCTGATTAAAGGTCGCAACGATATGCGCTCCTTCCAGGAGGAGATCTTTGGGCCGGTGATCGGGGTGACCACCTTTAAGGACGAAGCGGAAGCGCTGGCTATCGCCAATGAGACCCAGTTTGGCCTCGGCGCTGGGGTGTGGACGCGCGATACCAATCTCGCCTATCGCATGGGGCGCGGTATTCAGGCCGGTCGCGTATGGACCAACTGTTATCATGTCTACCCGGCACATGCGGCGTTCGGCGGCTATAAACAGTCCGGCGTCGGGCGGGAAACGCATAAGATGGCGCTGGATGCCTATCAGCAAACCAAAAACCTGCTGGTGAGCTACGGCACCGCGCCGCTGGGCCTGTTCTGAAGCCCATCTCATTACTGATTGATCCTCAGTCCGCAATCCGTTCGGGTTGCGGATTTTTTTTGCGTCAAAATAACCCTGTGAAAGCGAGCGGTTACGGTGGCGGATAACGGCAATACATTTGGGTTAATGAAGTAATGGCTTTCATTTGAAAACAAAAACACTTCCAGAACAAGAAATTACAGCGCGGGTCAGGAGCGCTTTGCCTTAATTTGTGTAGAAATGATGAAGATTAATACCAGGAAAATTCCTAATTTTTTAGTGGCAACGGGTTTGGGCACAATAAAACAAGACGCTTTTTTGAGCAATTACCTTTAAATTTGTTAATAAAATGGACGTGTTGTTGTTGAGAGGTATTTAATTTTCTTTTGTATAGATATGTAAATTAACATTGAAATGCCATTTCAAAAAATAACTTTATGCCGAGTATAATCGTTAACCTGTATGTAACATTTCATCAGGTTGCCTTTTTTTACATCGGGTAATATATTTATTTCGCACATCAAAATAACTCTTTTTCTTCTGCTTGTTATTCATGGCCACCTTTCGGCGAAATAAAGCGGAGTCAAAGGACGTGTGCCGATTATCCTGCGGAAGGAACGCAATGAACATTTACAGGGAGGAACGGACGAGCCGTTTCGCGATAGCCATGGGGCTATTGTCGATGACGGGAAAATATATTCGTTAACGATGAGATAAATAATGAAAACGCAACTTCGTATTATGGCAATTCTCATGGGAGCGCTGGTTTCTGGCGCTGCAATTTCTGTTACTACGCCAACCATTAACGTTAACCCTGGCTCCAGCGCGGGTACCCAGGGTACCGGCGGACAGGTTATCTTCAATGGATCAATCACCGACAGCTCCTGCAATATCGACAGCGCATCCACCAGCCAGACGGTGGATCTGGGCAAATGGGCCAGCACCTATTTTACCAGCACAGGTTTTGAAACCACCAAAACGCCTTTCCATATCAAAGTAAAAGATTGCCCTGCCAGCGTGACAAATGTCGCGGTGCTGTTTGACGGCGCGCGCGATCAGTCTGATAACACGCTGTTGGCGACCACCGGCGGCGCCGCTGGCGTGGCGATCAAGCTGTATGAAGATGACAAGTCTACGGCGGTCAGCCTCGGCAGCGTGTCGAAAGCCAAAAATGTCGTTGCGGGCGCGACTGCCGGCACCGGCACTGCCGACCTCGAGTTTTTCGCCAACTATATCTCCACCGGTGCGGTGAAGGCTGGCAATGCCAACGGTACGGCTAATTTCAATATGATTTATAACTAATCATATTGCGCGCTATTCAGAGTCAGTCCACTGCGTCCTGATTAATTGCAGATAGCTAAAGTGATAACTGTCATAAAGTCACGAAATATATTCGTGACGGTATAGTTGTTTTTGCTAATTATCCCGACGGGTACTGGCTCTGATAATCCCTGCTTTATTTTACTGTTTGTTCAACCTTTACCTGATGGTAAGTCATGATGAAGAAAATAATTGCCGTTGCGGCCTTTCTGCTGTGCTCCACGGCAGCGCAGGCCGGTATTGTCATGGGTGGAACCCGTGTGATTTATCAGGAAGGGAAGCGTGAAGCCGCTATTTCAGTCACTAATGCCGATACCCATACGCCCTATCTGGTGCAGTCGTGGGTGGAAAATTACGCGGAAAACGATAAGGCCAAGGTGCCCTTTATTGTTACGCCGCCCTTATTCCGTCTCGATCCGGAGCAAAATAACGTCCTGCGCATTAACTTTATTGGCGCCTCGCTGCCCAGCGACCGTGAATCGGTCTACTGGCTGAACGTCAAAAGTATCGCCCCGACGCCCAAGGGCGAGGTGAACAAGCTGCAGGTCAATATTAAGTCGAAATTCAAAATCTTTTATCGCCCCAACGGCCTGGCGGGCGACCCGGCTAAAGCCTGGCAGCAGCTGAAGTTTAGCCAGTCCGGCGGCCATCTGACGGTGGCAAACCCCACTCCCTATTTTGTCTCTTTTTACGCCGTCGAGGTGGGCGGGCAGGCAATCGACGAGCCTGGCATGGTGGCCCCCTTTGGCGAGAAAACGTGGCCGGTGAGCGGGCACGGCACCGTCAAATGGCGGGCGATTAACGACTACGGCGGCGTCAGCGATTACGCCCAGCAGTAATTCCCCTTTGTGATGAGCTTACCGGACGGCGCCAGCATGAAAAGAATAACAACAGCCAGGGTGCGGGAGTATGCCGCGTTGCCCGTCACCGCCGGACGGGCGCTGGCGCTGGCGACGCTGCCGACGATGATGTGCTGTCTCAGCCCGCTGAGCCGGGCGCTGGCCGACGACTATTTTGATCCGGCGGCGCTGGAGTTTGCCGACCCGCAGCAGCAAACCTCCGATCTGCACTACTTCGCCAAACCCGGCGGGCAGCAGCCGGGGACTTATCCTGTCACCGTGGTGGTTAACGACCAGGAGCTGGGCCAGGCCAATATCACCTTTGTTGACGATGGCGGGCAGCTGCAGCCGGTGCTGACGCCCGGGCAGCTGGCGGATTATGGGGTCAACGTCAGCGCGTTTCCGGCTTTTCAAACGCTGCATGAAGGTGAGACCTTCACCCGGATCGAGAAATTTATTCCCGACGCCAGCAGCCGCTTCACCTTCGCTAACCAGCGCCTGACGCTGAGCATTCCCCAGGCGGCGATGAACGTGCAAAGCCGCGGCTATGTCGATCCCTCGCGCTGGGACGATGGCGTGCCGGCCGCGTTTGTCGATTACTATTTTTCCGGCGCGCAGATAAAGAATGCCGATGAAGGGGAGAGCAGCCGCTCAAACTATCTCAATTTACGCAGCGGCGTGAACCTGGGCGCCTGGCGGCTGCGCAATATCTCCTCAATGCAGTACGACCAGCAGCGCCGGCACTGGGATTCACAAAGCACCTGGCTGCAGCGCGACGTCCGCTCGCTGAAGAGCCTGCTGCGGATCGGCGATACTTACACCACCGGCGATGTGTTTGACAGCATCCCGTTTCGCGGCGTCCAGCTGATGTCTGACGATGAGATGCTCCCGGACAGCCAGCGCGGCTTTGCCCCTACCATCCGCGGCGTGGCGCACAGCAATGCCAAAGTGACCGTCTCCCAGCACGGGTATGTGATCTACGAAACCTTCGTGTCGCCGGGGGCGTTCGCCATCAGCGATCTTTATCCCACCTCGCAGAGCGGCGATCTGGAGGTGAAGGTGACCGAAAGCAATGGTTCGGTGCGTACCTTTACCCAGCCCTATTCCGCCGTGCCGTACATGCTGCGCGAAGGGCGCGGCAAATTCAGCCTCAGCGCCGGTCGCTACCACTCCGGGGCGGATTCGGTGCGCTCGCCGGAATTCCTGCAGGGCACCCTGTTCTATGGTCTGTCGGCGGGATTTACCCTCTACGGCGGCACGCAGCTGGCCCAGGACTATCAGTCGTGGGCGCTGGGTCTGGGCCGCGGCTTTGGCGAGTTCGGTTCGCTGGGAGGCGACGTCACCCAGGCCGTCACCCGTACCCCGTCGGGCAAGCGCTATGCGGGCCATTCGCTGCGCGCTCAGTATCAGAAAGATTTCGTCAGCTCGGGCACCACGTTCAGCCTCGCCAGCTATCGCTACTCCTCCAGCGGCTATTACGATTTTGCCGAAGCCAGCGCCCTCGAAAGCGCGCAGGGGCAGGTGGACAACCGGCGCCGCCGGGAGGAAGTGTCAGTGTCACAACGCCTCGGCGGTCTGGGCAGTCTGGCGGTTTCCGCCTGGTCGCAGGAATACTGGCACCGGCAGAGTCGGGATGAGACGGTGCATCTCGGGTTCTACAGCGCCTGGAAAGGGATCTCCTGGGGCGTGGGCTATTACTACACTCGCGCCAGCGGCCAGCAAAAAAATGACCGCTCCTGGTCTTTCAATATCAATATTCCGCTGGGCGGTCCGCTGTCCGACAGCGCGGTGAGCTACAACACTACCTCGGACAGCAATGGCTATACCTCGCAGCAGGTGTCGCTGTATGGCGCGGTGCCGACGCGGCCGAATCTGTTCTACTCGGTTCAGCAGGGCTACGGCAACCAGGGGCGGGGGACCAACAGCAGCGTCGCCCTGGACTACCACGGCGGCTTCGGCAACGCGCAGCTCGGCTATCGCCATGACGCCGCCAGTAATCAGCTGACCTGGGGAGGCGCCGGCTCGGTGGTCGCGCATCCGCACGGCGTGACCTTCGGTCAGACGGTGGGCGAGAGCTTCGCCATCGTCCGCGCGCCGGGGGCTGCCGGCGTGGCGGTGCAAAACGGCAACAATGTGCACACCGACTGGCGCGGTTATGCCGTGGTGCCGTCTCTGACCACCTACCGGAAAAATGTCATTACCCTCGACACGGAGTCGATGGCGGATGATACCGACGTCGACCAGCAGGGTCAGACGGTGATCCCCGGCGGCGGCGCGGTGGTGATGGCCAACTACCGGACCCGCATAGGCAACCGGGTGCTATTTACCCTGCGCAACGCGCAGGGGCCGTTACCCTTTGGCGCCAGCGCACGGTTGGTCGGGACGGAGGAGAGCGGCAATGCGCCGGGCGGCATGGTAGCCGACGGCGGTCAGGTGTACCTCAGCGGCGTGCCGCAGGAGGGAACCCTGGCGGTGAGCTGGGTCGTCAATAACCAGTCGCAGAGTTGCACGATGCATTTTCATCTTGCGGATAACCCACAGCAGAGTCTGAATACGGTGAAAACCGTCTCCGGGCTGTGCCAGTCACGCTGAGGCGGCTATGAAATCTGTTTTTCGTCTACTTCCTTTTCTCTTTTTGCTGGCGCTGAGCGGCTATCTTCCCGGCGCGCGGGCTGAAAACTGCCGCGCGAATATCGGCCAGACCACCGTCAATATTCCCAATATCAAGTATTTGCCCACGCTGCCGGTCAATACCCAGATGACCAGCGCGATGGCGGATAACGGCAGCGGGATCCCCTTTTCCTGCGACCTGCAGCTGCCGACGGCGAGCGCCAAACGCATTGTCTACAAACAACTGAAAACCGGCGGCTCGCCTGTGGTGATTAACGGACAGCACGTCTACCCCAGCGCCATCGACGGCATCGGCTACTCGCTTAGCTTCCAGTGCGCCGGCGGCCCGATGCGCGCTATCGACGGCAGCCACTCCGCTGGCGGCGAGTCGGTGGTGGTCTGCGACAGCACGATGCTCCCGGCGCTCATGACGCAGCAGCAGACGACGGTCAGGATCGCGGTAACCTTCTATAAGACCGGTACGGTACAGCTGGCTGACGGGACGCATACCAACTCGCCGCCGCTGCCGCAGGTGGGGGAGGTGACCATTGAACAGCAGGCCAACGGGAACGCCGGCTTTGTCGCCAGCGCGCCGGTCAGCATTGATATCGCCGCCCTGAACGTGGACATTGGCAGCAGCGGCAGCTGCCAGGTGGCGACCTCAACGATCCAGGTCAGTCTGGGCACGGTAAACCGGGCGGAGTTTCACGGTAAAGGGAGCACCGGCGGCCAGGCGAAGCGCTTTTCGATCCCGGTGTTCTGTCCGACGCCGACCGATGTGCGCATCGGCTTTTTCGGCGTCAGCGTGGAGAGTGATACCCTGGCGCTAAGCAAGGCCAGCAACAGCGCCAGCGGCGTCGGCGTGAAGCTGACCTACGGCAATAACCCCGGCGCGGCAGTGTCCGATGGCACCAGCGTTAAAATCAATGAGGCCAGCAACTTGCCGATCCTGAAAAGGGTAACCGGCAGTAACGCCGGCACGGCTGAGGCCATTAATTTTAACGCCCAGTATGTGCAAACTGACGCCACGGTGACGGCGGGCACAGCCGACAGCATGGTGACCTTCGCCCTCGAGTATAACTAGCGTGGGGCCGGAGCATAGGCCGCCTGAAGGGGGATCGCCACCACCGCGCCGTCATCGTCGATATAGTTCAGCTTGTACAGGCGAGCGCTGTCGGTCGTTGACACGGTATAGCTGCTGTACGGCCGGAGCATCACGTTTCTCATTGGCGAAATGTGGCCTTTATTATCGATCAGCGCCCCGTTGACCAGGGTGATATGCAGTGGGCCTGAGTTAGTCAAGCGCAGGTTATTGCCGCTCTGCTGCCACTGCAGCTTTTGCACCTCTCTGGCGAGGGTGGTGGCGATGGCAGGAGGACGATAAAACAGCTTCAGGCGGGTGCGGACGATAAACTGCAGCGTATGGTTACCGTCTGACGGCGGCGGATTCTCCTGAATATTGACCCAGTACAGGCTTTCCCGATCGGCGGGGAGCCCGCCGCCGTGATAGATAAAGCGCAGCTGGGCGCTTTGCTGGGGGGATAAATAGACCAGCGGCGGGGTCGCCACCATCGGCAGGTCGACGCGCGACCTGTTGAGCCCGGCGTCCAGCCAGATCTGCACTTTATAAGGTGTGCGGCTGCGGTTATGAATGTTCAGGGTGGCGGCTTTGTCTTTTCCTGAGTAGACCACCCGCGTGGCATCGATGGAGATCCCGGCGCAGGCCTGAAAGGTCATGGCGCTAAACAGAACAGCCAGCTGTATTTTCATCTTCGCTCCCTTTGCGTCTCATCCCTGACCGGGAAGCTATTCTTGCATAATGGTGAACCGGGCCGTTGCGTTGCCATCGCCGGGGAGTACGTGGGCTTTATCCCAGGTATAATAGAAGGCTTTCAGCCTGAAGGTGCCGGAGCCGCCGTCCACCGGGATCTCGATGCGGGGATCGTGCTGCGGGTCGAGGTGTGCATCAAGGCCGAGCGGCGTCCCCGTACGGTCGGTGAGCAGAATACCCACGCTACCGGCCGGCTTACCGCTATCGTTGAGGGCCAGCACATGATTTTCAGGCGTGGCGGTGGGAGAGGGGCCATCCACCACAATGTAGTAGGTGCCTTTCTCGCAATCTTTGACGCGAATATCGACGCCGACCGCTGGCCCGGTACCCGACTGGCTATTTTTCAGTCTCGACAGCGGAATATTGCCCATGCTGATGTCGATGGCTCCGTTATTGCCCGCCCCTTCGAGTTTGCAGGCGCCGTTCACGACCCTGCCGATGAAATTTAGCGTACCGTCTGCCGCGTAAACCGGGCCGACGGCCAGTCCGACGAAGAGCATCGCCAGACCCAGCATGGTTATTTTCATTTTCATTCCTCCTGTCGTGCCGGTAAACCTGGCGCCAGGGTCATTATTTTACGGGTCAGATACGGCACAAAATGATTTTAATCGGGCATGTTTTTTATTAATTCATTTATTTGGCAAATATATTGTCGCCTGGAATTAATATATGCTTGTTATTTATTACCTGCGTTTTCCGGGATAGTACTGTGGAGGAATGCTGGAGTAAATAAGACGGTAGTTATCGGTGTCTGAACGCGAAATATCGTGCATTTAAATAAATTATCCATTAATTCAATTGGTTACTTCTCTCTTGCTGCTGTTTTTTGTGCTTAATTCGGCACGATGTCAGTCTGGAAAATACGATCGCTGGCGTAAAGCTACGCCCGGCGGATGAGAAATCATTCACCGGGCGATAGCCCTGTTTCGTTGTCAGATTTGCGATCGGCAACCCGATCGTCGGGTTGTATGTCCCGATGTTTAAAAATAGGATGAATTCCCTGTTACGCGCTGCGGATGATGTTGACTGAGAAGCGGCCGGCCACCCCGGCGCGAAAACCCGATAACAATAAGGATGGCGAGATGAAACTGACGGTGGGGCTGGCGCTGACGCTGGCGATAATGACCTGCGGCGCCCAGGCGCGCGATATGCAAACCATTGAGCGCAGCGGTGAACTGAAGGTCGGCGTGCCGGGCGACTACGCCCCGCTGGCGTTTCGCAATACCGCCGGCGAGCTGCAGGGCTATGACGTGGACATGGCCCGCGATCTCGGGCGCACGCTGGGGCTGAAGGTGAGCTTCGTCTACACCAGCTGGCCGGCGCTCGCCGCCGATCTGCAGGCGGACAAGTTTGATATTGCGATGGGCGGCGTGACGCAGACCCCGGCGCGGGCGAAGGACTTCGCCCTCAGCCACCCGGTGGTGGCGAACGGTAAAATCGCCTTAGCCAACTGTCAGGCCGCCCCCCGGCTTGGATCGCTGGCGAAGATAGACCGTCCGGAGGTGAAGGTGGTCGTCAACCCTGGCGGCACCAACCAGAGCTTTGTCGATGAGCATATTAAGCAGGCGCAGATCATTCGCGTGAAGAACAACGTCGATAACCTGGAGGCGCTGCGGCAGAAAACGGCCGATATGATGGTGACCGATCTGATCGAAGGCGACTATTACCAGAGCAAAGAGCCCGGCGTGTTCTGCGTCGCCAACGAGACGCCGTTCGCCGGCACCGCCAGCGACAAGGTGTATATGATGAGTAAAGATAATCCGGCGCTGCTGGAGAAAGTGAACCAGTGGCTGGATAGCCAGGATAAAGAGGTTCTCAAACGGAAGTGGAAAATTCGCGGTTAAGCGCTGATGCACCCACCGCCGACGGGCGCGTCCGGCGGTGGTTGTCGGCCGCGGTCAGCGCTGCGGCGACAGCGTCTGTCGCGCCAGGTCGCGGAAGTAGCAGGCGTAGCCGAGGGTGGCGGTCAGGCACAGCATATAGCCAAACGACTCGCTGCCTTCCTCCACCGTATTTTTCACCACCCGTGCGTAGTTCTCATCCAGCACGGCGTACCACAGGCCGTGCATACCGAACAGCCGCGAGAAGACCAGAATCGCCAGCAGGCCGCTGATCATCATCCCGTAATACGGGGTGCGGGTATAATCCGCCAGCTGCGACAGGGTCTGGCGCAAATGGCGCAGCGGCATCAGCAGGGACCCTGCGGTAGCCAGCAGGGCAAACCACACCCAGCTGCCATGGGAGAGTAAATCAAACAGGCCATCCAGTTCGCGGATCAGCATGGCGAGGAAGAAGCCGCCGATGAGGATATTGCTATAGCGCAGGTGGGCATATTTGCGCGCCAGCAGAAGATGAACCAGCACGATGACGGCCAGCACGCTCTCCTGAACCACTTCGGTGAGCGACACCTCCGGGATGTCGTTGCCAAATACCCGAATATCCACCCACAGGCAGAGTACCGCGATGGCGGCCGCGACCGCCGCGCCGAGAAAGAAAAGCAAGCTTCGTAACAGAGACATTAACACCACAACTTATTTTTAAAACAAATATCATAAGTTTTGGGAATACATGTTCCTGTTCACTTTGTGCGACTTTGCGGCTGTTTTTTAACGTTTTGCGCTTTTTAGCGCCGGGAAAGACGACAGGGGAGGGGGACTCCCCTGAATGAGAGGACGTCAGAGAATATCATCCACCACGCCGCCGTCAACGCGCAGCGCGGCGCCGGAGGTGGCCGACGCCTGCGGCGAGCAGACGTAAACCACCATATTGGCGACCTCTTCCACCGAGGCCGCCCGCTGGATCACCGAACTCGGACGATGGGTCATGACAAACGCTTTCGCCAGTTCCTCCAGCGACTGGCCGGTTTTCGCCACTTCGTCTTTCAGCATTTCGGCAAAGCCGTCGGAAATCGTCGGCCCCGGCAGCACGCTGTTAACGGTCACTCCGCTGCCGGCGACATATTTCGCCAGGCCGCGGGCCAGCGACAGCTGGGCGGTCTTGGTGACGCCATAGTGGATCATGTCCGCCGGGATATTGCGCGCCGATTCCGAGGAGATAAACACCACCCGCCCCCAGCCTTTACTGACCATCGCCGGCAGCAGCCCTCGCGACAGGCGCACGCCGGACATGACGTTGGTCTGCCAGTAGTTTTCCCAGGTCGCGTCATCGGTGGCGTAAAAATCCTGCGGGCCGTAGATCCCGGCGTTATTGACCAGAATATCGACGCCGGTCACGGCCTGCAGCAGCTGTGCCGCGCCGTCAGCGCCGCTGAGGTCGGCGACGGCGGGGCGCGCTTTCGCCCCCGGCACCTCATTTTGCAAGCGGGCGATCGCGGCGTTCACACTCTGCTCGCTGCGCCCGTTAAGGATGATCTCTGCGCCGCTCTCCGCCAGGCCTTTGGCGATAGCAAAGCCAATACCCGCCGTGGAGGCGGTGACCAGCGCGACTTTCCCCGATAAATCAATCTTCATGTTCCTGCCTTCTGGTTGTGGATCTCCCATTAAGCGTAGCAGCGGCGGTATCGGTGAGGATCAGTAACCGGCGTGCTTATTGACCAGGTTTTTGAGCGGCAGCCCGCGACGCTGGCGCTGAATGTTCTCCAGCAGCTGGCGGGCGATGACCTCGGCGGGGGCCGCAGAGGCCATATGCGGGGTGATCACCACCTGCGGATGGCGCCACAGCGGATCGTCCGCCGGCAATGGCTCCTGCGGGAAGACGTCGAGCACCGCTCCGGCGAGCTGGCCGCTCTCCAGCGCCGCCAGCACATCCTCATTGACCATATGCTCTCCACGCCCGCAGTTGATTAACACCGCCCCGGCGGGAAGCCGGCTGAAGAGCGGCGCGGCGAGAATACCCCGGGTCTGCGCGGTGAGCGGCAGGAGGTTAATCAGCCCGTCAAGCGACCCGAGGAAGCTGTCGAGCGCCTCCTCGCCGCGGTAGCAGGTGACGCCAGCCAGCTGCTTCTCACTGCGCGACCAGCCGGAGACCCGATAGCCAAGGCGGGCCAGCTGGTCGGCGATATAGCCGCCAATTTCGCCGAGGCCCATAATGCCGATATGGAAGTCGGCGGCGGCGCGCTGGGGATAGAGCTTCCAGGTTTGGGTCCGCTGGTGGGCCAGCGCCCGGTCAAAATAACGCTGGAACCACAGCACGCCCCACAGGGCATATTCGAACATGCCGTGACGAAAGTCCTCATCGATCACCCGGCACAGCGGGATATCGCTGGCGAACAGCGCGGGCGGCAGATGATCGACCCCGGCGGACGCGGCCTGGATCAGCTTCAGCCCCGGCGAGCGGGTCAACAGCTGCGGGCTAGGGAACCAGCAGCTGGCGTACTGCGCGTCGCGCGCCGCCTGGTGATGGGGCAGGAGCGCGGTGACGTCGGGAAACTGCTGCAGGGCGGCGCAGATATCGCGGGCGAAATCCGCGTCGTTACAATCCACCACGATAGTGATATCGGACATAGGCGTTAGTCTTTGTAAGAAGTATCGAGACGGTCAAGACGGCGCAACCACGCCTGCCAGACCTGTTGACGTTCATGCTCCACGCCCATCAGCTGCTCGCAGGCGTGCTGGCTGAGGTGCGGGGCGATGGTGTGGATCGGGCTGAGGGCCGCCAGCTGGGCGGCGGCCATCTGGATCTCGCAGGCACGATTGAGGTAGAACATGATGTAAAAGGCGTCAGCCACGGTACGGCCCACCGACAGCAGGCCGTGGCTCTGCAGGATCATGGCGATATTATTCCCCAGCGAGCGCTGAATGCGCGCCCGTTCGTCGAGGTCAAAGGCCACCCCTTCATAGGGGTGGTAGCCGACGCGCTGGTAAAACTCAGTGCTGATCTGGTTGAGCTGCAGCAGGCCGTCCTCGCAGGCGGCCACCGCCATCCCCGGCAGGGTGTGGGTGTGGATCACGCAGTGGGCGTCTTCCCGGGCCATATGCACCGCGCTGTGGATGGTGAAGCCCGCCGAGTTAGCCGGCGCCTCGCCCTCTACGACCTTGCCCTGCATATCCACCACGATCAGATTGCTGGCGGTGACCTCATCAAACATCATGCCGAAGGGATTAATTAAAAAGCGCGGCTCGCCGTCGCCGGGCAGGCGCACGGAGAAGTGGGTGTAGAGGGTATCCTCCCAGCCGAACAGCGCCGCCAGACGGTAGGCGGCGGCCAGCTGCTGGCGCAGGTGTTGCTCAGTTGCCATTTAGTGCACTCCCATAAATTCACGGATTCGTTGCAGAGAAGGGGCCTCCAGCGGGCTGCGGATCACCTGCGGGGCGATGTCGGCCTGCACCACGCCGTTCTCCATCAGCACCACGCGGTCGGAAATCGACAGGGCGAAGTCCATCTCGTGGGTGACAATCAGCATGGTCATACCTTCGCGGGCCAGCGACTGAATAACCTTCAGCACCTCGCCCACCAGCTCGGGATCCAGCGCCGAGGTCGGTTCGTCAAACAGCATGATGTCCGGCTTCAGCGCCAGCGCCCGGGCGATCGCCACGCGCTGCTGCTGGCCGCCGGAGAGCTGTCCGGGGTACTTGTGGGCATGGGCCAGCAGACCGACGCGATCGAGCAGCGCCAGGGCCTGCTCGCGGGCGACCGGTTGATCCAGCAGCTGGTGGTAGCGCGGGGCCAGCATCACGTTGTCGAGCACCGTGCGGTGGGGGAACAGGTTGAAGCTCTGGAAGACCATGCCGATGCGCCGCACCCCGGCGCGCATCTGGCGCTTATCGACGATGGCTCCGCCTTTCAGATAGTCCTCGCCGTAGAGAATGATCTCCCCGCCATCAATGCTTTCGAGGGCGTTGATGGTGCGGATCAGGGTTGTTTTGCCGGAGCCGGACGGGCCGATGATGCTGATCACCTCCCCGTTATCTACCTGCAGGTCGATGCCTTTCAGCACCTCATGCTGGCCCCAGGATTTGCGGATGCCCCGCAGATCCAGCGCCGGCGGCGCGCCGTTGACGGCCGGGGTGTTGATCGCTTCCGTCAGCGCCGGCAGGCTCTGGCGCAGCGCCTGGCATTCCGCCTCGCTGAGCGTTTGCGGACGCTTGCGCTGAATATCGAGGCTATTCTCCAGCGCCCGGAACAGCCAGGTGAAGACGGTAACCACCATGACGTAGTACACCGCCACCGCCAGCAGCGTCTCCATCACAAGGAAATTTTGCGCATACAAGCGCTGGCCGGTGAGCAGCAGCTCGGGTAAGGAGACCACCGATAAAATCGAGCTCAGCTTAATGATGGTGATGTATTCATTGATCAGCGTCGGCAACGAGATGCGAAACGCCTGAGGAATAACAATCAGCCGCTGGATGCCGATAAAGCTGAAGCTCAGCGCATGGCCCGCCTCGCTTTGCCCTTTGGCCACCGACAACAGCCCGCCGCGGTGGATCTCCGCCATATAGGCCGCTTCGGTGACGGTCATCGACACCAGCCCGGCGATAAACGGCACCCCGAGCAGCGGCTGGGTCAGCGGAAACAGCTGCGGCAGGTTGTAGACAAACACCAGCAGCACCATCAGCGGCACGCTGCGGAAAAACCAGATATAGAGTTCGACGGGGATCTTGATCCAGCGCGGCGCCGAGAGCTTCGCGCAGGCTAGCAGAAAACCGACCACCAGGCCGATCCCCCAGGACAAGGTGCTGATTACGATAACCGTCACGCACGCCTGCCAGAATGCCCCAATGCTAAATAATGAAAAAAAGTATCCCCAATCGAACGCCATACTGACTCCTGTTGCGCAGTGCTTATTGTCTTAATCGATGCTTTCTAAGTTGTATTTTTTGATCAGCGCGGCATATTTGCCGTTGGCTTTGAGCGTGGCGAGGGTGGCCTTGATCGCCTCCGCCAGCTCGGTGTTGCCTTTGGCGACATAGATCCCCAGCGGCAGCGGGTAGACGAGGCGCGTCGAGCTTATCCCCAGGCGACCGCGGCTCTTATCGACGATAATCTGCGCCGCCGGGGCTATCTCAAGCTGGGCGTCGATGTTCTTCGACAGCAGCGCCTGGGAGGCTTCCGGCGCCGTCGGGAACTCCTGAATAGTGATGGCCGGTTTGCTGTTTTTCAGGCACCACTCATCGGAGTGTTTTTTCAGGCTGGTCACCCAGGTGGTGCCTGCCTGCAGGCCGACCTTCACGCCGCACAGCTCATCTTCGGTTTTCGGCTGCACCGCGCCGCCCTTCAGGGCAATGATCGACGCGCCGGAGAGGGCGTAAGGGATGGCGTCGGCCTGCTTCTGGCGCTCCGGCGTCACGTACATCCCGGAGATCACCGCATCATATTTCTTGCCGATGCCGAGGATCAGACTGGTGAACTTGGTGTCGATCAGCTGCGGTTTGGCCTGCAGATGCTCGGCAATCAGCGTCGCGAACTCCGGGTCGAGACCGACGATATTGTTATTGCTGTCATAGGACTCAAACGGCGGGTAGGTGACCTCCATCCCCACCTTAAAGACGCCCTCGGTCAGCAGTTCCGCCGCCTGGGTGACAGAGGAGAAACAGGCGCTGACGGCGAGGGTAAGCGCGACGCGGCGCGAGATTTTTTTCAGGGTGCTAGTCATCATGGATCCTCACGGGTGGTTAGGGTTTTTTTTGCTGTGCCTGTTTTTTCAGATGGCCAAAGGTATGGGTGCCGCGCGCGCGCGCCGGCAGCTGGAGCTCGCCGCGATTGACCTTCTCGCGCAGATAGCGATAGGTTTGCAGCGCCTGGCTCCACATATGCTCGCCGATGCTCAGCTCCTGATATTCGCTGGCTTCGCCGGCGGCGAGAAAGGTCGGCAGCGGGCGGATCAGCGTGTGGTAATCGCAGGCGAAAAACAGCGGGAAGGAGTACCGCTCCTGCGGCACTTTGCGCACCCGGTGGGCTGTAGCAACAAATGTGCCAGCGCTGAGCACTTCCAGCATGTCGCCGATATTGATCACGAACGCCTCTTCTCCGGCGGCGTTCGTGACGGGAGGCGCGTCGATCCACACGCTTTCTTCATTGAGGACTTCAAGCCCGGGCTGGTCGGCGAGCAGCAGGGTGAAGCACTCATAGTCGGTGTGTGCACCAATTCCGGGAACATCTTCGACGCTGGCGTCGAACGGGTAATGGATGAGCCGTAGCTTGGCCGGCGGGCAGGTCACCATCGGTTTGAAATACCCTTCCGGCAGACCGAGCGCGAGGGCGAAAGCGTCGAACAGGCGGTGGCCGAGGGCGAAGACCGCGTCGTAGTAGGCCAGCACCCGCGCGCGGAAATCCGGCAGGTCGGGCCACTCGTTGGCGCCGATCAGCGGCGTACCGGCGAGCACCAGCGGATGGTCGTCTGCCGCCTGGAAGCCAATATCGAAGGCCTCTTTATGGTCCGGCTTGCCGGCGCCGTAGATCTCTTCTCCTTCCGGGACGTAGCCCTTATGGCTTTTGGAGCGGCCGATGTAATAGTTCATCTTCTCCGCCATCGGCAGGGCGAAGATCTGCTTCGCCGCCTCGCGGACGCCGGCGATCAGCGCCGGGTCGATGCCGTGGCCGGTGATGTAGAAAAAGCCCACCTCGCGCGCCGCGCGGCCGATGGCGTCGGCCACCGCCTGGCGCCTGGCGAGATCGTCGCCGGCCAGATCGCGGATATCGATGGTCGGGAGTTCAGTAAAAGCGTGCTTCACGGCGGTCATGGCTGCGGTTCCTGTTCAGTGAGCGTTAAAAACTGCTGAAAGTGGGCCTGCTGGCGCGCGGCCATCCAGGCGTTGAGCGACCATAGGTCGGCCACCGGAACGTTGGTGAACGGCAGATGGTGCAGATAGCCGTCGGCGCCAAACTCCGGCGTCAGGGTGGTCTGCGGGTAGCCGCGCCGGCGCTGCGAATGCCAGATTTGCTCCCACAAGCGCTCGGCAAAGGCCAGCGCCGGCTGATACTCCGGCGCCGCCGGGTGCGGCACCTGCGGCCCCTGGTCGTAGCCCACCCGGGCCTGCACGTGATGCACGCGGTCGATAAAGGCGCTGAAGTCATCGCAGGGGTCATCCAGCAGGCGCTCGCTGACCACCACCCAGTGGCTGATGTCGGCGGTAAAGCGCAGCTGGGGGAGCTGCTGAATGATCTCCAGGGTGAGCCACGGGCTGTACAGCGAGGTGGCGCGATGGGTTTCAAAGCTGCAGGTCAACCCAAACCCGGCGGCCAGCTCGTGCGCCTTGCCGAGAAAATCGACCTGCTGCGCCAGCGGCCAGCGATCGTTGCCCGCCAGCAGATTGACAAAGCGCGGGTTGAGGCCGCTGGCCTCGGCGAAGCGGATCCGCAGGCGCGCCAGATGCTGCTCCGGCGTTTCATGCTGAGCGGGGAGCACCCCGCCGCCGCTGAAGAGAATGGCGATATACTCCAGCCCCGACGCCTGCAGGCGGTCGGCGAGCTGCCGCCGCTCCTCCGCCGTTAACGGGACGCGGGCTTCGATACCGCAGCAGCCGACGCGCTGCAGTTCATCCAGCGTTTGCGGCCAGGGGGTCGTCACTCCCCAGAGGGTGCGAAAGCATTTCAGCTCCATGGCGGCTTCCTCAGGCGTACTTCACGCCGGGCAGGACGCAGAGCATCTCGTACAGCAGGTTGGCCGCCAGCTGGGAGGTATTACCGCTCACGTCATAGGGGGGCGAGACTTCAACCAGATCGGCGCCAATCAGGTTCAGGCCGCGGCAGCCGCGGACGATCTCCAGCGCCTGAATGGAGGTCAGGCCGCCGACTTCCGGCGTCCCGGTTCCCGGGGCCCAGATAGGATCGAGGCTGTCGATATCAAAGCTGAGATACACCGGCCCGTCGCCCATCTGCTGGCGGACTTCGGCCATCAGCGGCGCCAGGGAGGTATGCCAGCACTGCTCCGCCTGCACCAGGCGAAAGCCCTGGTCGACGCCCCACTGAAAGTCCCCGGCGGCATAGCCCTGGGCGCGCTGGCCAATCTGCACCACCCGTTTGAGGTCGAGCAATCCCTCCTCAACGGCGCGGCGGAAGGTGGTGCCGTGGGCGATTTTCTCACCGAACATCTCATCATTGGTGTCGGTATGGGCGTCGACGTGGATGAGCCCCACAGGCCCATGTTTTTTGGTCAGCGCCCGCAGGATGGGCAGGGTAATGGTGTGGTCCCCGCCGAGGGTGAGGGGGATCAGCGGATAACTATTCAAACCGGTGTAGTAATCTTCAATAATTTGCACCGATTTGAGCAAACTGTAGGTATTGATCGGCACATCGCCGATGTCGGCTACCGACAGCGAGTCGAACGGCGCGGCGCCGGTCGCCATATTGTACGGACGGATCATCACCGATTCGGCGCGAATATAGCGCGGTCCGTAGCGCGTGCCTGAGCGCTGCGAGGTGCCGATATCCAGCGGAATGCCGACAAATGCCGCATCAAGTCCCTGTAAATCTTCGATAAACGGCAGGCGCATCATCGTGGCGCGGCCGGCGAAGCGTGGCATCTCATTGCCACCCTGCGGTTGGTGAAAGAGGTTATCCATGTCTGCTCCTGAATCTGACGGATGAAACGTAACAGGAGAGATAGTGCGCAACCCGCGCTGGACTTTACATCGTCTGGCGTAAATACTCAGTTCATTTATTGGTGAACTAAATACGATGCATCACGACGCCAGCCTCAATATTCGCCAGCTGCAGGTTTTCGAGGCGGTGGCCCGCCTGGAGAGCTACAGCCGGGCCCAGCAGGAGCTGGGCATTTCGGTCTCCGCCATTAGCAATGCGATGTCGCAACTGGAGGGGCAGCTCGGCTTCACCCTCTGTCAGCGTGGGCGCGGCGGCTTTTCCTTAACGGAAAAAGGACAGCAGTTTTTACAGCAGGCGATCCGCGTGCTGAGCGAACTCAATGAGCTGGAGCGGCAGTCGGCCCTGCTCAAAGGGGAGCACAGCGGCACCCTGTGCATTTCGACGCTCGACTCCATCGAGACCGAAACGGCGCTCTCGCTGCCGGTGGTCTTGCGCAGCTTCAGCGACAAATTTCCCCATGTGCATATCAAACTGATTATTCGCACCCCGGCGGAGCAACTGAACGGGGTGCTGAACAACCATATCGACCTGGCCATCGGCAGCTACAACTCGCAGGTGCATAACATCATCAGCGAGCCACTGTATCGCGAGCAGCACTGGCTCTATTGCAGCGATCTGCACCCGATGTTCTTCAGCCGCCAGCTCGATAAAGAGCAGATCAGCCAGTGTCCGCTGGTGACCCGCAGCTACTGGAACACCAGCGATCTCCGCCGTCGGGGCTTCAGCAAAGGCAGCGCCACCGTTGAGACCGTCGACGCCCAGCTGCTGCTGATTCTTTCGGGGAAATATATTGGCTATTTGCCGGAGCATTACGCCTGGCCGTGGATCAAAGAGAACCGCCTGCGGGTGCTGTTGCCCAACGAGTTTGGCTTTCAGTCGCCGTTCTCGGCCATCTGTAAGCGCGGGCGCAGTAATGAACCCTATCTGAAAGCGTTCCGCGATCTGCTGAAGAAAAACACGGTGGCGCGGCCGAAGTGGAATTATTAAGCGGGGCGGGCGCTTCCCTCCGCCGTGGTGGCGGGTTCGCGCTCAGCGCGCGGTCCGGCGGGGGCGGTTTACCTGTTCAAAAAACGAACGGCGGCCGGTAGCCCGCTTGTGCTGGGGCTGCCGGGCAACTGCCTCCAGGTTATCCACAGGGTTAGGGGCCGCTGATGTGGACAGGTCGCCGGGCGGTGGGCGGGTTAGCGATTCGCTTTGATGGTTTTTTCCGCGATCGAGAGGGTGGAGAGTTTATGCAGGCAGATCAGCGCCAGACAAACCCCGCAGGCGAACAGATAACTTGCCATACAGAATTTTTGCAGACGGGATAAATGATTAATCCGCTCAATCACCGCCGGGCTGGCCAGGCCTTCATACAGGAAAGGCAGAGCCGTTAAGAAGCCGCCAATAAAATAGAGCGCCAGACTGATGACTTCGACGCATTTGCGATAGAGCCAGAAGCGATAGCCCCGCTTTTTCCATTTGAATATGCGTTTCTCATCATTGACCGAAATCAGATGCTGGCATTTACTGTAGTTATCAATATCGCTGACCGGATTTTTGCATTTCAACAGTATTTTTCGTTGTTCCATGGTCAGGTTTTTATCTTTGGTCAGCGCGGCGATACCATATTCGTACGCTATCCGTTGCAGATCGGGGGCGTCGCTGTTTTTATGCAGCGCCGCGGCGAACTCACTGATGTTTTTGCGCGAGGTGAATATTTTATCTTTAGGGAATACCCAGCCAGAACGCACGGCAAAAATTTGAATAATCAGCGGGATAATAGCGATAGCATATTTTAAGATCTCAGTCGGAATAATATTCATCTCCGTATTTTCCTTATCCATGATAAAGGCGGGCTGAAATATACCTTAGCCATCATGATGGAGGGGTGTCAAATATCACGAGGCACGCCGGTATATTTTCCATGGCGAAAGGTGAGCGTCTGGTGAAAGAGGGGAGAGGGCGGTCGTGTCGACTAATGAACAAGAGAATACTCCGCCGGCCTGGCCGGCGGAGGGGGCGTCGTTTATATCGGTCTCGCCGTCAGGGTCATCATATCGCCGATCGCCCGCTGACGGTCAAAATGGCGATCGCGGTGGATCTCGCTCTCGCCCACCTGCAGCGAGGCGGCCCAGATCTGCTGACAGCGCGGCCGACGGCGGGCGTCAAAATGCGCCAGCGCGGCTGCGACGCTGTCGGTCTGCTGCAGCGCTTCGCGCAGCACGATGGCATCCTCAATCGCCATGCCCGCCCCCTGACCGAGGTGCGGGGTGGTAGCGTGAACCGCGTCGCCCACCAGTACGACTCGTCCCTGATACCAGGGATCGTCGACGAACAGCTCCTCCAGCGGCTTATAGACGACCTCGTCGTTGTTAACGATATGCTCCCGCAGGCTCCCCGGTAACCCCGCGCCGGGCGGCAGACGGCGGCGCATCTCCGCCGCCAGCTGGTCGCGGGCGTAGCGGGGGTTATCCGCTTCGTGGGAGGTGATAAACAGATACATCAGATCTTCCCCCAGCGGCACCAGCCCGCAGTTGCAGCTCTCGCCCATAAAGCACATCAGATGGTCCACCTCCGGCGGACGCGGAAAGTTGTAGCGCCAAACGCCCTGACCGGTAAAGCGGGGACGATAGCGCTCGCCATACAGCATGCCGCGCACCCGGGAGTAGATCCCGTCGGCGCCTACCAGCAGATCGTAGCGCCCCTGGCCGCCGCGGCTGAAGCTCACCTCCACGGCATCGTCAACCTGACGGATGGCGTCAATACTCTCGCCAGTGGTCAGTCGGACCCCCAGCTCCCGGGCGGTGGAACAGAGGACGTTGTGCAGGGCCAGGCGGGAGATGCCGACGTTGGCCGGGAACTGTTCACCCGCCAGCCGCTGGCCGGGAAAGCTGGCCAGCTGGTGGCCGCTCAGGGTGTGCACTGAGACGCTGTCAAACGGCCAGGCGGCGTCCAGATAGCGTTCCAGCACCCCAAGCCGCTGCATTTCCCGCACGACATTGTTCTGCTGAATGATACCGACGCCGTAGACCCGCCACTGCGGCTGGATCTCCACCACGTCGACGGCGACGCCGGCCTGGCGGAGGGCGATGGCGGTACACAGACCGCCGATGCCGCCGCCAACGATTAATACGTTATGGATGTTCATCGTAGCTGTTTTCTCCAGGGTACAGAGTAGAGGACGTTAACCAGGCCAGCGGCGCGCTGACTAATCGCGATAAAGAATGATCGCTATCGCAAAAAACGATATCGCCGTGGAAATTGAAAACAAAAAGTTGCAGAAAAGTTAAATTAAGCCACAGGATAAGCACGCCATTTCTCGCCGGGGGACCCATGCGTTACCAACATCTTGATCTGAACTTACTGGTGGCACTGGATGTGTTACTCGATGAACAGAACATCACCCGCGCCGCGGGCCGGTTGCATATGACCCAGTCTGCCACCAGCGGGGTGCTCAACCGGCTACGCACCTACTTTGAGGACGATCTGCTCACCCAGGTGGGCAGAAAGATGCGGCCCACGCCGCTGGCGGAAGAGCTGCGGGAGCCGGTCCGCGACGTGCTGATGAAAATTCAGACCTCCATTGCCCGCCGGCCGGTGGATGAGCCGGCAACCAGTAAGCGCCATTTCCGCATTATGGCCTCGGATTACGTTATCAACGTGATGCTGAAGGATGCGCTGCAGGCAGTACACCTGCAGGCGCCGAATATGACCTTTGAGTTTTACTCGCCGGACGCCCAGTCCACCGGCATGCTCAACCGCGGCGAGCTGGATATCATCGTGGCGCCGGAGCGTTTTATGGCCGCCGACCATCCCGCCGAAGCGCTGTTTGACGAAGAGTTTGTCTGCCTGGCCTGGGCGGACAATCCCCACACCGGCGAGGCGCTGACCCTTGAAGCCTGGCAACAGCTGGGGCACGTGTCGGTGGTCTTTGGCCGCGAGCGGCAGCCGGGGCTGGAGGGCAATCTGTTTGCCGAGTCGGGGCTGAGCCGCCGTATCGAGGTGGTGACCCACAGCTACCACTGCGTTCCGCAGCTGCTGATCGGCACCTCGCGGATCGCCACGCTGCACCGGCGGCTGGCGGAGCAGTACGCGGCGATGCTGCCGCTGCGTCTTTTCCCGGTCCCGGTGACGCTGCCGGTCATGCGCGAATTTATCGGCTGGCACCGCTCGCTGGATAACGATCCTATCTTCGGCTGGCTGAAAGCGAAAATCGTCGCCAGCGCACGCTAACCCACTGGTATTGCTCCCGTCGATACCTGACATCCTGAGACATGATTGGTCGCCCGCAGGTGCTTTATGTGACAGTGCCTGCGCTACAGCGATTGCGACTGAATGTTGAAGGATGACCCTATGTTTCGCTATTTCCCTAAAAACTATGTCTGGAACCTGTCGGTGGATCTCTCCATCGAGATGGGCGCCCGCATCGGTGAGATCGAAGAGATGTGCGCGCCGCTATTGGCCGCGTCCGAGCATCCCGACGCCGAAGGCACCCGCGTGTTCCGGGAAACCTGGTCCCGCATGGCCGATAAATTATGCGCGCTGGCCGGCGAAGATGAGGCGCGTGGACGGCGGCTGTCGGCAGGAGAGAAATATCTTCGGGCGGCCAACTATTACCTGACCTGCGAGCGCCTGCAGGCGCATGGCGCGCCGGACCGCGATGCGCTGTACTGCCGCTTTCTCGATGTCTTTGCCGCCGGGCTGCACCATACCCATGCCAACTGTCAGCGGGTGACTATCCCCTACGAGGGCAAAACCCTGTCGGCGCTTTACGTCCGCGCCGAAGGGGCGACCGGCCGCGCGCCGCTGCTGGTGCAGGTCAACGGTCTCGACTCCACCAAAGAGATGAAATATCTGGTGGGGCTGCCGCAGTGGCTGGCGCGGCGCGGGGTCTCCTCGCTGGTGGTCGACCAGCCGGGAACCGGCGAAGCGCTGCGTCTTCACGGCATGCAGGCCCGCTATGACAGCGAGCACTGGGCCAGCCGGATCGTTGACTGGCTGGAACAGCACCCGGAGGTGGATGCCGGGCGTATCGGCATGGAAGGGGTCTCGCTGGGCGGCTATTACTGCCCGCGGGCGGTGGCGTTTGAGCCGCGCTTCGCCTGCGGCGTGGTGTGGGGCGCCAATCACGACTGGCGGGAGGTACAGCAGCGCCGCCGCGAACGCGAAGGCGATTTTCCGGTACCGCACTACTGGCAGCATGTGCGCTGGGTGTGGGGGGGCGAGGATATCGACGCTTTTATGCGCATCGCGGAGAACGTCCATCTCGACGGCATTCTCGACCGCATACGGGTGCCTTTCCTCGTCACCCATGGTGAAAAGGACTCGCAGATCCCGGTGAAATGGGCGCAGCGCACCTACGACCAGCTGGTGAACAGCCCGCGCCGCGAGCTGAAAATTTTTACTGACCGCGAGGGCGGTGTGCAGCACTCCAGCTTCGACAACTCGATTAACGCCGGGCACTACATCGCTGACTGGGTGGCGGAAGCCCTCGGCGGCCGGGTGGCCTGAACACGCATAAGGAACAACCGCGATGAATATTCTTGGTCCGGATTATCTGGTATTTGGCGTCGATGACCTGGCGGGCTGCCGACAGTTTCTTCTCGACTACGGTTTACGCGAGCAGGAGAACGGTTTCTTTAGCGCGCTGGATGGCACCGGGGTGCTGCTGCGGGAGCGTGACGATCCGTCGCTGCCCGCGGCGCTGCCCAGCGGCAGCCAGCTGCGGGAAACCGTCTATGGCGTGGCGGATAGCGCCACCCTTGAGGCGATCGCCGAGACGCTGCGCCGCGATCGCGAGGTGAAGCTCGGCGCCGACGGCGTGCTGCGCTGCGTCGATGATGCCGGCTTTGCCCTCGGGTTTCGCGTCAGCCAGCGCCAGCCGCTGCAGCGGGAAGGGGAGAAAATCAACGCCCCGGGGGATCGCGCCGGGCGGCCGGTCAACCAGACCGGGGCCAGCGCTGACATGGCGGCAGAGCCGCGCTCGCTCTCCCATGTGGTCTATTTTGTGCCGGACGCCGAGCGCGCGGAAGCCTTCTATCAACGGCTGGGCTTTGTCTGTACCGATCGCTTCACCCACGTCGGCCCCTTCCTGCGGCCCGCCGGCACCCAGGATCACCATACCCTGTTTCTGATCCAGGCCCCGCCGTTTATGACCGGTATTGAACACTTTACCTTTCATCTCGGCGGCCCCACCGAGCTGATGATGGCCGGCAGCCGCTTTCAGCAGAAGGGGTATCAGACCTTCTGGGGGCCGGGGCGCCATCAGCTGGGATCGAACTGGTTCTGGTACTTCAACAGCCCGCTCGGGTGTCACATCGAATACGACGCCGATATGGATCAGCACGATGACCACTGGCAGCCGCGCGAAGCGCTGCCGGGAGCCGATAACTCGCAATATTTCCTGCTGGGGTATCGCGAGAAGTGGGCCCCCGGTCCGGATAACGCCCGCTGATGGTTCGCCTGTGCCGTGCCGACAGCCTGGCCGAGGGCCAGGCACGGGGATTTGACCCTACGGGCAGCGGGCAGGCGACGGTGATTGCCTGCCGCTATCAGGGAATGCTCTATCTGTGGCGTAACCGCTGTCCGCATCTGGATACCCCGATGAACTGGCGGCAGGACGCTTTTTTCAACGCCCGGGGCGACCGGCTGGTCTGCTTCGCCCACGGGGCGATTTTTATGCCGGACAGCGGCCTCTGCGTGCAGGGCGCCTGCGTAGGCCAACGTCTGAGTCCGCTGGCTGGCGAGGTGGACGCCGACGGCTGGCTCTGTCTGCTGGAGGAGGCAGGTTATGAAACTGGCAACACGAGATAACGGTGAACGCGACGGCTGCCTGGTGGTGGTCTCGGGCGATTTGACGCTGATGGCCGATGCGGCGGATATCGCTCCGACGCTTCAGCAGGCGCTGGAGCAGGCCGCGCGGGTCTGGCCTGCGCTGCAGGCGCGCTATCAGGCGCTCAATGCGCGCCGCTACCCGGCGGCGCAGCCCTATGATCCCCGGCGCCTGCTGGCGCCGCTGCCCCGCGCCTGGCAGTGGCTGGACGGTTCGGCCTTCCTCAGCCATGGCGAGCGCATGCAGCGGGCCTTTCATCTGCCGCCGATTGCCGGCGCCGACCAGACGCCGCTGATGTATCAGGGCAGCGGGGACGACTTTCTTGCCCCCCACGCCGGGATAGTCTGCCGCCGGGTCGAGGACGGTCTCGACTTTGAGGGCGAGTTCGCGGTGGTGGTGGGCGAGGTACCCCAGGGGTGCTCGCCGCAGCAGGCGCTGAGCTGTATCCGCCTGATCGTCTTGCTCAACGATATCAGTCTGCGGGCGCTGGCGCCGCGCGAGATGCAGACCGGGTTTGGTTTTATTCACGCCAAACCCGCCTCGGCCTTTGCGCCGGTGGCCCTTACCCCGGATGAACTGGGCGAGGCCTGGCAGCACGGGCGGGCGGCGCTGACGCTGCAGGTGACCCGCAATGGCGAGCCGTTTGGCTGCCAGTCGGGCAGCGAGATGCATTTCCATTTTGGCGAACTGATTGCCCATGCGGCGCAGACCCGCCGCCTGCGCGCCGGGACGGTGGTGGGTTCCGGTACGGTGTCCGGGCCGGACGCCAGCCGCGGCGCCAGCTGTATCGCCGAGGTGCGGGCCATAGAGATGCTGGCCTTCGGCGAGCCGCGCACGCCGTTTTTGTCCCCGGGGGAGCGGGTGACGATGGAAGCCCACGCCCCCGATGGCCGGCCGCTGTTTGGCGTGCTGGATCAACATGTTGTGATGTTAACGGAGTAAACCATGATCAATCTTTTACAGGGGCGTCGGCTGATCGACCTCTCCGTCACCCTGGATAACAATCCCTGGACCGACCCGCCGCCGCTGCTGCCGAACATTGAGTATCAGGATCATCAGCAGGGATGGCCGGAAATGGCGGCGATGTTTCCGGGACTGGAAAAAACGCAGATGCCGGGAGAGGAGGCCTGGGCCTCGGAGCGCCTGACCGTGACGCCGCACAATGGCACCCATATGGATGCTCCCTGGCACTACAGCTCAACCACCAACGGCGGCGAACCGGCGTTTGGCATCGATGAGCTGCCGCTGGAGTGGTGCCTGCGCCCCGGCGTCCGGCTGGATTTTCGCCATGTCGCCGACGGGGCGATCCTGCAGCCGGAGGATCTGCAGCGCGAGCTGGCGCGGATCGATTATCGCCTGTCGCCGCTGGATATCGTGTTAATCAATACCGCCGCCGGCGCCCGCTACGGCCAGCCGGATTATCTGCAGCGCGGCTGCGGCATTGGCCGGGCGGCAACGCTGTGGCTGCTGGAGCAGGGGGTACGGGTGGTCGGCACCGACGCCTGGAGCTGGGATGCGCCCTTCCACTTTACCCGCGAACGCTTTCAGGCCAGCGGCGACGCCGGGCTGATCTGGGAAGGACATAAAGCCGGCAGGGAGATCGCCTATGGGCAAATGGAGAAGTTGAGCAATCTGGAGCAGCTTCCCGACCACGGCTTCTGGGTGAGCTGTTTTCCCTACAAGATCCGCCGCGGCTCGGCCGGTTTTATCCGCGCGGTGGCGATTGTCGACGCCTGAGGGAGTTGATGGTTATGTTAATTTAATGTGAATGCATTGTATTAATTGTGATAGCAATCGCAGTCCATGCCACCTGCATCCGGTAGGGTAGAACGGTATGTGTGCTGAGTTCGCTGCGGCGTGTTCAGCCAGGATACCGGGGCGACAGAGCGCCTTTCTTTATCGATAAAAAATAGAACTGTAATTCATATTCTAAATAAAAAGCAGTGACGGAGAGCGGAAGATGGTGATGCACAAGGTTTCAGCAACCCCGCGCGAGGCGGGGGCCGTACAGGCGATTTTACTGATGTTGGCGGCCCTGTTGCCGATCATGGGGACCTTGACCATGCTGCCGGTGATGCCGCTCCTGTTCGGCCATTTTGCCGCGCAGCCGCACGCCCAGCTGCTGGTGCCGATGATCATCACCATACCGGCGGTGAGCATGGCGCTGCTGGCTCCGCTGGCGGGGCGGGTGGGCGATCGCCTGAGCCGTCGTCGCCTGCTGATTGCCGCCACCGCTCTGTACGCGGGGTTTGGCCTGCTGCCGGTGATGCTCGACGATCTGTATGCCATTCTGCTGGCGCGGCTGGTGATGAGCATCGCCGACGCCTTTATTCTTACCACCGCCAATGCGCTGATTGGCGACTACTTTGCCGGCGAGGCGCGCAGCAAATGGCTGGCGGTGCAGAGCGGCATCGGTTCGATACTGTCGACGCTGATCGTGCTGGTCGCTGGCCTGCTGGGCACCCTGGGCTGGTATGGCCCGATCTACCTGTATGCGCTGGCGATCCCGGTCTTTATCGGCCTGTGCCTGTTCACCGCTGAGCCGGCGACCCGCCGTCGCGCGGACAGCGTCGCTGACGAGGAGCCTGTCGCTTTTCCACGGCGCAAAATGGCGACGATCGGCCTGATTACCCTCGCCAGCGCGATCCTCTACTTTCTCGAGCCGCTGCAGATAAGCCAGGTGTTCAGTCAGCTCGGGCTGACCTCCAGCAGCCAGATCGGCATCGCCACCGCCGTTGCGGGCATTGGCGTGCCGCTGGGCGCCTGGCTGTATGGCCGCAGCGCCAGGCAGCGTGTCGACAGGCAGTTTTTCCTTTTTTACGCCATTTTTGGCCTCGGTCTGCTGTTTATCGCCGTGGCCCGCAATCCGCTGGCCGGCGTGGCGGCAGCGTTCGTCGCGCAGGTTGGTAACGGAATGCTGATCCCCCTGATGCTGGCCTGGATGTTGGAAGCCCTGCCGGCGCCGCACCGGGCGACGGGGATCGGCATCTGGCACACCTTCTTTTTCCTCGGCATGTTCATCAGCCCGGTTCTGATGACCTTGCTGAACGGCATGACCGGCAGCATGCAGGACAGCCTGCTGCTGTTTGCGCTGCTGACGCTGGCTATCGCCGGCGCGACGGGTATCGCCAGCGCCCGGATGGGGGGCCGCCGCGCGCTGGCTCGTTAATTTCACCTGACGACATGATTACCACACGCCCGCCGGTCTCCCGGCGGGAAGGGGAGGCCATTATTTAGAAAAAGCGTACACCTTATTTAGCGTTAACTTTCAGCCTAATTAATCCCTGTAAATAAACGTATTGTGACTAATTTATTTTTCACGATATGGCGCATCTTACCTGCAAAAAATAAAAATGAGGGTTTATTATGAGTCTCTGCTGTACCGACGTAAGTAAGAAAATAGTGTTTCCACTTTCGGCGCTGACGCTGGCGATATTCTCCAGCACCGCGCTGGCCGATACCTGGACCTGTGAGCAACTGGATAAACTGAATACCCGCTCCGCGCAGGTCGTCAGCCCTCCGTCGACCTGCGAATCGCTCATCGGTGATATTGGCGGCTTTCGCAGCGCGCTGGCCGACCGCGGGTGGGGCGTCCAGTTAAGCTGGAACCCGATGGTGATGTACGATCTGAAAGGCCAGTCCGCTGACCCGCAACAATATGCCGGGCAGAATTTTACCTGGTCGCAAAATATGTCGCTGAACGTCACCTACGATTTAAGCCGAATTGGTTTTAGCAAAGACGCGCAATTTACCTTTTCTCCCCAGTGGGCGACCTCGAATTATCATGATAGCTATCCGGAACTGCATAATATTGCGGTGCTGGCGGTGAACCAGCCCTTATTAAACGGCCAGCTGGAACTGCAGTATGGTTTTTATCCGTTAATTCGTCAGTTTTACGGCATGGTGCTGGGGGGGAACTCCTCCTCCGCCGCGCTGGGGCCGACCAGCGTGATCCCGGTGCAGGTGGGGATCAGCCTCAACGCGCCGACGCCGACCTTCACCGCCATCGTCCGCGACAGCGATAAGAAGTTCTATAACAACTTTGCCGTCAGCCGCAGTATGTCGCCTGCCGGACATCTCGACGACGTGGAGCAGAACCCCTCGGGGCTGAAATGGCACGTCGATGGCGCCAACCCGATCCTGGTGAATGAGTTTGGCTTTAAGCAGGCGGCGGGCGAGTCGCAGCGATCGCTGTGGTTCCGCGCCGGGGCTATCTATAACACCTCGCACTACCAGTATTTTGACCAGCCCGGCGACAGCAGTAGTAACTATGCGTTCTACGTCGCCAACACCATGCAGCTGACCCAGCCGAAAAAAGGGCTTCCGCTGGGGCTGTATCTCGATGTGAAAGCGGACTACGCGCCGGACGATCGCAATGCTTACACCAGCGACTTCCAGGTGACCTTCTTTGACATCGGCCTGTTTCCCGGCCGCGAGCAGGATATGACCTCGCTGGGCTACACCCGCTCCTTTATCAGTAAGAAGTTCCGCGATTATGTCGGCGAGGCGGGGATGGAAGCGCCGCAGAGCATCAACGCCATCTCCCTGTCGCACGCCCTGCGTGTGACGAAAGGGATTTACTGGATCAACGGTATCACCTGGCAGGATAACCCGACGCTGGTGCCGAAGCATGAGTCGGCGGTCCTCTGGCAGTCCTCGATGTACTGGAACTTCTGACCACAGACCACCTGAGGATTTTAACCCCGCCCGCCGGTACGCTGCCGCCGGGCGGTTTTTTTTTCGCGAATCGGCTGGCGCAGGAATAAAAAAAGAGGGCCGGCGTGTTGCCGACCCTCTTTGACATCGATCCGGGCTTAGCCCCGGTGGCTGATTTTCCCGTCGGGAGTCAGCACGAAATCGAAGGTTGCCCGGATATCGTCGCTGGCGAAACCCACCGCCAGCTGCCAGGGGCCGCTGGCCAGGCGCCATTCCTGGGCTGGCACCTGCCAGCGCTGCAGCGCGTGACGCGGCAGGGCAAGGGTCAGGGCGGCTTCCTCGTGCGCCGGGACGCTGACCGCCGCAAACTCCGCCAGCGCCGACCAGGCCGTCTCCGGCCCCCGCAGGTAGAGCTGGACCACTGCTTTTCCAGCGCGGGCGGCGCGGTTTTCCAGCCGGCAGCGCAGTTGCAGAGCGTCCACCTCGTCGCCTGTCAGCGCGGCGGCGCTCAGGGTGATATCGGCATACCCCAGACCGTGACCAAAGGCCCAGGCGGCGGGGCGTTCGCGGGCGTTAAACCAGCGATAGCCCACCTGCTGGCGCTCGTGGTACCAGAGATCCCCTGCGGCGTCCGGCGTCAGGCTGCGCACCGGATAGTCGTCCAGACGCTGGGCGAAGGTCACCGGCAGGCGACCGCCAGGCTCACGATCCCCGGCCAGCACCGAGGCCAGCGCCGGGCCAAACTCCTGGCCCGGATACCAGACGACCATGACCGCCGCCGCGTCGGCGAGACACCCGGTATCCACCGGATGGGCGACGTTGAGCACCACCACCGTCCGCGGATTCGCCGCGCAGACGGCGCGGATCAGAGCGACCTGATGCGCCGGCAGCGCGGTAGCGTCCCGGTCGATACTCTCCAGACCGGCATCGGCCGTTTCGCCTATCACCAGCACCACGCTGTCGGCCGCCCGGGCATGGTCGACCGCCTGCTGCAGCAGGTCGATGGTTTGCGGGGGCTGGCAGCCGAACCAGATGCCGTGGGCGATACTGCTGCCCAGCGCCATCTCGGCCCGGAAGGTCAGGGTTTCCCCCGCCTGCAGCGGGAAGTCGAGACGGGTATGCGGGGCTTGCATCAGCTTGCCCATGATATCTCCATCCAGCGCCTCGCCGTTAAAGGTCGCCATGCGCTCGCCGTTCAGCTGCAGGGCGATCTCCCCGGTGCCGCCGATCCAGAAGCCGTAGCGGCCGCTCACCGGCGCGGTGAACTGGCAGCTTACCGTCACGGTGGCGCGTTCGGTCAGGCGCAGCATGTCGCCGACGCCCGGCATATCGCGGAACCAGATCAGCGAGGAGGCGTCGCGCACCTCCTGATGAACCACGCCCCCGTCGGCGGTGGCGTAGGCAACGTCCAGGCCGCGCTCGCCGGCGGCGGTGCGCAGCGGCAGATGATGCAGAGGCGGGATGCGGTAATCGCTCTCCCCCCCCTGGGCATAGCTTACTTCGACCCCGGCGGCGGAAAAGCGCTGGCGAATGGCCTCCAGAGGAGAGATCAGCCCCGGCATCAGCGCCACTCTGGCAAAGGTCCCGCCCTGGAAGCAGGGCGTCGTGGCGTTGGGGCCAATCACCGCCAGCCGCTGTCCCGCCTGCGCGGCGAGGGGCAGCAGTCGCTGGCGATTGTGCAGCAGGACAAACCCCGCCGCCGCCGCCTCTTCGAGGGTGTGACGCCGCTGCGCCTCGGCGGCGGCAGAGCCATCCCAGGGCAGGGGATGGCTGACCCGTTCGGCCAGCCGCGCCAGCCGGACGGCGGCATCGTCCAGCCGCCGGGCGTCGCTGTCGGTGTCCATCAGCGCGGGCAGCAGGCGCTCGCCCATATGGCGGGCCGGGCCCGGCATCTCCAGATCCAGCCCGGCGCGGAAGCTGGCCGGGCCGTTCTGGGTGCCGAACCAGTCGGACATCACCAGCCCGTCCCAGCCGAGATCGCGCTTCAGCCACTGGCTGATGGCCTGATGCTGCTCGGCGCAATAGATCCCGTTTACCCGGTTATAGGCGGTCAGCATGCCCCAGACGCCGCGGCTGGCCGCCACTTCGAACGGCCAGAAATAGACTTCGCGCAGGGTGGCTTCATCGACGACCACGTTCATGGTCCGCCGATCGGTTTCCGAATCGTTGCAGACCATATGCTTGACGATGCAGCCCACCCCCTGGCGCTGGACGCCGTCGATCCACGCCGCGCCGAGCTCGGCGATATGCCGCGGGTCTTCGCCGAAAAGCTCAAACGCGCGGCCGGCAAGGGGGCTGCGCAACAGGTTCAGGTTAGGCGCCAGCAGCGCCTGCGTTCCGGTGCGCAGCGCCTCCTCGCCGATGACGCCGCCAACCCGGCTGACCAGCTGGCGGTCCCAGCTGGCGCCAAGCGCCAGCCCGCAGGGGCTGAGCAGGGCAATATCCCGCTCGTCAACCCGGCCGCCGGTGATCCCCATCGGGCCGTCGGACAGGGTGACTGAACCCAGCGTGGAGTGGGGGATAGGGTGGGTGGACCACATCCCCATCCCGGCGGTGAGCCGCGCTTTTTCGGCAACGCTAAGCGACAGACTGAGCGCAGGCATCGGCATGTCTCCGTAAGGGGGCAGCGGGGGCGAAGGCCAGCGCTTGTTCGGCTACGGTGGCCAGCGCGCGCTGGACCGCGTCGTCGGTGCAGCGGCCCTCGCTGTCGAACAGCGACACGCCGGCGGTGTTGAGGGTCACCCCCAGCGGAGTCGGCCAGCCGCGCAGGGCGTGAACGATCCCGCGCATGGCGCCGAGGGTGGTGTTGCAACCCTGCCAGCCGGCGGCGGTGACGATGCAGCCCACCGCCCGGCCATCAAGATAGACCCGGCTGTCGCCGCGCAAATCTTCCAGCAGGTCGATGGCGTTCTTCACCAGGCCAGACACCCCGCCGTGGTAGCCCGGCGAGGCCAGCAGAATGCCGTCGGCCTGGCGCACGGCGTCGACAAACGCCGTCTCCTGCGGCGTGCGGGTGGTGACTTCCGGGTTAAACGGCGGCAGGGCCGCCAGTTCAGCGCCGCCGAACAGCTGGGTCTGCGCGCCGAGCGTGCGGGCGTGGGCCAGCGCGGCGGCGAGGGCGCGCTCGGTGCTGGAGCCCGGGCGGGTGGTGCCGCCGATGCCGATCAGCAGCGGCGGGCGTGAGAAAGCAGGTTTATTCATAGCAGGATCTCCCGGTCGGATTAGCGAAAGCGCGGCAGGATCTGGTCCGCAAACAACGAGATCGACTGCTGGCTCAGGCGCAGGCGTTCCTCGGTCAGCGGGCCGTTGGTGAAGCCGAGCAGCACGTTGCCGATGCCCAGCTGCTGATGGCGTTCCAGCTCCTCGGCGACGGTCTCCGGGCTGCCGTACAGGCACCAGGTTTTGATCCACTCTTCGCTGAAACAGTCCGGATGGCGGTGCAGCGTCACGCCGCTGAACTCTTCCGCCCGCTTGTTGTACTCATATTCCCGGTCGATGGCCTGCTGGTACCAGCCCATGATCTGCAGCATCTCTTCGCGGGCCTGCTCGTCGGTGGGGGCAATATGGACGCACTGCCAGGTGTGGGTGGTCCACGAGAGGCAGTGGTTCACCACCTCGTCGCTATGGCCGGCGTTGAGCAGGGCATCGCGGTAGCGGGTGAAATAGTGGGTCAGCTGGCCAAACGGATCGTTGCTGGCCGGGATCGGCGGAGTAAACGCGGGAATAAAGGCCGGCCAGCCGTTATCGGCGGCGCGCTGCATGCTGGTTTCACGCAGCGCCACCGGCATAATGCGGTTGAACGGTTTTTGCCAGGGGGCAGGAACGATGCGCTGGACTACCGCGCCCTTATAGTGACCGGTTTCGAAAATGATCGGGTCGTCTTCAATATTTTTCTCCCACAGCCGCTGGACCAGATCGAGGTTCTCCTGCAGCAGGCTGGAGGCGTCCTTGTAGTTCACGCCAAAGCCGATCATCTCTTCCGGCGTGGTGCCGCTGCCGATGCCCACCAGCAGGCGGCCTTCGGTGAGTTGATCCAGCAGGTTAACGCGCTCGGCGAAGCGCACCGGGTGGTGCAGCGGGACGGTGGTCACCGACATGCCGAAGTGGATCTTTTTCAGCTGGCCGGCCAGGTAAGCGGCGAAGACAAACGGATCGCTGGACATCGGCGCATAGCCGGTGAAGTGATGGTCTGGCATAAAGACCGCATCGAAGCCGCGATCTTCGGCCTGGCGCGCATGATCGATCAGCGACTGCATGACAAAACGATCCTGCTCGGGGGCGGTGGAACGGCCGACGAGGAAAACAGAGAAACGCATAGCAACTCCTGGGTTGTGTGGTGGTTGTTATTATTAAATAGAACTAGAATTATGATTCTAGTTGTTTATCAAAGAATGAAAATGACCGCCATCACACTTTTGCCACATCGCCGACGGGGGAGTCGGGTGGGCAATTTGCAGCGTGGTCGCTAACTGCAATACACTGCGGGGGTTTTCTATGGATAAAGAGGTGAGAACTGCGATGACCGATCTTCCCGCGATGCGCCAGCCGAAACAGGACCGGAGCCGGGTGGCGCTGGAGCGGCTGATGGCCGCCAGCCGTGAAATCCTGCATGAAGGCACCTTTGAGCTGCTGACCATTGCTGAAATCAGTAAACGCTCGGGCGTTTCTGTCGGCTCGATCTATGCCCGCTTCGGCGGCAAAGAAGATCTGTTTATCGCCGTCATGATGGAGGTGATGCAGGAGCTGGACGCCGAATGGCAGCAGCTGATCCAGCAGCTGCACGCGCGCAATCTGCCGCTGCGCCAGCGGCTTCCGGCGCTGATGGATGTCCAGGCGGAGTATCTGCGTCGCCATGCCGGGATCCTGCGGCCGTTTATGGCGCGGGCGGATGATGAGCGCGTGGCGGGGATTGGTAAAGCCGCTTACCAGAAAAATGAGCAGACCTTCATCGACCAGCTGCTCGACGCCGCGGCGGAGATCCGCCACCCGGAGCCAGAGCAGGCCGCCCGCTTCTGCTTTACGGTTTCGTATGCCGCGCTGGCGCGCTTCCTCGGCCTGGGGTCGGCGGCAGAAGCCGCCGGCGAGGGCGACTGGGAACAGCTCAAACGCCATCTGGGCATGATGTTTCTGAGCTATCTGGTTACCCCCGTCGAGGCCGGCTAAGCCGCGGGATTTTACTTCGCTAACTGCCAGGCGCTGGCCTGCTTGTGCTGACGCAGGCGCTGGCTATGGCGGGAGAAGGTATAAAGAAATATCGCGGCGGCCAGCACCAGCGCTGCGATGCCGAGCGTCAGGAAGGCGCTCAGCACATCGTTCCCGGCCCGCAGGCGGATCGCGCCGACGATAATCGGGCTGACGAACATGCCCGCGAAGAAGGCCCCGGACCAGGCGCCCATCGCCCGGCCGCAGTAGGCGGGCGGAATCAACGATCCTACCCAGTAAATCATCGCATTAATCGCCATGCCGGCACCCAGCTGCTGGATGGCGGAGCCGATCCCCATGGCGATCAGCGTCCGCGATTCGCCCACCACCAGCATTCCGATCCCCATCAGGCAGAGCATGATGGCGAGCACGCGCTCCGGCGTATAGCGGCGGGAGACCAGACCGAACAGCAGCGAACCGACCGGCACGGCGAGGCTGACCAGCGACATAATCAGGCCGATACGCTGCGGGCTGGCGTTTTGCAGGGTATGAAAGGCGTTGGCGCCGTTGATGGTGTACACGTAATAAATGATGGCGCAGACAAAGGTAAGCACGCTGAGGGCGATCACTCGCGGCCACGGAAACGGATTATGCTGCGCCGCCTGGGCGGCGTGCTGCGGACGGGCCGCCTGAGCGGGTTCGAACATCCAGAAGTACATCGCCAGAAACAGCAGGATGGCGACAAAGTAGATCATAAAGGCGCCGTTCCAGCGCAGGGCGGTCAGATAGCCGGAGCTGGCCAGCACCAGCACCGCCAGCGCCGGGCCAATCACCCCCTGCACCGTCAGCCAGAAGCGGCGCTGTTTGTCGTCAAAGTAATCGATCAGCATGGTGTTAGCGATGGTCAATACCACCGCCTCCGCCAGCCCGACGCCGAGGCGGCTGCAAAAGATGCCGGTCAGGGAGGTGATGTACAGCGGCATTGTGCCGCAGATGCCATACAGCAGCGTGGCGCTGAGCAGCAGTTTGCGGCGGCCAAATTTATCCGCCAGCCAGCCGGTGCAGGGCCCGGCGATGGCGATCACCAGACCGGGCGCGGTGAGCATCAGCGGCACCAGGGTTTCGACATAAGGCACGCCGGCAAAGTGCTGGATCAGCGTCGGGACCGCCGGCGCCAGGGAAACGATCGCCAGGATGGGCAGAAAGGCGGTCAGGGCGATGATGATGCCCTGGATCGCGCCGGCTTGCGGCGCGTGGGGCGGATTCAGACTATGGCTCACGACGTTCTCCTTTTATCGCGCGGGTCGCCTGTCGTTGGCGGCGGCGCGGTTTTTTAGTATGCAGGTCAGGGATACAGGTGGCGGCGGGAATAGCCGCGGATTTAAGAGTAGGAGCAGGAACGGCGCGGAGAAAAATTGTGATTACGTATGTGATCCATCACAAACAAAAATACCATTGGTTTTATGTGGTTTTTTGCGGCAATAAAAAGGCGACCGGTGTCGCCTTTCGCGGGGAGCGGGGCCGCTTGTGCCCCGGTGAGCCAGAGGCGCTACAGCAGCCGCGCCACGATATCGTCAGCGGCGAGGATCGCCAGCGCGACGCTGGTCAGCGTCGGGTTGCAGGCGGTTGAGGTGGGGATCGCGCCGTTGCCGCCGACGTACAGATTGTGAAAACCCCAGACCCGCGAGTGGCGGTCGGCCACGCTGTTGCCGTCGTTCGCTTCTCCCAGGCGACAGGTTCCCTGGTAATGCAGCGAGGTGCCCGCCGGCAGGATCATGGCCTCCCCGCCGGGCGCCACGCGGCCCAGCGCGGCGCCGACGCGTTCAGTCACTGCCACCGCCTGCTGTAAACGGCGGCGATCGCCGTCGGTTAACTGATAGTTCAGCTGCATTTTCGGCAGCCCTACGGCGTCGGTGTCATCACTGAAGACGATCCGATCCTCTTCGCGCAGCTCCTTGGCGAGGAACAGCCCCAGGCCCACCACCGGCTTCGCCGGGGTACCCGACGGCTGGGCAAAGGCGATCGGCGAAGTATCCATCTGCATCAGCTGACCGTGGAACGGAAAATCGGGCTCATGGAACGGCAGCCAGGTGACGCCGGAGACATTGTCCCGTCCGTCGCGCACCGGGGAGGTCGGCGCGACGGCGGCCGGCGGGGCGTCCACTTCAATCAGAGCGATCACCTGCGGCTGATCGTTGAGCCAGCGCCCCAGCGCCCGCGGACGGATGCCCGAGGCGTACAGCAGCTGCGGCGTACGCAGCGCATCGGCGGCGACCACTACCGCTTTGGCCGTCACCACATACTGTTCGCCGGTACGCAGATCGCGCAGCTCCGCCCCGCGGGCGACGCCGTCCTCGCTGAGGATCCGCGTGCACAGGGTGGCGGTGCGGATCTCCACCCCGCGCTGGCGGCGGGTCTCTTCCTCCGCCAGCTCGCCGAGCACCGCGTCGACGCCGGACCAGCGCGGCTTGCCCTCCGGCGTCGCGGCGCAGGCCAGCGGCATGGGCTGCGCCAGCCGCGCCGGCGGACGGTCGCTGGCGAAGTGCTGATTAAGGGCATCGACGATTTGCCGGCCGATGGCGGTGGCCGGAAATCCTTCGCGGGTCACCTGCAGATAATGCTCTGCCGACTCCCAGGCGTCGGCCATCTCCCGGGGATCGAGAAAGGGAATGACTTCGCTGCCGCCCGGTCGCGGACAGGCGCAGGTCCAGTGGACGCCCATGCCGCCGAGGTTAGTGGAGAGCGCGGCGGCTGGCATGCCGCTGTGGGGCGCCGTCGGGTCGAGAAGATGGGTGCCGGGCCGCGCCTGCAGGGCGTCTGCCGGCAGGTTTTCCGGCAGGGCGGCCAGCGGAAACGCCCGGGCGCGGTCGTAGGCCGTTTCCCGCTGCGCTGGCGCCAGGTTGCGGATATTAACCCCGGTGGCGGGCGTCAGCGCTTCGCCGGCTTCCACCACCAGGATCCGCGCGGCGCGGCGGTCGGCAATCCGCCGCGCGAAAGCGGCGCCTACCGGGCCGCTGCCAATAATCAGTACATCGATGTTCTCATCCATATCAGTCCTTGCCTTTGTTGTTCTCCGGGCGCATGCCCGTTGCAGGTGTACAGAAAATAGGTACTACAGCTTTGTGCGTCCTGATAAATGGTTCCTCATGATAGCAGCCATTGCCGGACGCGATAGGTCATGGCTTCCCTGGCGGGGGAAGCACCGAGACGGGCAGCAGGCGGCTGAGGGCGGTAATCGCCAGCAGGATCAGGGCGCCAAGGGTCAGCAGGGTGATAAATGCCCCGCGCCAGGCGTCCGGCGCGGAGGCGCTTTGCGCCAGATAGAAGCCGCCAAGGGTCGCCATGCCGAGGGTGGCGCCGAACTGCTGGCCGGTGCGAAATAATCCCGACGCCGCGCCGGCGTGGGCCACCGGGATCGCCGCCATGGCAAAGGCCGGCAGCGGGGCGGAGATAAGCCCCATCCCACAGCCGCACAGGCCGAACCCGAGACCCAGCGCGGTCAGCGGTAGCGTCCCCGGCGCCGCGGCGATCCCGTAGCCCATCAGCAGCAGGCCGCTCATCTGCACGGCCACCCCGACCAGCGTCACGTTACGCCCAAGACGAGGCGATAGCCGGCGGCCGGCGACGGCGATGGAAAACATCGCCCCGAGGGCGAAGGGGATGTGCAGCAGGGCGGTATGGAACGGGCTGAAGCCCAGCCCGCTCTGCAGCACCAGCGCGGTGGCCAGCAGCAGCGAGGCGGTGGTCAGTTGATAGAGCAGGGTGATGATGATCCCGGCGCGAAAGAAGCGGTCGCGCAGCACCGCGGGGGGTAACAACAGCGTGCCGCCCCGGCGTTCACGGCCCAGCAGATGACGCCAGAGGAGGGCCACCGTGATGAGCGACAGCAGCGGCGGCAGCGCCATCCATAGCGGCCAGCGCAGGGCGGGGCCTTCGATCAGGGTGAGCAGCAGCGCGCCGCCGCCCACCACCGCCAGCAGGGTACCCAGCGGATCGATACCTTTGGCCTCCGGGCTGCGCACCGCCGGCAGCGCCCGCCAGGCCAGTATCACGGCGACGACGATCACCGGCACGTTGATCAAAAAGATCGGCCGCCAGCTAAGGCCGAACAGATTGCTTTCGATGATGATCCCGCCGAGCACCGGGCCGAGGATCCCGGCGGCGCCGCCGAGCAGGCCGAAAATACTCATCACCCGGAAACGTTCGTGCGGGCGATACAGAACCTGCATCAGGGAGAGGATTTGCGGGCCCATCATCGCCCCGCTGGCCCCCTGCGCAATACGCATCGCCACCAGCATCTCCGGGCTGGCGGCCAGCCCGCAGCCGGCCGACGCAGCGCCAAACGCCAGCAGTCCGCTGATAAACAGCCGCCGGTAGCCATACAGATCGCCGAGCCGACCGCCGGTGAGCAGCAGAATGGAGAAAAAGAACAGGTAGCCGGTGACCACCCATTCAATTTGCCGCGGGCTGGCGAGCAGATCCCGCTGTACCACCGGGATGGCGACATTAATGATCGAGACGTCGATGATCTCCAGCACCAGCGCTATCGAAACCACCAGCGTGGCCAGCGTGCGCTGCCGCTCGCTGGTATAGGGAGGCGCCTGAACCGCGGCCGCCGAAGCGTTATTGAGCATGATGTACCTTCAGATTTGGTTAAAAACTTGTTAAATAATGTTGACAATTTATAGCAACCAGAGATTAGAATTAGAGCACTCATTCTGGTTATGCCGCGTCAGATCCTGCTGTTGACCGCGAAGCCAGAAGGGAAGGCGTCACACTGCCGCTCCGAAACAGAATAAGAATTCTTATTCTAATTTTGTTTGTTTTGATCTGGCAAGTAGAGAAGGGGGTCGGATGTATTTGTCCGCATGTATTGAATGGCTGTTTCGTGAAGAGTATCCCGATTTCAGCGATCGGGTCCGGGCGGCGAAAGCGCAGGGATTCAGCCACGTTGAGTTTCATCTCTGGCGTGATAAACCGCTGGCGGCGCTGGCGCAGGCGCTGGAGGAGACCGGCGTGAGGCTGTCGAGCTTCGTGGTGGAGCCCCGGCGCAGCCTGGTGGATCCGGCGGAGCATGAGCAGTTTCTGGCGGCGGTGAGCGACAGCCTGGCGGCCTCGCGCCAGCTGGGGTCGCCGCCGCTGGTGGTGGCCTCCGGCTTCAGCCGCGAAGGGGTGGCGATCGCCGAACAGCAGGCGCAGGCGATCCACATCCTGCGCCAGGCGGCGACGCTGGCGGAAGCCGCCGGGGTCACTCTGCTGCTGGAGCCGCTCAACACCCGCATCGATCATCCGGGGATGTTCTTAAACGACACCCGGCTGGCGCTGGACATTATCGAGGCGGTCGACAGCCCGCGGCTGCAGCTGCTGTTTGACGTCTATCACTCGCTGGTGATGGAAGAGGAGATGGAGGAGGTGCTCGGCGGCAGAATGCACCGGGTGGGACACGTGCAGATAGCGCAGGCGCCGGAACGTAACGAACCGGATCCGCGCAGCGGCGAGTGGCCAGAAGTGATCGCCCGGCTGCAACGCCTGGGCTACAACGGGGCCATTGGCCTGGAGTATAAACCGTCGCTGCCCGCAGCGGCCTCGGTGGCCCGCGCCCGCGAAGCGACCGGCTTATCCTGTTAACCAACTTACCTGGTACTTTTATGACTCAGAAAATAAAACGCGGCGTCAGTCTGTACAGCTTTCAGAATGAGACCTATCTCGGCAAGATGTCCCTCGATCAGGCGATCGGTCACTGCGCGGCGTTCGGCGCCCGCGGCATTGAAGTCGTCGGCGAACAGACCTTCGCCGGCTGGCCGGAGTGCGGCATGCCGGAGGCGGCGATCGCCGACTGGCACCGTCTGATGCAGCGCCATGACACGGTGCCGGTGTGCCATGACTTTATGCTCGACTATAAACGCTATAAAGACCGGCCGATGCCGTTTGACGAGCAGGTGCGCAGCGTGCAAAACGACATCGATTTTGCCGCCCGGCTGGGCATGCGCTTTATCCGCTCTCTGGTTTCCGTGGCGCCGGAGGTGCTGGTGGCGGCGGCGCCTTATGCGGAAGACAAAGGGATCACCATTCTGCTGGAGGTGCACGCCCCGCTGCATTTCGACCATCCGTGGATTATTCGCCATGCCGAAGCCTATGAAAAAGCCAACACCCGGGCGCTGGGCTTCCTGCCGGATATGGGGATGTTTTTAGCCCGCTTCCCGCGGGTGTGGAAAGAGCGCTTTATTCGTAACGGTTGCCCGCAGGCGGCGGCGGATTTTATCGAGAAAGCCTATGAGGAGCGGACGCTCAGCGAATACGTGATCCTGGATGTGATGCAAAAATGGGGGCCGGGCCCGCAGCTGGCGATGGCGGAAACGCTGCGCCACAACGCGGCGTTCGAGCCGAAGCGGATGCTCGATTTTATGCCGCGGATCCACAACATTCATGCCAAATTCTACGAAATGACCGACGAGATAAGCGAATGGTCAATTCCCTACGATGAGATCTTCCGCGTGCTGCAGAAGGGCGGCTATGAGGGGTATGTGTGCTCCGAGTATGAAGGCAACCGCTGGGTGGAAGATGCGCAGGAGGTGGACAGCCTGGAGCAGGTCCGCCGCCAGCAGCTGATGTTCTGTCGCCTGTTAGATGAAACCCCACCCCCGGCGCTGCTGGGTCAGTAAGGAGCATTATCATGTTTGATCAGCATATTATCTGCCGCGAAGGTTTCGGCAACGTCACCCGCGACGGGGAAATTATCGGCGTGCGCTTTTTGGCCCGTCTGCCTTACTACCGCGGTCTGGGTCTGTCGATGGTGGAAGATATTGCCGTGACCCTCAACGGCGAAGCCATCCCGCGGCAGGCGATCCGCCTGGCGCTGCGCGGCCGGGAGTGGACGCTCGACGAGCTGGAGAGCGTCTACGACGACCGGTGGAACTTCGGTGAAAAGGCGACCATCACGGTGCTCAAACCCGGCGGCCTGCCGGCCGGCTGGCATCGCCTGAAGGTGGCCGAGAGGCTGCGGATCTCCTATCTGCCGTTTGTGCCGGTGACCACCTTTGAAACCGAGCTGGAGTTAACGGCGTAACCTCCCGCAGATCCGCTGCCGTTATGGCAGCGGATTTCTATACCACCGGGCAGCCACCGGGCAGCGCTGAGGAGATTGCCGTCCAGTCAAACCGCTTCGGAAGAGCGCGGTTTCCCAGCCCGACTGTGCAGACGAAATAGGAAAATTTACTTCGCAGGCTAACCGCAGATTGCTTCAAAAAAATTCCCGTATTTGTTATATTGTTGTTCATTGATTACTCACCTCTGCGGTGCCAAAAAGAACAAGATTCACCGCAACCCAGGACAATACCATGTTAGATTACCGCTTCCCGACAGCTTTGCAGATGGTTCTCAGCGTAGCAATGGCGGAGCAGATGGGTGAACGTTCGACGAGTGCGATTCTGGCCTACGGCCTGGAAGCCAACCCGAGCTTTATCCGCAAATTAATGGTTCCGCTCACCCGTGACGGCATCATTGTCTCCACGCTTGGCCGCAACGGCTCTATTCATCTTGGCCGCCCGGCGGACAAAATCACTCTGCGTGATATCTATCTTTCCGTTATCGAAGATAAAAAACTGTGGGCGTCGCGCCCTGACGTCCCGGCCCGCTGCGTGGTCAGCGCCAACGCCTGCTGGTACTTCAAATCGGTCGCTGACGAAGCGGAGCAGGCTTCGCTAAACGTCCTCGCTCGCCATACCGTGGCCAGCGCGCTGGAGGCGCTTAAAAACGCCGATACCAGCGGCTGCGACCCGGTACCGGAAATGATCGCCCGCTTTAAAAAAGCGCATTAATCCTGGTCCTGACGAAAAAAAACCGCCTTCAGCTGAAGGCGGTTTTTTGTTATTTGCCGCAGGCTAGGCGGGCAGATCTTCCTGGACCGGCTTACTGCGGGTCACCAGTTTCCGTAGCGTCACGTAAAACACCGGCGTCAGGAACAGACCGAACAGCGTCACCCCCAGCATCCCGGAGAACACCGTGATCCCGGTGACGCCGCGGACTTCCGCCCCTGCGCCGTGGCCGAGGATCAGCGGAATGGTCCCGGCGATAAAGGCGATGGAGGTCATGACAATCGGGCGCAGTCGCAGGCGGCACGCCTCCAGCGCGGCTTCCATGATGCCTTTGCCCTGAATCTCCAGCTCGCGGGCAAACTCGACGATCAGAATGGCGTTTTTACAGGCCAGGCCCATCAGGACCACCAGCCCCACCTGCACGAAGACGTTGTTATCGCCCCCGGTCAGCCAGACGCCAAACAGCGCGGAGAGCATCGTCATCGGCACGATAAGGATCACCGCCAGCGGCAGGGTCCAGCTTTCATACAGCGCCGCCAGCACGAGGAACGCCAGCAGCACCGCCACCGGGAAGACGATCAGCGCCGTATTGCCCTGGGTGGCCTGCTGGAAGCTGAGATCCGTCCACTCAATATTCATTCCATTCGGCAGCACCTGTTTAGACATGGCATCCAGCAGCGTCATCGCCTGCGAGGAGGAGAGGACGCGCGGATCGGCATCGCCAATCAGGTCCGCCGCCGGATAACCGTTGTAGCGGATCACCGGATCCGGCCCGTAGGTGGTACTGATATTCACCATACTGCCGATCGGCACCATTTCGCCCTGATTATTGCGGGTGCGCAGATTGGCGATATCTTCCACGCTCTCGCGGTACGGCCCGTCAGCCTGGGCCATCACGCGCCAGGTACGCCCGAACTGGTTAAAGTCATTGACATAGGACGAGCCGAGATAGGTCTGCAGCGTGCCGAACAGATCGGTCAGCGATACCCCCTGCGCTTTCGCCTTATCGCGATCGACCTGGACATCCAGCTGCGGCACGTTAGCCTGGTAGGTCGAGATCGGGAAGTGCATCCCCGGCGTCTGCATAATCGTCCCGGACATGGCATTCACCGCGCTTTGCAGCGCGCCATAGCCCAGCCCACCGCGATCCTGGATGTAAAGGGAGTAGCCGGATCCCTGACCCAGTCCTAAAATCGGCGGCGGCAGGATGGAGAAGCCAAATCCCTGCTGGATTTGCGCGATTTTGGCGTTAATCTCCGCGTTGATTTCCGCCGCCGAGTGTTTGCGCTGATCGAACGGTTTCAGGCCAAAAAAGACCGTCCCGGTATTCGGCGTGTTGGTGAACTGCAGCGCGTTAAGACCGGGGAAGGCGACCGCATAATCGACCCCTTCGGTATTCATCCCGATCTCGCTCATTTTGCGGATCACTGCATCGGTGCGCGCCAGCGACGAACCTTCCGGCATCTTCACGCCGCCAATCAGGTACAGTTTGTCCTGGGTGGGAATAAACCCGCCGGGGACGACTTTAAACATCACCCCTGCGGCGCAGAGCAGCAGCAGGTACACCACAAACACCGCGCCACGGCGGCCGAGGGTTTTACTCACCAGCCCCTGATAGCCGTTCGAACTGCGCAGGAAAAAGCGGTTAAACGGACGGAAAATCCAGCCGAACAGACGATCGATCAGCCGGGTAGGGAGGTCTTTTTTCGCGCCGTGCGGCTTTAACAGCAGGGCTGCCAGCGCCGGGGAGAGCGTCAGCGAGTTGATGGCCGAGATCACCGTGGAGATGGCGATGGTCACCGCAAACTGCTTGTAGAACTGACCGGTCACGCCCGAGAGAAACGCCATCGGCACGAACACCGCGCACAGCACCAGCGCAATAGCGATAATCGGCCCGGAGACCTCTCGCATCGCCTGATGCGCCGCGGCGAGCGGCGCAAGCCCCTCTTCGATATTGCGCTCGACGTTTTCCACCACCACGATGGCGTCATCCACCACGATACCAATCGCCAGTACCAGCCCGAACAGGCTCAGGGTATTCAGCGAGAAGCCCAGCAGATAGAGAATGCTGAAGGTACCGACCACCGATACCGGCACTGCGATCAGCGGGATAATCGACGCGCGCCAGGTCTGCAGGAACAGGATCACCACCAGCACCACCAGCACCACCGCCTCCAGCAGCGTCTGCACCACCGCGCGGATGGAGTCGCGCACGAACACCGTTGGGTCGTACGGCGCCGCCCACTTCATATCTTCCGGGAAGCGAGTGGCCAGCTCGGCCATTTTGGCACGCACGGCGTTCGACAAATCGATGGCGTTAGCCCCCGGGGACTGAAAGATACCGATCCCGACCGCGTCCTTGTTGTTGAGCTGGGAGCGCAGCGCATAGCTACCGGAACCCATCTCGATGCGCGCCACGTCGCGCAGGCGGACCAGCGAGCCGTCCTGCGCTGTTTTCAGAATGATATTGCCAAACTCTTCTTCGGTATGCAGACGGCCCTGGGCGTTAATCGAGATCAGGAAGTCGCTCTCCTGCGGCAGCGGCTCGGCGCCAAGCTGCCCGGCGGAGACCTGGACGTTTTGCTCCTGCATCGCCGTGACCACGTCCGAGGCGGTCAGCCCGCGCGCCGCCACCTTATTGGGATCCAACCAGACGCGCATCGCATATTCGCCGGAACCAAATATCTGGATCTGGCCGACGCCGGGCAGGCGCGCCAGCTCATCCTTCACCTTCAGCGTGGCGTAGTTGCGCATATACAGCGAGTCGTACTTACCGTTTGGCGAAAACAGATGCACCACCAGGGTCAGCGTCGGGGACTGTTTCTGGGTGGTGATCCCCAGACGGCGCACATCCTCCGGCAGACGCGCCTCCGCCTGCGCGACCCGGTTCTGCACCTGAACCTGCGCCTGATCCGGGTCGGTACCCGGGCGGAAGGTCACGGTGGTCACCAGCACGCCGTCGGAGCCGGCGACCGATTTCATGTACATCATGTTTTCAACGCCGTTGATCGCTTCCTCCAGCGGCGTCGCCACGGTCTCGGCAATCACTTTCGGGTTGGCGCCGGGATACTCCGCGCGCACCTGCACGCTGGGGGGCACGACGTCAGGATATTCGCTCACCGGCAGCAGCGGGATGGCGATTAACCCGGTGATAAAAATTAAAATCGACAGCACCGCGGCGAAAATTGGCCTGTCGATAAAAAAGCGGGAAAAGTCCATGTCTTGGATTCTCTGATTAGGGATCAGTTGAGGGCGGCGCTGGGGGTCATGGCAACGGTTTTGGCGTTAACCGGCATACCCGGCATAAACACTTTTTGTAAGCCGTCGACGATGACGCTATCCCCAGGCTTCAGACCCTGCTTCACGACGCGTAAACCGTCGGCCAGCCGCCCCGGCGTGATATCACGTCGCTGCGCTTTGCCATCTTTATCAACGATATAGACATATTTACGATCCTGATCGGTGAGCACCGCTTTGTCGTCGATAAGCGTAGCCTGGAACGCCGCGCTGCCCGGCAGACGCACGCGGGCAAACAGACCCGGCGTGAACAGCCGCTGCGAGTTATCCAGCAGGGCGCGCATGCGGATGGTGCCGGTGCTCGGTGTTAACTGATTATCGAGAAAATCCACTTTGCCCTGATGGGGGTAGCCCTCTTCGCCAACCAGGCCAATCTCCACCGGGAGCGCCTGATTATCGCTGGACGCGCCTTGCCCGCGGCGGGCGAGATTTTGATAGTGGAGGTAGGTTGACTCGTCGACGTCAAAGTAGACGTACACCGTCTTCTGCGAGACCAGGGTGGTGAGCACGCTGGCGGTGTCGCCCGCCGTGACCAGGTTGCCGCTGGTGATCAGCGCGCGGCTGGCGCGGCCGTCGATAGGGGCGGTCACTTTGGTGAAGTCGAGGTTAAGCTGCGCGGCATCCACCGCCGCCTGCGCGGCGCGAATATCGGCCTGCGCCTGTACCGCGGCTGACCGGCGCTGCTCCCACTCTTCACGGGAGACGAGGTTGGTATGAACTAATTTATCGGTGCGGTTCGCCTCGCTTTGCGCCAGGCTGGCCTGCGTTTTGGCTCTCGCCAGCGTCGCCTGCGCCTGCTCCAGCGCGGCGCGATAGGTTCTGTCGTCTATCGTGAACAGCACCTGGCCCTTTTTCACCTCCTGGCCGTCGGTGTAATTCACTTTATCAATATATCCCGAGACGCGGGGGCGGAGCTGAACGCTCTCCACCGCTTCTATGCGACCGTTGAAACTATCCCACTGACTGATCGACTTCACCAACACCTTAGCGGCGCTGACGGCAGGCGCGGGCGGCGCGGCGTTTTGCGCGACGCTGTCGTCGCAGCCGACGAGCAGAAAGGAGAGCATCATCGCGCCGAGCGCGGTCCGGTGAATGTTTCCCCAGGTTTTTTGCAGGCTCATTATTTTTATTCCAGTCATTGTAGCCGCCGGGCAAGACGCAGCCTGAGAGGCTGCGCCACTTCCTTTGTCCGGGCTGGCTTAAGGCCATTTGTGTCGATCATCGCCACAAAATTGTAACAATTTCGAATACACTATCGCGGCGATTGTAGGAAGGCGCTTAACTAAGTGCAAGAATAATTGTTGCACTTTATGTGCGATCCTCACCGGAGAAAAAAGGCGCGATCCTGGCAGGGTTTTAAATGCAACAATAAAACTTGCATTTTGTGTAAAACCAGGCCACCTTTTAATGCAACTGCTAAAGATGCTTTTAACCGGCCGCGAGGGGGAAATATGATGAACACTGGCGCCATCATTCAGGATCTGATCGACTGGATCGACAACCATCTTGATAGCCGTCTGGATATTGATACCGTTGCCCGGCGAGCCGGCTATTCGAAGTGGCACCTGCAGCGGATCTTCAAAGAACATACCGGGCACCCCCTCGGGGAGTATATCCGGGCGCAAAAGCTGCAAAAATCGGTCGAACGCTTAGCCCACAGCAACGAGCCGATCCTCAACGTGGCGATCGCCCTCGGATTTGACTCGCAGCAGTCCTTCAACCGCAGCTTCAAGCGCCAATATGGCCAGGCACCCGGCGTCTGGCGCCGGAGTATCAGCCGCTCTGCCGCGCAGACATCTCGTCAGTGATGCTCATGACCGGGGAGGGTCAGTCCTTACCCGGTCCATGATCGAATTTGCTGCCTTTGCCGATGGCATAGAACTGCCCGCCTGCGACATAGTGAACGGTCCGCAGCTCGTCCGGCGCATCATCAAAGATCCAGTGTCCGTTGCGGAATACCCGGTCATCGCTCCAGGCGGCGACGATGTCGCCCATAAACAGATTGTGCTGTTGCTGGATGTCCGGGTAAGGCATCACTTTGCACACCAGCCAGCCCGCGCAGCCGGCGACAAGGGGGAGATCGAACCCCGGCTGATAAAAGAAGGGGATAGTGTCATTTTTATCCGGCGCGTCGGCATAGCTGCGCCCGCCAGCGTAGAGGACGGTTGCCATCTGGCTGACTACGGGGATCTGCACGACGAAATAGCCGCTCTTTTCCACCAGCTGACGAGTGAAAGCCTGGGGGCCGATATAGGCCACCACTTTTCGCTCGCCTGCCAGCCCAACCCAGGCGGCTGACATGACATTTTCGACGCCATCATATTTTGCGGAAATCATGGTGGTGGACCCGACCTGCAATAAACGATACGCCTTACGTAATTCGACAGGCTGAACGGACATTATTTTTCCTTTATGCGTGTTATTTAACGTGTTGATTCTATGGATATTTATTGAGGGCATGGTCATTTTTGGCCCCTCACGCGATATCCACAGCGCAACGATACGCCAGGCGATTAAGCGCAAAAAGATGCGTAAATTGTTTTCATTATTCATAATCAACGAATAATCATGCCGCCTGTCGGTAGGCTGCTCGCTACAGGGGAGAAAGAAGGTGGATCGTATCCAGGCTATGCAGATGTTTATGCGCGTCGCGGAGGCAGGGAGCTTCGTGCGTGCCGCGGAAACCCTTTCCCTGCCGGCCTCCACTGTCACCAGTACCATTAAAAACCTTGAGAAATACCTGAAGGTGCGACTGCTGAACCGGACCACAAGGCGGGTGAGCCTGACTCCGGAAGGGATGCAGTATCTGGCGCAGTGCCGGGAAATTCTCGCCCTCATCGAACATAGCGAATCCAGCCTGAGCGAGTCTGTCGCGCGGCCTCAGGGGCGCCTGCGGGTTGATATGCCCGCGGGCATCGCGCATTTCATCGTCATGCCCCATCTGCAAGACTTTTACCGACGTTACCCTGATATCTACCTGATGATCGGGGTCAGCGATCGGCAGGTCGATCTCATTCAGGAAGGCGTCGACTGCGTGATACGCACGGGAGAGCTGAACAACTCCAGCCTGGTGGCCCGGCCTCTGGGCCGCTTTCGCTGGGTCACCTGCGGGTCACCGGACTATCTCAGGGAATATGGCGTGCCGCCATCACCGGAGGCGCTCTCTCAGCATCGGGCCGTGCATTATTTCTCCGGCCAGGCGAGGCGGGCCGATGAGTTCCGCTTCCTTCGCCACGGCGAGACTTTTTCTGTACCCGTCAGCGGCACCGCCGCGGTGAATGAAACGGGGCTTTATATAAAAATGTGCCTGGCAGGATTTGGGCTGGCGCAGCTGGCGGAGAATATCGTGGCTGACCACCTGCGGGAGGGGAGGCTGGTGGAAGTGCTGGCGGACTGGCAGCCGCCCCCGGTACCTGTCACGTTGCTCTATCCGCACCAGCGCTTTCTCTCTCCCGCCGTGCGGGCGTTTGCTGAGTGGATGAGCGAGGTGGTTTGAGGGGAGTATCGTTTCGGGAGCCCCGCATGGGAGCGCAGGGCTCCTGCAGAAATATCTGGTCTGCCGATCAATCACTCGATACTCTGTAATGCTTTGTCTTTTTTGTGAACAGGAAAAAGGATGTTTAATACGCTCCCCGATTTACACAGAAGTTTTGCAGAGCAACTGAAGCTTAAATTACAGTCTGACCCGCGGATCCTCGCCCTTCTCGCCGGCGGCTCGTTTATCCATGGCGGGTTTGATCAATACTCCGATCTCGATTTCGTGGTGGTGGTCGACCCTCTCTATTATGACGAAATCATGGCTCAGCGTATGGCGTTCGCCGGAACCCTCGGCCATCTGCTACATGCTTTCACCGGGGAACACGTCGGCGAGCCTCGGCTGCTGATCTGTCTGTTTGGCCCGCAACTTCTGCATGTCGATCTCAAATTTATCACCCTGGACATGCTCACTCAGCGCGTTGAGGAGCCTGCCGTGCTATTTACCCGTGATAGCGATGCTCTCCAGCGCCAGCTGGCAAAATTTAGCGCGCACTGGCCGAACATGACGCCGGAGTGGTTTGAGTCCCGAGCCTGGATCTGGCTGCATTATGCCGGGGTTAAACTGGGCAGGGGCGAACTCTTCGAAGCGCTGGGGATGCTGTCCTTCTTCCGCGAACAAGTGCTGGGACCGATGCTGTTCCGTCGCGCCAATCTACCGCAACGCGGGGTTCGCCGAATAGAAGCCCTCGGCATTGATCCCGATGGCCTGCTGACTTCCACTCTGGCAACGCACGATCGTCACTCTGTCGGGATTGCCATCCGAAGGGCTGCCGACGCTTATGTCAATCTGCGGGCTGATGCGCTGCCTGAGAATATTGCAGACGATGCGGCGCGGTGGGCGCTCCTTGCCATGCTGGACGCCTATTCTGACAAGGAGTAAATCTATCCCTCCGGCCGCTGACGCGGCCGGAGTGTGTAAGGGGGGCGCGAGATGTCGTGGGGGGCTTATCCTGAGAGGGGGGGCGGGTAACCGGTAACGCTAAAACTTCCCCTGGCCCGGTTTGCTCCGCACCGCCAGACGATTAGAGTTTATCCAGTTCACGCACCGTACGTTCATTGACGATATTACCCGTATTCAGGGTCGATTTTGGCTCCAGTAAAACGACGCAGCACTCTTCGGTTAACGCTTCAGGACAATGCTCAGTTCCTTTCGGCACAATAATAAACTCACCGGCATCAAGACTGATATCGCCTGTTCTTAAGCCCATTCGCAAGCGGCCGCTGACCACAAGAAAAAGCTCGTCCTCCTGTTCATGATGATGCCAGTCAAATTTTCCGGATAATTTAGCCAGTTTGACATATTCGTTATTCATTTCGCCGACAATTTTCGGGCTCCAGTAATCGCTGAACAGAGCAAAACTGTCTTTTAAATTAACTTTACGCATTCATCTTCTCCGTCACACATATTTAATGCGGGTGGGTTGATTTCGCCATAAAAAAAGAGCAGGCATTGGGCCGCACGGCGCACAGCCGGGTTAGGCGATATTGATCGCTAATAAAAAGACGCCAGGATCATCAGGAAAGTGACCGTATTATGGCCAGCTTTCCGGCTATTACGCCTGCTTTGCTTTGTGGGAAAATACAGCGCAAGCAGGCCGGTTCTGCTGTTCGAAATAACAATACAGTTAACCGGCAAACTGAACAACGGGTTTCCCGATGACGGGGGAAGATATTTATCAGTTCGCAATCAATCGACTGAATTTAATTAATTTTATTTTTAAAATAATTTTCCCTCAGGCATTCAGCGGACCGTTTTTGTTTCTTTAAGTGAACAGATGCCCGAAACGCCGGCGCCATATCTCAGGTCTCCAGGTCCGATAATGGTGCGGCGGAGTTAACCGGGCTCGAGGTGAGTCATCACCACCGTCGCACTAACCGCCGTTTCCGTTGCGCTGTACGTATGCGCAATCTCCGCAGAGAAGGCATAAAAATCCCCGGGCTCCAGGGTGACGACTTCATACTGGCTCAAGCGCAGGCGCAGAGTTCCGCTGTGGACCAGAATATGTTCATGCGCCCCCTCTGAATGTCCGGGGCTGTGTATGGTGACCAGCGGTTCCATTTGCAGCAACCATATCTCGGAGGTATTGCCGGGGCCGATGCGGAATTTCATCATTTGCGAATACTCGCCCGGCACAGGGCGATATTTTTCAAAGCGGGGATACATCCTGCTGCCGCTTAGCAAATCACCGACCGGTAAACGTAACGCGGTGGCGATAGCGTCCAGCGTATCAACTCGGGGACTGGAAGATCCTGATTCCAGTTTGGATAACGCTCCCTTTGAAACCCCTGACAATTTAGACAGATCGTTTAACGAAATCCCCCGGGACTGCCGTAGTCGTCTTATTTTACTGCCGATGTTTAATGACAACGCAGCTGGTTTATCGCGTTCTGAATCTGCCATTATTGCCTCCCTCCCCGAGTGAGTCCTTCTCATCCGAATAAACGCCCCGCCCAGTTGAGATTGCGGTAGGGACATAACACTGCTGTCGCTGGCCTGATATGTCATCGCTGCATCAACAGTCAGTGATTCTTCACGCGCCCGCCATGCCTGAATACCACGTTTATCCTTTCAAATGAATCATTTTGGTGTTTCCCGGTTTGATGGGCTGTCTGGGTAACGGGAGATATTGCACATTGAATCTGTTCGTTGCGTTCGGATGTTGCCGGGCTGTTTTAAGCGAAAAATGGACGATTCTGGAGTAACGGATTGTTTATTGATGTATGCAGGGGCCGTTATTTTCCCCACTTCTACAGTGGGGGTTTGAGGATCTGTATCAGGAAATGATGCCGGTGTTGCCATATCTAGTAATGCACCAGCCCGCCATCTACCGCGTACTGACTGCCGGTGACATAGGATGCATCATCAGAAAGCAGGAAAAGTGCGACAGCAGATGCTTCTTCCGCGGTTCCTGCCCGGCCGAGGGGGACCTGGCTGACAACAAAATCTTCAAACTGCTGACGCGACTCTTCCGGCATGAAATGTCTAAAGTTCGTTTCGATCGGACCCGGTACCAGCGTATTGGCGCGAATACCCCGCACAGCCAGGGCAGAGGCCCAGCTTTTAACCATTGCGACAACTGCGCCTTTCGTTGCTGCATAGAGGCTGGTCATTGCCGCACCTTCATATACAGATGAAGATGAGGTGACAAGAACAGATGCGCCTGAATTGAGGGATCCAGAAAGAGCGGCAAGCTGCAGCATCGGGCCGCGGACGTTAGCATTCATCATGCGGTTAAAAGCATCCGCTGTCACCGATTCCGGAGCACCTACTTCTGCGAAGCCAGCATTAAGCCATAGTCCGTCGAGTGAACCCCAGTCGCTTATCGCTGCCTGAAGAACGCTTATATCGGCTTCGCTGGCTGCATCGTTCTTCAGAATGAGAGATGATTCAGGCAGTAGACTACGGGCGCGCTTCAGCCTTTCATCATTGAGGCCCGTAATGGCAACATTGCCGCCCTCACTAACAATGCGCAGTGCGCCTGCAAATCCCATACCGCTGGTACCGCCAGTGATAAGGATGCGTTTACCTTGAAATCTGCCCATAATTCGCCTTTCTTTGTCTTTAGAACCATCACGTACCTGACGAAGATAACCATCAGTCGTCATCTGTTTCATCACCCAATGGTGACATTATGGCTGCAGCGTTGGCATTTGGCACGAAGCGGGGTAGGGGCCAATGCTGATGGTGGCCCTTTTTTCAGCGTCGGGGGAGTGTATCTGAAATACCAGATCTATCTGCCGAATGGCTTAATCAACAACGCCAGACCGTCGCCATTGCGTAGTCGATACTCGGCATTGGCTTGTGATTTCAATGGGGTAGACATGTTTTTGCACCATGATTTTTTACGTTATGGCATCGTAGTGCAAAACAAGCATAGATGATGCTCGAGATTTATACCGAGAATATGACCTCACAGGTAACAAAAAAGCCCGCAGGGCTTGCGCCGTGCGGGCTCTTAGGACTTCATCGGATGACTCTGGTAATCACCGATGGGCTGGTAGCGGCGTAATTAGTGCAGGAGTAGATCAATTCTGTTGGGGATGTTTATAGGTTGCTTAGAAGGGAAGGCGCAAAAAGAGTGGTGACGGTATTGATAGGGAAAGGCGTATTTATGCGTTGGATTTTTATGGTGATTCGTCGGACTCATTATTGTGAGTGGCTAGCTCTAATAAAGACCCGGCAGATTTAAGCCGGGTCTTTATTATTTACGGTCTTGAAGCCGTGCCGTCAGGTGTGCGCGCCATTGTCCAGGAAGGGATCCCCCCCTCGCACGGGTATTTCGCCGCCTCGGCTTCATCAATGTCGATACCCAAGCCAGGCTTATCGTTCAGGTAGGCATAGCCGAGGTCAATCTCCGGGCAACCCGGGAAGACATCACGCAGCGCGTCGTTCATGGGCGTGTATTCCTGAATGCCGAAGTTCGGTGAACTCAGATCCAGATGCATATTGGCGCAGACCCCGACTGGTGAAATATCACCAGGACCGTGCCACGCGGTACGCACGCCGTTCAGTTCGCTATAGACAGCGAGTTTCTTCGCCGGCGTGATACCGCCGATGGTGCTCACATGACAACGAATGTAGTCGATCAGTTTGTTGTCGATGAGCGGCTTCCACTCATTAACATTGACAAACAGTTCGCCCATGGATATTGGCGTGGAAGACTGCTGGCGCAGCATTTTCAACCAGTCGATATTTTCCGGTGCGACTGGGTCTTCGAGATAAAACAATTGATATTGTTCCACTGTCTTTGCAAGGTTAATGGCGGCCACCGGGGTGACGCGCTCATGGACATCATGAATAAATTCGATGCCAAAACCGAGCTTGTTACGCAGGTGGTCGAACAGACGCGGAACGCTTTTGGCGTAGGCATCCGGGTCAAAGTAGATGCCAGGCGTTTTGCTGCGCGGTGAACGTTTCGGCTGAATGTTCTTCGCACGTGCCAGCTGCGTGGCGATCAGTTTGAGGTCATCGGTCCCCGCACCACCATACATTCCCATCTGGCAGCGAACGTACTGGTAGCCTTCTTCCATTCTGGCGCGGATGTTATCTTCCACTTCAACTTCATCGCCACCGTCAGTGTGACAGTACAATGGGATCCCATCACGGCATTTGCCGCCCAGCAGATCATAAACCGGCATCCCCGCCAGCTTACCTTTGATATCCCACAGCGCCATGTCCACGCCGGACAATGCATTGTTCATGATCGGGCCATTGCGCCAGTAACCGCTCACCGCGCCTGACTGCCAGATGTCCTCAATACGGGTCGGATCTTTGCCAATCAGAAAAGGCGCCATGTACTCATCGATCGCGTTTTTTACCGCGAAGATACGCTGCGTAAAGGTCGCGCATCCCAGCCCATACAGCCCCGGCTCATTGGTTTCTATCTTAACGACCGCCAAATCAATGCCGCCCGGCGCCGTCAGAATCGTTTTCACGTTAGTGATTTTCAGGTTACTCACTTTCTCTCCTCAACTCAGCGAATTTACCGCATGTCATACCGTTGTGGATGACATGGTGCATATTTGTAAGTTGTCCTACAACTTAGTGCTGTTATATCACGCTTCTTTTACAAAGGATCGCTTAGAGTGCCATTCTGTGATAGCGATCAAATTGCGTTCAATTAAAATTAAGCAAATACTTATAATTCAATCACTTAATGTTAATAACATGATCGCGAAGTGGAGCTGTTTGTGATCCTTGTTGCAAATTCATAGGTGAACTGTTGATTTTGTCAGGACGAAAATTCAACCTTAAAAAAGACAGTCGTCATACAAATTAAACGAATGAGGAATCAACATGAACGCTTTATTTGATTTAACCGGGAAAACGGCGCTGGTGACGGGTTCTGCACGCGGACTGGGCTTTGCCTACGCAGAGGGCCTTGCCGCTGCAGGCGCACGGGTCATCCTGAATGATATTCGCGACACACTGCTGGCCGAATCCGTGGATACACTGACAAGCAAGGGTTACGACGCACAAGGCGTGGCTTTTGACGTCACCGATGAACAGGCGATTGAGGCGGCTTTTAGCAAACTCGATGCAGAAGGGATCAGTGTGGATATCCTGATCAATAACGCCGGTATTCAGTACCGTAAACCGATGGTCGAACTGGAGCTGGAAAACTGGCAGAAGGTGATCGACACTAACCTGACCAGCGCATTTCTGGTGTCCCGCGCGGCGGCAAAACGGATGATGGCCCGTAACAGTGGCGGCAAAATCATTAATATTGGCTCGCTTACCAGCCAGGCTGCACGACCGACCGTTGCCCCGTACACGGCGGCAAAAGGCGGTATCAAAATGCTCACCTGCTCGATGGCCGCAGAATGGGCACAGTTTAATATCCAGACCAACGCCATTGGGCCGGGCTACATTCTGACGGATATGAACACTGCACTTATCGAAGACAAACAGTTCGACGCCTGGGTGAAAAGCAGCAACCCCTCTCAGCGCTGGGGTCGTCCGGATGAGCTTATCGGCACGGCCGTCTTCTTATCATCCAGAGCATCCGATTATATCAACGGGCAGATTATTTACGTCGATGGTGGCTGGCTCGCCGTGTTATAAGCAGCCCGTACTCTACCTACTCGCCTTTAAAACTGATGGCATGTGTTCACCCCAATGCATGCCGATATAACACAGGTATCATTATGAAGGCTTCAAGACAACGACTCTTTATTCTCACATTGCTGTTTATTGTGACTGCAATTAATTATATGGATCGCGCCAATCTTGCCGTTGCTGGTTCGAATATCCAGAATGATTTCAGTCTGACGCCAACACAACTGGGTTTGCTTTTCTCCATGTTTACCTGGGCCTACGCCGCCAGTCAAATTCCTGTCGGCTATGTCCTTGATCGCATTGGCTCACGTATTCTTTACGGTGGTGCAATTATTCTGTGGAGTATTTTTACCTTTATGATGGGGTTCGCCTCACACCATTTATTCGCGACGGCAACCGCTTCATTTGCCATGCTTCTGGCCTGCCGCGCATTAATTGGTGTTGCCGAAGCACCGTCCTTCCCGTCTAACACGAAAATAATCGCAACCTGGTTCCCAGACCATGAGCGAGCCCGTGCGACCGCGATTTATTCCAGTGCACAATACCTTGGTCTCGCGCTGCTGACACCTGCCCTCGCCTTTATTGTGGCTAATTACGGTTGGGAAATGTCGTTTTATCTGTCCGGGGGCGCCGGGATTCTGTTTGGCATCTACTGGCTTATGTATTACCGCGATCCACAGCACAGCACCGCTGTGAACCAGGCAGAACTGGATTATATTAAAGCAGGCGGCGGCTATGGTTCGGCGAACCAGTCCTCCGTGAGTGCAAAAATTAGCTGGCAAGATATTAAGTTCTTCCTCAGCAAAAAAACGATTTGGGGCCTGTTCATCACCCAGTTTGCCTGCTCGTCTACACTCTATTTTTTCCTGACCTGGTTTATTGTTTACCTGGAAAAAGGGCTGCATCTCTCTATTTCAAAAGCCGGGGTGGGTGCTATGCTGCCCTATATTATGGCGATGCTGGGGGTGCTTTGTGGCGGTACGCTAAGCGACATGCTGCTGAAAAAAGGAAAATCCCGAACGTTGGCACGAAAATTACCCGTTATGGCTGGCCTATGCGTCACCATGATTATCGGTCTGGTCAATTTCTTTGAAAACCAGCCGGTTATTGCGATTATCATTCTGTCTGTTGCGTTCTTTGCTAACGCCTTTTCAAACCTGGGTTGGGTGGTCTGGAGTGATGTGATTCCTCGTAATTTCCTCGGCACGATGGGCGGCTTTTTAAATATTTGCGGGAACCTTTCTGGGATCGTTAGTCCAATTGTTATTGGGGTTATTCTCCAGCGCACGCAAAACTTCCAGTACGCTATGTGGTATATCGCAGGCGTCGCCGGACTGGGCTTATTAGCCTACATATTTTTGGTGGGAAAGATTGAAGTGATCCTGCCTGAAAAAAAGAATGCCGACACCGTGGATAAGAATACCATTAATCCGGCAACTGCCAACAAATAATGAGGTCATCATCAAAATGGGAAAAATAACCTGTAACGCTTGTCTGGCCCATGCGGAAAAAGACGTACGCTTTGAATCACGTGAAATCGAGCATGATGAACATGATGTCGTCGTGAAGGTCGCTTGCGGCGGCATCTGTGGCTCTGATATCCACTACTATCAGCATGGCCGCGCGGGGATGTCTGTCCTCAAGCATCCGATGGTGATTGGCCATGAGTTTGTTGGCGTGATCAGCAAAGTGCCAGCAGGCAGCGAGCTGAAAGTTGGCCAGACGGTTGCTGTGAACCCGTCCAGCCCCTGCAATCAGTGCGAGATGTGCCTTTCCGGCCATCAAAATCTGTGCGGCTCCATGTGCTTTATGGGCAGCGCGCAGTTCAATCCACATGTGAATGGCGGTTTTTCTGAATACGTGGTGGTAAAACCGGAGCAATGTATTCCTTACGATAGGCGCGTGCCTGCAAACGTGATGGCCTTTTCGGAACCGCTGGCGGTCGCTATTCATGCAGTAAAAAAGGCGGGCCAGTTGACCGGCAAACGCGTACTGGTGATTGGCGCAGGCCCCATTGGTTGTCTGATCGTCGCGGCGGCGCGCAGTGCAGGAGCATCTGAAGTGGTGGCTTCCGATCTCAGCCCACGCTGCCTGGAACTGGCTCGCCAGATGGGGGCCACTGCGGTGATGGATCCGCGGGTTGAAGAACAGGTTGTCTATTATCAGCAGCATAAAGGCTATTTTGATGTCGTGTTTGAGGCCTCTGGCGCGCCGATTGCCGTGACATCCACCGTCGATTTCACCCGCCCTGCAGGCACCATCGTTCAGGTGGGGATGGGCGCCAGCCCGGTAAGCTGGCCAGTGTCTCCGATGCTGGTTAAAGAACTCAATTGGGTCGGGTCATTCCGTTTTATCGGTGAGTTCATCACCGCGGTACGCTGGCTGGAGGATGGTCGCGTCGATCCTCGCCCGCTTATCAGCGCCGAGTTCCCGCCCCAGCAAATTGAAGACGCATTGATTACCGCCACAGACAAAAATGTCTCTGCTAAGGTGCTCATTCGTTTCGATTAACGGTGAAAAGCGCCCAGCCGGGCGCTTTGTTCTTAAAAGTGAAGTGTTATACAATAAATTACTTCAGCGACATCTTAACGGATACCCATCTTGAGCATAAAATCCATTCAAAAACAAAATGTTGTAAATGAAATTTATGATCAGATCTGCAGCAAGCTGCTGGACGGCAGCTGGGCGCCAGGTAGTCGTTTACCTTCGGAAGCGGAGCTAACTGCCTCATTTAACGTTAGCCGTGTCAGTGTACGTAGTGCGGTACAGCGTTTTCGTGATCTTGGGATAGTGGTGACACGGCAGGGTAGCGGCAGCTACGTGAGCGAAAACTTCACTCCACACATGTTGAGTAACGAGCCCCGCCCAATCATGCACCTGAGTCGCGAAGAATTTCACGATATGATGATTTTCCGCCAAACCGTGGAATTTAAATGTGTGGAACTCGCGGTCTTGAACGCTACCGAAGACGATATTCGTCAGCTCGAAGAAGCATTGAACAATATGCTGATCAACAAGGGTGACTATAAAAAGTATTCAGAAGCGGATTACGAGTTCCATCTGGCAATTGTCAAGGCCTCTCATAATAGTGTCTTTTACAATGTTATGAGTTCAATTAAAGATATCTATTACTATTATCTTGAAGAGCTCAACCGTGCACTGGGTATTACTCTTGAGAGCGTGGAGGCTCATATTAAGGTCTACATGTCCATTAAGAACCGCGATGCTAGTTCTGCTGTACAAGTTCTCAATGAAGCGATGTCTGGAAATGTTGTTGCTATTGAAAAAATTAAATCTATAGATATCTCTGGGGATAAATAATCGCAATTCCAGGCTGTAACCTGAATGGCTGTTGCTTTTATCTGGGAAATCATCTGCCTGCTGGTGTTTCGTTTTATTGATCTGCCTCCAGTATTAGATATAACCTTCAGGTTGATTTTTCTTCATGTTTCCTGTTTCGCCAGCCTGCTGCAAATTCAGCTGGCGTCTGGTAATTCAGCGATGAATGAGGACTGGACTCGTTATAGTCATGCCGCCAGCCATGAATAATTTTCCGGGCATGAAGAACTTCGCTGAACCAGCTCTCATTCAGGTATTCATCCCGAAAGCGACCGTTGAAACTCTTAATAAATCCGTTCTGAGTTGGCTTGCCCGGCTGGATTAAGCGTAACTCAACACTATGTTCAAAGTCCCATTGTTCCAGTTCGCTGCAGGTAAATTCCGGGCCCTGATCGGTTCTTATTGTCGCCGGGTAGCCCCGAAATAGTGCGATGCTGTCCAGAATATGCGTGACCTGAACACCTGAAATACCGAAAGCAGCCGTGATCGACAGACACTCCTTTGTGAAATCGTATACCAATAATCACAGGATTTAGCCGGATGTTCTCGAACAACAACAGGCACAAAAAAGCCCGCAGGGCTTGCACCGTGCGGGCTCTTAGGACTTCATCGGATGACTCTGGTAATCACCGATGGAGAATTTTGGTGGAGCTGGCGGGAGTTGAACCCGCGTCCGAAATTCCTACATCCTCGGCACTACATGCTTAGTCAGTCTTTACATTCGCTTGCCAGCTGCGGACAGACACGCCACTAACAAACTAGCCTGATTAGATTTAACGCTTCAACCCCAGGCAGGGCATCCACGCGATCTCTTTTGGGTTTGACCTCTCTTTGATCCCCGTCTTAAGAGCGGAAGCTAGGGAGAGAGGGCTCAGAGCAGGTTATTAAGCTGCTAAAGCGTAGTTTTCGTCGTTTGCGACTATTTTTTGCGGCTTTTTACGAGGCCAACCGCCCCTCGGCATGCACCTTGGGTTTCGCAAATCCCGTCGAATCCAGAATCAGCCCCAATGTGTAGGTCAAGTATAACAGATTTGTGAATGTCGTTACCAGCCCCATAACGCAGGATTCTTTCAGCAGGGGTGGACGAAAAAGCAGCATCAACAAGGATATAACGTAAGGGCCAGCGAGAGCTGGCCCTCAGGGGAGGGGGTTAGCGTCCGGCGTGCTTCATAATACGCGCCTTATCCAGCGCCCATTCACGATCTTTCAGATCGGTACGCTTGTCATGCTGTTTCTTACCTTTGGCGACGCCGATTTTCACTTTGCACCAGGCATTCTTCCAGTACAGCGACAGGGCGACAACGGTGTAACCTTCGCGGTTAATGCGGCCGTACAGCGTGTCGAGTTCGCGCTGGTTGAGCAGCAGCTTACGGGTACGCGTCGGGTCGCAGACATAGTGGGTGGAAGCCACGGCCATGGGCGTAAAGTTGGCGCCGAACAGGAAGGCTTCGCCATCCTTCAGGATGACATAGCTATCGCCGATGTTGGCTTTGCCTGCACGCAGGGATTTGACTTCCCAGCCCTGCAGGGCGAGACCAGCCTCGTATTCATCTTCGATAAAGTATTCGTGACGGGCGCGTTTATTCAGCGCAATGGTGGCTGATCCAGGTTTGTGGGCTTTTTTCTTAGTCATAATGTCCTGAAGTCATCGTCTTATACACAGTTACCTCGATCGCATCCTGCGAGGTGTACTGCGCATCTTAGCACGAGTTGCGGCACAGCGTTTTTTTTAGCAGCAGATAAATGATATTATTTGCACTGTGTTTAAATGTGGAACCTGCTATGCCTCAGATTAGCCGTACTGCGCTGGTGCCTTTCAGCGCGGAACAGATGTATCAACTGGTAAACGATGTGAAGTCCTATCCTGATTTTCTGCCAGGCTGCACCGGTAGCCGCGTGCTGGAATTCGGGCCGACGCAAATGACGGCGGCGGTTGATGTGTCCAAAGCCGGCATCAGTAAGACCTTCACGACCCGGAATACACTGACCAGCAACCAGAGTATTTTGATGAGCCTGGTGGATGGCCCGTTCAAGAAGCTGATTGGCGGCTGGAAGTTTATTCCGCTGAGCCCGGAGGCGTGCAAAATCGAGTTCCATCTCGATTTTGAGTTTACCAATAAGCTGATTGAGATGGCCTTTGGCCGGGTCTTTAAGGAACTGGCCGCCAACATGGTGCAGGCGTTCACTTCGCGCGCCAAAGAGGTCTACAGTGCCAGCTAATATTCGTGTTGAGGTCGCTTACGCACTGCCTGAAAAGCAGTACCTGCAGCGGGTCACTCTGGACGAGGGGGCGACGGTCGAGCAGGCGATTATCGCCAGCGGCCTGCTGGCGCTGCGTGATGACATCGATCTGGCGAAAAACAAGCTGGGTATTTACAGTCGTCCGGTTAAGCTGCACGACGAAGTCCATGACGGCGACCGGGTGGAAATCTATCGCCCGCTGATCGCAGATCCGAAAGAGCTGCGTCGCCAGCGGGCGGAGAAAAACGCCGCGAAGTAACCGGCAGCAGCAGACCCGCTATCGGCCATAAAAAAAGCGCTCATTGAGCGCTTTTTGCTTTTCCGGGCCTTACTGACTGGTCAGCGCGGGCTTGTTATCAATGTTGGTTAACACGCCGCCATTGTTGAAGGTCAGGGTCAGGGTCTGCTGAGTCACTTTCTCGTGGCCCGGCTCCTGACGGAATACATAGAACCAGGTGTTGGTGCCGAACGGATCCGACATCATTGGCGTTCCGAGAGCATAAGCAACCTGCTGTTGCGTCATACCGACACGAATTTTTGCTACATCGTTAGGTGCCAGATAGTTACCCTGGTTGATGTCAGGACGGTAAACCACTCGTTCCAGAGTGGAACAGCCTGCGGTCAACATAAGAAGAACCGCTGCGGCAGCAGTCAGCGTTTTACAGCGCATAGTGATTTGATTCCTTTTTGGGCCCGAGCAGTACGTGGCTCATCTGTAATATGCCGATAATAATAGACCTTCGCGCCGATGGAAACCTCCGGCTGCGGTCAGCAGGCAATTTGCTGTTCACTATGACCCTGTGAAAATCAAAAAGTTTACGCCGCAAGCAACTCTTTCGCGTTCGCCAGGGTGTTGCGCGTGACCTCGCTGCCGCCCAGCAGGCGAGCCAGCTCCTGCAGACGAGCACGCTTATCCAGCGGCTGCATATGGGTTTCGGTCATCTCGCCATCGGTCTCTTTGCAGACAAAGAAATGATGGTGGCCGCAGCCTGCGACCTGCGGCAGGTGGGTAACGCACATCACCTGCGTGGACTCGCCCAGTTGGCGCAGCAGCTTGCCGACCACCGCCGCGGTAGGGCCGCTGATGCCGACGTCCACTTCGTCGAAGATCAGCGCCGGGGTTTCCATTTTACGCGCGGTGATCACCTGAATCGCCAGCGCAATACGCGACAATTCACCGCCAGAGGCCACTTTCGCGATCGGCTGCAGCGGCTGCCCCGGGTTAGTGGTGACGCGGAACTCAATATGATCGGCGCCGTCGGCGGTGAGATGGCGTTCATCAAAAGCGACCTCAATCGCGAAGACCCCGTGTGGCATCGAAAGTGAGTGCATACTCTCGGTGATAAGCTGGGTCAGCTCGTCGGCGCTGGCCTGGCGCAGGGCGTGCAGCTGGCGCGCGGTCTCCAGCGCCAGCTGATGATGTTCGACCACCTGCTGGCTGAGGGATTCCAGCGAGCCGGCGCTGTCGTCCAGCAGGCGCTGCTCTTCGAGCATCGCCTGATAAACCGCCGGCAGCTCTTCCGGCATCACCTGGTGTTTACGCGCCAGCGCGATTTGCCGGGAAATCCGCTGCTCAAGTTCGAACAGTCGATTAGGATCGAGGTCCAGACGGTCGTGATAGTGGCGCAGCTCATCGCTGGCCTCGCTGAGCTGAATGGCCGCCTCTTCCAGCATATCCAGCACGCCGGAAAGCTTGCTGTCCATACCCACCAGCTCGCTGACCAGCTGCTTCGCGGTATAAAGCTGGCTCTGCAGGTTGGCTTCTTCGCCGTCTGCCAGTACCGTCAGGGCGTGCTGACAGGTGCTGAGCAGCTGACCGCTGTTGGCCAGGCGTTTGTACTCTTCGTCAATCTGCTCAAACTCTCCCGCCAGCGGGTTAAATTCGTTCAGCTCTTTAAGCTGGTACTGCAGCAGATCGGCGCGGGCGGCGCGCTCCTGGCTCTGCTGCTGATGCTGAGCCAGCTCGCGGCAGCTCTGGTGCCACTGGCGATAGTGCTCTGCCATGCGCTGAGTGAGCGCATACTCACCGGTATAGCCGTCGAGCAGCGTTTTCTGGTGTTCGGGTTTGGTCAACAGCTGGTGCGCATGCTGGCCGTGGATCTGGATCAGCAGCTGGCCCAGCTCGCGCAGCTGCGAGAGCGGGACGGCGGTGCCGTTGATGAAGCCGCGCGAGCGGCCGTCGGCGCTGATCACCCGGCGAAGTAAACACTCACGCCCGCTCTCCAGCTGGTTCTCTTCCAGCCAGCGCTGGGCGGCCGGGGTATCTTTCAGCGCGAAGCGCGCGCACAGGTCGGCACGGGTGGCGCCGCGACGCACCATGTCGGCTTCCGCTCTGCCGCCGAGGCACAGCCCCAGCGCGTCGATGGCAATGGATTTCCCGGCGCCGGTTTCCCCGGTGATGGCGGTCATACCGCTGTGGAAATCAATTTCCAGTTCACGAACGATAGCAAAATTACTGATGGTGAGTTGCGCCAACATAGCTGCCTTCCTGTATGAAAAACCAATACTGTGTTTTCGTACAGTATAGACTGGTTTTTTATCCAGTAAAGAGGCAGCGATGTAAATCAGAACAATTTTTTCGACCAGCCGAGCTTGGTGCTTAATGTATTGAAATAGCTGTAATCTTTAGGATGAATCAGATTGAGGTGGTAATCACAGCGGCGAATGAGAACGTCTTCGCCATCCTGAATCGGCAGAGCAATCTGGCTGTCGCAGCTGATCTCCAGATCGCTGCAGCGGTGAGAGAAGCGCAGGCGGATGGTGCTGTCGCCGTTGATCACCAGCGGTCGCGCCGAGAGGGTGTGCGGGAACATCGGCACCAGGGTGATGGCGTCCAGCGACGGGGTGAGGATCGGGCCGCCGGCCGACAGCGAATAGGCCGTGGAGCCGGTCGGAGTGGAGATAATCAGGCCGTCGGAGCGCTGGGAGAAGGCAAAGACTTCATCGATATAGACTTCGAACTCAATCATATGCGCCACTTTGCCGGGGTGCAGCACCACTTCGTTGATGGCGGTGCTGATGCGTTTCTGGCAATCCTGCTGGCACACCTGGGCCTCCAGCAGAAAGCGCTTCTCCGCGATGTAGTGGCCTTCCAGCACGTCGGCGAGCTGCTGCAGGGCGTTGTCCGGGTCCAGGTCGGTGAGAAAGCCGAGGTTGCCGCGGTTAATGCCGATGACGTTAATGTCATAACGGGCCAGAGTTCGCGCCGCGCCGAGCATATTGCCGTCACCGCCTACCACCACCGCGAGGTCGGCCTGTTGGCCAATCTCCGCCAGCGTGCCGGTTTTCACGTTGCTGAGCTGGAGTTCATGGGCGATCTGCTGTTCAACCAGCACTTCATACCCTTTGCTGCACAGCCAGCGCCAGAGCATTTCATGTGTGGTCAGGGCGGTGGGGTGACGAGGATGTCCCACAATGCCGATACACTTGAAATGGTTCTTCATGATCTGGATGTCCTTGCGTTAAATGAAATAGTGACAATCTGTCCGCTTCCCTTGAAACCCGGAAACTGATCCCCATAATAAGCGAAGTTAGCGAGATGAATGCGAAAAAAACGCGGAGAAATTCATGAGTAGTAAAGAACAGAAAACGCCTGAGGGGCAAGCCCCGGAAGAAATTATCACGGAGCAGCACGACGACGTTGAGGCGGTAGAGCCTGAAGTTTCGGCTGAGCAGGTGGATCCGCGCGATGAAAAAATTGCGAATCTGGAAGCCCAGCTGGCTGAAGCGCAGAAACGTGAACGTGAAGTGATGCTGCGTGCCAAAGCCGACGAAGATAACCTGCGTCGTCGTACCGAGCAGGATATCGAGAAAGCGCACAAATTCGCGCTGGAAAAATTCGTCAATGAACTGCTGCCGGTGATCGACAGCCTGGACCGCGCGCTGGAAGTGGCCGACAAGGCTAACCCGGAGCTGGCGCCGATGGTGGAAGGGATCGAACTGACCCTCAAATCTATGCTGGACGTAGTGCGTAAGTTTGGCGTGGAAGTGATCGCCGACACCAACGTTCCGCTGGATCCGAACGTCCACCAGGCCATTGCGATGGTCGAGTCTGAAGACGTGGCGGCGGGCAACGTGCTGGCCGTGATGCAGAAAGGTTACACCCTGAACGGCCGCACCATTCGCGCCGCGATGGTGACGGTAGCAAAAGCGAAATAACGTTTGCTGCCTTGCTCAACGGCTGCCCGCGGGCGGCCGTTTTTTATGCCATCGCTCCCGGCGCGAGAAAAAAAACGGCGGGCCGCAGCCCACCGTGATGTTAATTCCTTCGCTCGCGCTACTCCGCGACGCTCTCGCGTAATGATTTCACCGGCATCACTTTCACCTGTTTGATCATGTTGTCCTGCACGTCGAGGATATCAATATCATACTGCTCAATGCGCACGCGGGTGCCCGGGACCGGGATCTCTTCCAGCGCTTCAAGGATGATACCGTTGATGGTGCGCGCTTCATCTTCCGGCAGGTTCCAGTTGAACGCTTTGTTGATCTCGCGAACGTTGGCGCTGCCGTCGATTATCACCGTACCGTCGTTGAGCGGGGTCACTTCCTCCGCCAGGGTGGGTGACATGGAGGTGGTGAAGTCGCCGACAATCTCTTCAAGAATATCTTCTACAGTAACCAGCCCCTGAATATCGCCGTATTCATTAACCACCAGGCCGACTTTCTTTTTATTGCGCTGAAATTTCACCAGCTGGGTGCTGAGCGGCGTCCCTTCCGGAACAAAGTAGATCTCATCTGCCGCCCGCAGCATGATCTCTTTTGTGAACTCTTTCTTCTCCGTCATCAGGCGGTAGGCTTCGCGGACGCGCAGCATGCTGATGGCATCGTCCAGCGAATCGCGGTAGAGCACAATGCGGCCGTGTGGGGAGTGGGTCAGCTGGCGGACGATAGATTTCCAGTCGTCATTGATGTCGATGCCGACAATCTCATTGCGCGGCACCATGATGTCGTTAACGCTGACTTTCTCCAGGTCCAGCACCGACAGCAGCATATCCTGATTGCGTCGTGAGATTTGTGAACGGGATTCATTCACAATCGTGCGCAGTTCATCTTTACTCAGGGCGCTGCTGATGACGGTATCGGTGCGGATGCCCATCATGCGCATCAGCATGCGGGTGATGGTATTCAGCAGCCACACCAGGGGCATCATCAGCACCTGCAGGGGCGCCAACAGGAAGCTGCTGGGGTAGGCGACCTTTTCCGGATAAAGGGCGGCGATGGTTTTCGGCAGGACTTCGGCAAACACCAGCACCACAAAGGTGAGCACGCCGGTGGCGATCGCGACGCCGGCATCGCCATAGAGGCGCATGCCGACGATGGTGCCCAGCGCCGAGGCGAGAATGTTGACGAGGTTATTGCCGATGAGCACAAGGCTAATCAGGCGGTCCGGCTTGCGCAGCAGCTTCTCCACGCGCTTGGCGGGGCGGTTGCCTTGTTTCGCCATATGACGCAGCCGGTAGCGGTTCAGCGTCATCATGCCGGTTTCGGAGCCGGAGAAATAGGCAGAGATAATCACCATGACGATCAGCGTTATGATCAGCGTGGTGGTGGAGATATGTTCCACGTAGGATTCCTTAAAAGACTTAGCTCACGAACTGTTGCAGCACGCGGCTACCAAAATAGGCCAGCGTCAGCAGACCGGCGCCAGCGACGCTGAACCAGACCACACGACGTCCGCGCCACCCTTCATGATAGTGGCCCCACAGCAGGACGATATAGACGAACCACGCAATAATCGACAGCACCGCTTTATCAATGTTTTCGCTGCTGAACAGATTGTGCATATAGAACAGACCGCTACACAGCGTCAGGGTCAGCAGCACCACGCCGACCTGGGTGATGTGGAACATTTTGCGCTCAATGCTCATCAGCGGCGGCATTTCGCTACTGAAGGCCAGCTTTTTGTTCTTTAACTGGTAGTCGATCCACGCCAGCTGTAGCGCATACAGCGCGGCAATGATCAGCGTGGCGTAGGAGAAGAGCGACAGGCCGATATGCACCAGCATCCCCGGGGTGGTTTCCAGGTGGGTGATATATTCGTTAGGCACGAAGGTGGCGAAGGCCAGATTGATCAGCGCGAAGGCATAGACGATAGGCAGCAGCAGCCAGCCGCGATTGCGCGAGGCCACGATAGTCATTACCGTACAGATCATCAGGCTCACCAGCGACCCGACGTTCAGTAAGCTGAGGTTTTGCCCGCTCTCGCCGCCGGGAAATATCCGTGCTTCCAGCGCAAAAGCATGGCAGATCAACGCGATAGTCGCTGATAAAATCGCCATTCGCCGCCAGCTGCTGTTTTTTTGCAGCAAGCCGGGGATAATCAGCGCGAGGCTGACAGAGTAGGCGACAAGGGCGAGTAGAGCAAAAACAGGCATAGGTGTCGGCTGTTGGATAAATAAGAAAGAGAAGCAGTATAACGTCAGCAGGCCTCTGCTCCAACCGTTGCAGCACATTCAGATTGATGTCGTGTTATACTCCGCCACATTCGTTTTGTGTGTCGCTGCGGCGACCGACCGTTTCCACCTCAGGCGAGAGACAATGTTTGATAATTTAACCGATCGTTTGTCGCGTACGCTGCGCAACATTAGCGGCCGCGGACGCCTTACAGAAGACAATATTAAAGACACCCTGCGCGAAGTGCGCATGGCGCTGCTGGAAGCGGACGTTGCGCTTCCGGTGGTACGTGATTTCATCAGCCGCGTCAAAGAGAGCGCGGTCGGCCATGAAGTCAATAAAAGCCTGACCCCGGGTCAGGAGTTCGTCAAAATCGTCCGCAACGAGCTGGTGGCGGCGATGGGCGAAGAGAACCAGACCCTCGACCTGGCGGCGCAGCCGCCGGCGGTGGTGCTGATGGCGGGCCTGCAGGGTGCCGGTAAAACCACCAGCGTCGGTAAGCTGGGGAAATTCCTGCGCGAGAAGCACAAGAAGAAAGTGCTGGTGGTCTCCGCTGACGTTTACCGCCCGGCGGCGATCAAACAGCTGGAGACCCTGGCCGAGCAGGTCGGCGTCGACTTCTTCCCGTCCGACGTCGGGCAGAAGCCGGTTGATATCGTCAACGCGGCGCTGAAAGAAGCGAAGCTCAAATTCTACGACGTGCTGCTGGTGGATACCGCCGGTCGTCTGCACGTTGACGAAGCGATGATGGACGAAATTAAGCACGTCCACGCCGCCATTAATCCGGTTGAAACCCTGTTCGTCGTCGATGCGATGACCGGCCAGGATGCGGCGAATACCGCCAAAGCCTTTAACGAAGCGCTGCCGCTGACCGGCGTGGTGCTGACCAAAGTGGACGGCGACGCCCGCGGCGGCGCGGCGCTGTCGATTCGCCATATTACCGGCAAGCCGATTAAATTCCTCGGCGTCGGCGAGAAAACCGAAGCGCTGGAACCGTTCCATCCGGACCGCGTCGCCTCCCGCATCCTCGGCATGGGCGACGTGCTGTCGCTGATCGAAGATATCGAGAGCAAAGTCGACCGCGCGCAGGCCGAGAAGCTGGCTTCCAAGCTGAAGAAAGGCGACGGTTTCGATCTCACCGACTTCCTTGAGCAGCTGCGCCAGATGAAAAACATGGGCGGCATGGCCAGCCTGATGGGCAAGCTGCCGGGTATGGGCCAGATCCCGGACAACGTGAAAGCGCAGATGGATGACAAAGTGCTGGTGCGTATGGAGGCGATCATCAACTCGATGACCCTGAAAGAGCGCGCTAAGCCGGAAATCATCAAAGGTTCGCGTAAGCGCCGTATCGCCGCCGGCTGCGGGATGCAGGTGCAGGATGTGAACCGTCTGCTCAAGCAGTTCGACGACATGCAGCGCATGATGAAGAAGATGAAGTCGAAAGGCGGCATGATGAAGATGATGCGTGGCATGAAAGGGATGATGCCGCCAGGCTTCCCGGGCCGCTAATCGGCCTGGCTTGTTTGCCATTTCGCCACCGGGGTGTGCTCGCCATCCTCGCGTACTACGTGTACGTTCCGGTGGCTGCGCGCACGCCGGCAGCGAACTGACTGCACCGCCGACGGCCTTTTACAGCAGACTTATCAACTGCTGATTGCATTTTCCCCAGAAATCAGTAAAATTTTCGGGCTTTTAATATGACACCGGGCTCCGTTCCTCGATGGGGCCCGGTTGTTTTATTCACACAAGAGGATGTTATGGTAACTATTCGTTTAGCACGTCACGGCGCTAAAAAGCGTCCGTTCTACCAGGTTGTTGTCACCGACAGCCGTAATGCACGCAACGGTCGCTTCATCGAGCGCGTTGGTTTCTTCAACCCGATCGCTAACGGTGCGGAAGAAGAGACTCGCCTGGATCTGGATCGTATCGCTCACTGGGTTGGCCAGGGCGCTACTGTTTCCGATCGCGTTGCCGCGCTGATCAAAGCCGCTAACAAAGCAGCTTAATCTGTCACGGTGGTCATGATGAGCAAGCAACACACCGCACAAGCACCTGTTGATCCGATCGTATTGGGGAAAATGGGTTCTTCCTACGGTATCCGTGGTTGGCTCAGAGTGTTTTCCTCCACCGAAGACGCCGAAAGCATTTTTGACTATCAGCCCTGGTTAATCCAGAAGGCGGGTCAGTGGCAGGTCGTTGAGCTGGAAAGCTGGCGCCACCACAATCAGGACATCATCATCAAGCTGAAAGGCGTTGACGATCGTGATGCCGCGAATCTACTGACTAATTGCGAAATTATCGTGGATTCATCGCAGTTGCCGGAGCTGGAAGAGGGTGACTACTACTGGAAAGACCTGATGGGCTGCCAGGTAGTGACAACGGAAGGCTATAGCCTCGGTAAAGTCATCGATATGATGGAAACCGGGTCTAATGACGTGCTCGTCATCAAGGCAAACCTGAAAGATGCATTTGGTATCAAGGAGCGGTTGGTTCCGTTCCTCGATGGGCAGGTTATCAAGAAAGTCGATCTCACTACGCGTACTATCGAAGTAGATTGGGATCCTGGTTTTTAAATTCTCCGGATAAACGGTAAAAGACGGCGCTATGTGGATTGGCATAATTAGCCTGTTTCCTGAAATGTTCCGCGCAATTACCGATTACGGGGTAACTGGCCGGGCAGTAAAAAATGGCCTGCTGAGCATCGAAAGCTGGAGTCCTCGCGACTTCACGCATGACCGGCACCGTACCGTGGACGATCGTCCTTACGGCGGCGGACCGGGGATGCTAATGATGGTGCAACCCTTACGGGATGCCATTCATGCAGCAAAAGCCGCGGCAGGTGAAGGCGCGAAGGTGATTTATCTGTCACCTCAGGGACGCAAGCTTGATCAAGCGGGCGTCAGCGAACTGGCAACGAATCAGAAACTGATTCTGGTGTGCGGTCGCTACGAAGGGATAGACGAGCGCGTAATCCAAACCGAAATTGACGAAGAATGGTCAATCGGCGATTACGTTCTCAGCGGTGGTGAGTTACCGGCAATGACGCTGATTGACTCCGTTTCCCGGTTCATTCCGGGGGTACTGGGCCATGAAGCATCAGCAACGGAAGATTCCTTTGCTGATGGGTTGCTGGATTGTCCCCACTATACCCGTCCTGAAGTGTTAGAAGAGATGGAAGTACCGCCAGTATTGCTGTCGGGAAACCATGCTGAGATACGTCGCTGGCGTCTGAAGCAGTCGCTGGGCCGAACCTGGCTTAGAAGACCTGAACTTCTGGAAAACCTGGCTCTGACTGAAGAGCAAGCAAAGCTGCTGGCGGAGTTCAAAACTGAACACGCGCAACAGCAGCATAAACATGATGGGCAGGCGTGAGCCCCCAATATCAGTTTACCCAGGATAAGAGATTAAATTATGAGCAACATTATTAAGCAACTTGAACAAGAACAGATGAAGCAGGACGTACCTTCCTTCCGTCCGGGTGATACCGTGGAAGTGAAAGTATGGGTTGTTGAAGGTTCCAAAAAACGTCTGCAGGCATTCGAGGGCGTGGTTATCGCTATTCGTAACCGCGGTCTGCACTCTGCATTCACTGTTCGCAAAATTTCCAACGGCGAAGGCGTTGAGCGTGTCTTCCAGACTCACTCTCCGGTAGTTGACAGCATTGCTGTTAAACGTCGTGGTGCTGTACGTAAAGCTAAACTGTACTACCTGCGTGAGCGCACTGGTAAGTCTGCTCGTATCAAAGAGCGTCTTAACTAAGATTCGCTTTCGCGACATCCTGACAAAAAGGGCTGGCCTCAGGGCCGGCCCTTTTTTTATCTTTGTTGTAACCATCGTGATGTAAATCATTTACAATACGCCCTCTATTCGGAGGGGCGGTGGTCAGCAACAGTTTTCAGCAAACGACACCTAAACGGCGAGCCGCCTGGCTGGCGCTGTTGGCGATCCTGCTGATCGTCGTGGCTCCCCTAATCTCCGTCTCCCTGCAAAAAGACCCCATGAGCGCCATGCCCGGCATGCACCACGCCATGATGATGGACAGCTCGCCAGCGAGTATGGCGCAGATGCCTGGCCACGAGATGGCGATGACGCATAGCGCAGACGGCGCTACGCATACCGGACACGAACTGCCGCTGGATCATGCTGAAGCATGTGGCTATTGCGTGCTGTTAGCCCATGTCCCGGGTCTGCTTTTCGCGCTGGCGCTGTTCGTCGCCATGCTCCTGCGGCGCATTCGCCTGCCGGCTTCTCGGCCGGTATTAAAACACTGGCGCTACTTTCCCTGGCTTTACCCCGAAACCCGCGCCCCGCCGCGGCTGTCTGCTTTTTCCCTTTAATAAAAATGAATCTGCGCACTGCGCAACGACCTCTTTTTGCTTTGAAAAAGGAAAAGTATGACAACCTGCACCTCGCGCGCGGCATGGCTGAACCTGCTGCGTCGCCTCCATTTCTATATCGGGCTGTTTATCGGACCGTTTATCTTTGTCGCTGCCCTGACCGGCACGCTGTACGTGGCGACGCCGCAGCTGGAAAACTGGCTCTATCACGATGCGCTGTATGGCCTTCCCGAAGGCACCCCGCAGCCGCTCAGCGCCCAGATTGCGGTGGCAGAAGAAGCGACCCAGGGTAATCTGCGGCTGCTGGCGGTACGTCCGGCCCCCGCGGTGGGCGAGACCACCCGCATTATGTTTGCCGATCCGAGTCTCGGGGAGTCGGAATCCCGGGCCATTTTTGTCGATCCGATCGCGCTGCGGGTGAAGGGCGATATGACGGTCTACGGCACCAGCGGCATCCTGCCGCTGCGGCAGTGGATTGACTATGCGCATCGTTCGCTGCTGCTGGGCGACAGCGGGCGGCTCTACAGCGAACTGGCTGCCTCATGGATGTGGGTGGCCGCCCTGGGGGGCATTGCCCTGTGGGCGATGACGCGTCCAAAACGGCGGCTCAATAACGCCCTGCAGAATCATCGTCGGCTGCACGTGACGTTGGGCTGGTGCTTACTGCTGGGCATGCTGCTCTTCTCCGCCACCGGCCTGACCTGGTCGCAATGGGCCGGCGGCAACGTGGATAAAATGCGGGCGGCTTTCGGCTGGTGGACGCCGCAGGTCAATACCCTGCTGCACGGTGAGGCGCCGATGGCGCACGATCCCCATGCCGGGCATCATAGGGAGGCGATGGCCATGACCCAGCATCAGCCAGCGCAGTTTGACCAGGCGCTGGCGGTGGCCCGTCAGGCGGGGCTGAACGCCAGCCGGCTGGAGATCCGTCCGCCGGTGTCAGACGAACGCGCCTGGACGGTGAATGAGATTGACCGCCGCTGGCCGACGCAGGTGGACGCGGTGGCGATCGATGGCGCCACGATGCAGGTGGTGGATCGCACCCATTTTGCCGACTTTCCGCTGATGGCGAAGCTTACCCGCTGGGGCGTCGATTTCCATATGGGGATCCTCTTTGGTCTGGCGAATCAGCTGCTGCTGGTGGGGTTTGGCTGCGCGCTGTGCGTAACCATCGGCGTGGGGTACCGGCTGTGGTGGATACGCCGTCCGCCACAGGCCGTCTGGGATCCGGCGCATTCCCTGCTGCAGGCATGGCTGTCGCTCGCCTGGCCTGCCCGTGGGCTGGTGCTGGGGATAGCGTTAGCCCTGGGGCTGGCCATGCCGTTGATGGGGATCAGCCTGGTGCTGTTCATTGCCGTTGACTACCTGCGCTGGCGCGCGGCAACGGCAATGAGGATAGCGAAGTCCAGCGATTAAGCGGACGTCTACGGCGTGCTGATGACTACCGTGACCCGGCGGTTTTCAGCGCGCCCGGCCGCGGTATCGTTGCTGGCGATCGGGTATTTTTTGCCAAGGCCGCGGGTGACTAAATTACTGCGCGGGATATGGGCGCCTTCCGCCCAGGCATCGGCTACGCTGTTGGCCCGCTTAAGCGACAGGGCTTCGTTATAACTATCCTCACCATAATTATCGGTGTGGCCTTCAAGGCGGCTATGTGTAATCCCGGTTGTCGCCAGCCGCGAGGCCATTTGGGTGATCTGCTGGCGGCTGTCGGGACGTAGTCGGTAGTCATTCTTGTCAAACAGGATGCTATCGGATAAGCCCAGGGACCAATCACCATTGCTTTCAGTGAAGCCATAAGATTTCATCGCCGCCACCTGCTCGGGGGTAAATTTTCCCTGAGGAGCCTGGCAACCTGTCAAAAGCGCCGCCGCCATCAGGGCGGGGGCGAAATATTTCCTGATCATAATGCGTCCTTTATTATTTCAGCATCTGCTGGATACGTTGGTTTTTCATCCGATACATATTCTGATCGGCAAGTTCTTGCAGTGATTCCGCCGTGGCGTGTTCCCACGCCAGGGCATAACCGACGCTCAGCGAGAGTGTGGCGCTATGGCCATTGTGCAGGTTGAATGGCGGAAGAAATTGTTCTGACAGCGCCTGGCACAGGGCCTGGACTTCTGCTTCCGAGCGCACCTCGCGCAGCAGAACGGCAAACTCGTCGCCGCCAAGACGCCACGCCAGATGGCGTTTACCGGCGAAAGTCATCAGGCGGCTGGCGACTTCCATCAGCACTTTATCGCCCGCCGCATGTCCCCAGTTGTCATTGATCAATTTGAAGTTATCGCCATCGAGAAACAGTAACGCTGAGGTCTGGTGATCCACTTCATTTTTCATCAGCTCGGCGAGCGCGTTGCGAAAGGCGGCGCGGTTAGCCAGGCCGGTCAACGGATCGTGTAACGAGCTGCGCAACAGCTGAGCATTTTTGGCCTGCAACTGGCGCTGCCAGTCCTCCATCTCCCCCAGCAGACTGTTAAAGTCCTGGGCAAACAGATGGAACTCCTCGATACGCTCCTCCGGCACCCGCCGGGAGAAGTGGCGGTTTTCGCGAATATCATGCACGACCTCGGTGATGCTCTGCAGGGCGGCGACGATCCCCCGGTGCAGGGAGTGGGTCAGCAGCAGGCCGATGAAGGAGGCGAGCAGAATGCTGCCGGTCAGTACCAGAATCGAGATGCCGAGAAAGTGGCTAATCAGTTCGTCAAGCGCGGTCAGTCGCAGCTCGCCGATTTGTTTCCCCTGGTGCCAGATGGGCTGCACCGTGGGCTCCGGAAACAGCCATTTACTGATAAGGCCGCTCACTTGTTCTTTGTTGGCCAGCGGTTCGTGGCGCCAGGCGGCGAAGTGCTGCTTCTGGCCGTTGAGCACGATCGCCTAGGAAATCTGCCCTTGCTTCCCCAGCGAAGCGAGGGTCTCCTCTGCTGCCGCGCTGTCGCCAAACACCAGGGCGGCTTCGAGGCTGCGGCCCATGGTCGCGGCAGTGAGCTCAAGATTTTTCTGCGCGTACTGCTTGAGCGTGAAAATAGAGGCCGTGCTCAGCAGCAGCCAGACCAGCGTCATGGAGATCACCACGCTTATCACGCTAATGCGACGCAGCGCGCGTTTGAACGTCGGGCGCGATGTCTGTGAAAAGTCCTTATTCATGTGGTTTCTTCCGGGCAAGCATCAGGACGTCCGGGTTAACCCGAACCCCGCTGTGCGTCAGAACGTCCAGATTAACGGAGAAGCGGACCCTGTCGTCGTTGATGATCAGGCAAAACGCGCTACCAATTGAGCAATCCGTATTTTGTTCTGCGATGAGTAACAGCGGCCTCGAGCCATAGCGGCGAGTTAATTCCGACTGTTGGGTCGGCGTTTCGCTGCCAAAATAAAAACCATCGCAGGTCGTTTTTAACGCTTCTTCACTATTACGTACTATCACCGGTTGATAAGGCAATGCATCCGGCGCTTCATGAGCCAGGCTATGGGTGAAGCGTGATGAGGCAAAAATGCATAGCTTTGGCGCCCCTGTTAATGACGGCCAACGGGTGTAGGTCACGATCCCGGAAACAATAGCGCGAACATGTTCTGAAGGTCCGGCAGCAAAAACAGGAGATACCGCGATGAGAAAAAATACAGTCAATAAAAGACGGTGTAATACTGTCATTAACGCTTCCGTCAAATTCGCCATAGCGCGGGAATAGCCGCTGCCGATGCCCGGCGAAGAATACCACTGATAGCAAAACCCGTCATTAGATGCGCCCTTTGCTTTGGGACAAATCTCACCAGGATTTTTCGTAATGCCGATGGCGCTGGCGAGCAATTTTGGCGCAATTTCATTATCTGTAAATATTATTGTACGGTTAATGCCGTGGTAAGGGCCAATTAATTTATCACTGTAAAGTAAAATTTACGGAATATGGATTGAATTCTTTACTTCGTATGGTATCGTTACGTCATGCCCGCTGAGGCAACCCTTATCGCAAACGAGCTACACAGGATCGCAATCATGCAAAAAGACGCGCTGAACAACGTACATATTACCGACGAACATGTATTAATGACCCCGGAGCAACTGAAGGCGGAATTCCCCCTGAGCGTTGAACAGGAAGCGCAGATCGCGCACGCCCGTGAAACCATCTCCAATATCATCGCCGGTCGCGATCCGCGCCTGCTGGTGGTCTGCGGTCCTTGCTCCATTCACGATCCGGAAGCGGCGATCGAATATGCTCGTCGGTTTAAAGCCCTTGCCGCAGAGGTCAGCGATAGCCTCTACCTGGTGATGCGCGTCTATTTTGAAAAACCCCGTACCACCGTCGGCTGGAAGGGGCTGATTAACGATCCGCATATGGATGGTTCGTTTGATGTTGAAGGCGGCCTGAAGATTGCGCGTCGTCTGCTGGTCGAGCTTGTGAATATGGGACTGCCGCTGGCGACGGAAGCGCTGGATCCCAACAGCCCGCAGTACCTTGGGGATCTGTTCAGCTGGTCCGCCATCGGCGCGCGAACCACGGAATCTCAGACGCACCGCGAAATGGCCTCTGGTCTTTCCATGCCGGTAGGCTTTAAAAATGGCACCGACGGTAGCCTGGCCACGGCTATCAACGCCATGCGCGCCGCGGCGATGCCGCACCGCTTCGTCGGTATCAACCAGGCCGGGCAGGTCTGCCTGCTGCAAACGCAGGGTAACCCGAACGGCCATGTGATCCTCCGCGGCGGTAAGGCGCCGAACTACGGTCCGGAAGATGTGGAGAAATGTGAAAAAGAGATGGCGCAGGCGGGACTGAAGCCGTCGCTGATGGTAGATTGCAGTCATGGGAACTCCAATAAAGATTTCCGCCGCCAGCCGGCCGTGGCTGAATCCGTTGTCGCGCAGATCAAAGATGGCAATCGCTCCATTATCGGCCTGATGATCGAGAGTAATATCCACGAGGGCAATCAGTCCTCTGAACAGCCGCGTGAGGCGATGAAATATGGCGTTTCGGTAACGGATGCCTGCATCAGCTGGGAAACCACCGATGCGCTGCTGCGTGAACTGGATAAGGATCTCCGCGGCCACCTGGCGGCCCGTTTGGTGTAAGAGGAAAGTATGGTTGCTGAACTGACCGCGTTACGCGATCAAATTGATGAAGTGGATAAAGCGTTGCTTAGCCTGCTGGCTAAGCGCCTGGAACTGGTGGCCGAAGTCGGCGAGGTGAAGAGCCAGTATGGCCTGCCGATTTACGTCCCGGAACGCGAGGCGGCGATGCTCGCCTCCCGGCGTGAAGAGGCGGCTGCGCTCGGCGTTCCGCCGGATCTGATCGAGGACGTTCTGCGTCGCGTGATGCGGGAATCCTATTCCAGCGAAAACGACAAAGGCTTCAAAACCCTTTACCCGAATCTGCGGCCGGTGGTGATCGTCGGCGGCGGCGGGCAGATGGGGCGTCTGTTTGAGAAGATGTTAACGCTGTCCGGCTACCAGGTGCGCATTCTGGAAAAAGAGGACTGGGCGCGGGCGACGGATATCGTCGCCGATGCCGGTATGGTCATTGTCAGCGTGCCGATTCACACCACCGTGGAGACGATCGCCAGGCTGCCGCCGCTGCCGGCGGATTGCATTCTGGTCGACCTTGCCTCGGTTAAAGCAGAGCCGCTGCAGGCGATGCTGGCGGCGCATCAGGGCCCGGTACTCGGCCTGCACCCGATGTTCGGTCCGGACAGCGGCAGCCTTGCCAAGCAGGTGGTGGTCTATTGCGATGGCCGCCAGCCGGAGGCCTATCAGTGGTTCCTCGAGCAAATTCAGGTCTGGGGCGCGCGCCTGCATCGCATCAGCGCGGTGGAGCACGATCAGAACATGGCCTTTATTCAGGCGCTGCGCCACTTTGCCACCTTCGCCTATGGTCTGCATCTGGCGGAAGAGAATGTGCGCCTTGAGCAGTTGCTGGCGCTCTCGTCACCCATTTACCGGCTGGAGCTGGCGATGGTGGGCCGTCTGTTTGCCCAGGATCCGCAGCTCTACGCCGACATTATTATGTCCTCGGAAAACAACCTGGCGCTGATTAAGCGCTACTACCAGCGGTTTGGCGAGGCGATCGGTCTGCTGGAGCAGGGCGATAAGCAGGCGTTTATCGATAGCTTCCGTAAAGTCGAACACTGGTTTGGCGATTACGCCCAGCGTTTCCAGAGCGAGAGCCGCACGCTGCTGCGTCAGGCGAACGATAATCGGCAGTAAAGCGAAAAAGATGTATACAATAAAGCCAGCGACCGCTGGCTTTTTTTATAGGGATGACAACGATGGCTGAACCACAACCGCTGTTTGACTACACCGGATACCTGCCGGAATGCCCGACCTGGAGTGAGGCAGAGCAGGCCCTCTACTGGGCCGATATCATGGAATGTGAAATTCACCGCTACGATACCCGCAGCGGCGAACACCAGGTGCTGCAGTTTCCGGAGGAGGTCGGCTGTTTTTCCCTGCGCGAGAAGGGCGGTTTTATCGTTGCATTGCGCAGCGGTATCTGGCTGACCGACGCCCACGGTCTGCTGCGGCGGAAAGTCTGCGATAACCCGAGCAACCCGGAACTGGCGCGGTTTAACGACGGCGGGACCGATCGCGACGGGCGCTTTTATGCCGGCACCTTCTGGGGCCCGGGGGATTACAACGGCGCGCTGCTGATGCGGGTCGATAACGACCTGAAGCCGACGGTGATCCAGTGCGACATCCATGGCGCCAACGGTCTGGCGTTTAGCGCCGACCGGCGCTGGATGTATACCTCCGATACGCCTAACGCCGTGATTTACCGTACGCCGCTGGATGAGCAGGGTGAGCCTGGCCGGCGCGAAGTCTTTCGCCGTTTTCTGCCGGGCGAAGGGATCCCGGACGGGGCGGCGATTGACGTGGAGGGATGTTACTGGAGCGCAGTGTTTGACGGCTGGCGGATCGCTCGTTTCTCTCCGCAGGGTGAGGAGCTGGAGTCCTACCCGATGCCGGTACGTTGCCCGACGATGGTCTGCTTTGGCGGGGCGGATATGAAAACGCTCTACATCACCACCACCCGGGAAAACATGGCGGACGATGAGCTGGCGCAGTATCCGCTGTCCGGCGCTATCTTCACCCTGCCGGTGGCGGTGGCAGGGATGAAGAAATTGCCGTTCCGCGAACGCTAAACCGGATCCACCGGCACGACGTTTTCGCTGGGGTAGCAACCGAGAACCTTCATGGAGCGGGTGATCTCCGCCAGCTCCTTCAGCGCCTTGCGCATGGGCAGCGAGTCCAGGTTTGCCTGAATATCGAGATAAAACATCTCTTCCCATGGATTGCCATGGATTGGGCGAGACTCCAGTTTGGTCATGATCAGATTGTGATTGCGCAGCACCAGTAAGGCCTCCACCAGGGCGCCCGCCTGCTGACCGGTCGCCATTAACAGCGTGGTCTTCGCCGGAACCTGATCGGAGACGTTCACCGCTTTGCGCGCCAGAACGAGGAAGCGCGTAATATTCTGCGTCTGGTTGGCCTGGCAGTGCTCCAGCACCTGCAGACCGTACAGGGCGCCGCCCGCTTCGCTGCCCAGTGCCGCGACGGCCGGGGAGTTCGCCTGCGCGACTTTTTCCATCGCCGCTGAGGTGCTCTCGGTATATTCAATCTTCCAGTGCGGGTAGCGACTCAGATACTGGCTACACTGCTGGAACGGCTGTGGATGGCTGTAGACGGTCTGGATTTTATCGGCATCCGTCGAGGAGCTGACCAGTACGCAATGATCGATAGGGATCGTCAGTTCGCCAACGATCGACAGGCTGGTGTGCTGCAGCAGATCGTAGACGTCGTTGATCCCGCCGGAGCTGGTGTTTTCAATCGGCACTACGGCGTAATCGGCCTGACCGGTCTCCACCTGATTAAAAATATCGGCGAACTTCGCGCAGCCGCTTTCAATAAACTGCTCAAAGTGGCGAGCGGCGTACTGACGCGCCGCCAGATGCGAATAAGAGCCTTTGGGACCGAGGAACGCCACGCGAGCCGAATGCGGGTTAATTTTATTCAAATGCTGCTGCAGCAGGGTTTGCTGGGTCAGAACAGAGTCTTCGATAATCAGCTGGAACAGGCGGGTGATGTAGTGTGCATCCAGATTATGACGCTTGCCGAGGGTCATCAGACGCTCCAGCAGATCGCGTTCGCGGTCAATATCACGCACCGGACGATGGGAGGCCAGTTTGGCTTTACCAACCTCAACAGCCAGCCCGCGACGCTCCGCCAGCAGAGCAAGCAGTTTCTCATCCAGCGCGCTTATCTTGTCGCGCAGCGCCAGTAATGGGTTTTCCTCGGTCATAGATGTTGCCTTTGTTGTTATCAAATAAAAAAGGCCCCCCGGGTGGGAGGCCTTATTGTTCGTCTTCGCATTCTTTCTTATACGACGAATTGCCTCCCGGTCAGGGGAAGGTAAAAAAGAATGCGAAGAAGAACGGGACGAGTTTCATGATGAATTCCTTTAAGTAGTGGGGATTACAGTACCTGTACTGTTTTCACTCTGTCAATAAAAAACGCGCCCGAAGGCGCGTGGCATGACACAACTTAAGTTAAGGATTACTCTTCTTCTTCCACAAAGCCTGCCTCTTTCACCGACGTCGCGGCGCGGCGGGCTTCCCCTTTGTGTTGCACTTTATTGAGCTGCCGTTCCAGCTTGTTGATCAATTCGTTAATGGCGGCGTACATATCTTCATGACGCGCACTGGCAACCAGATGGCCGTTTGGCGTGTTGATGGTTGCGTCAGCGATAAAACCCTGCGGCTCCTTAGACAGAATGATGTGCGGGTTAATTAAATGAGTTTGCCACTTATCCAGTTTGGCGAGACGGTCTGCGACATGCTGGCGGATTGCCGGAGTAATTTCCATTTGTTTACTGGTAATGTTCATTGTCATAAATTTTACCTCTTGTCTTTCCCGTCTTGGTGAATCCAGCATACCTTTCCCAATGTCAAAATGTGTGATCTAAATCACATTTTATTGTCACTTTTTGTCAACGAATTCATTTTGTGAGACAGGGCAGGAAGAGATGAGATTTTACTTGTCGAACCCGACAAAGCAGGCCATATTTGATGAGTTAACCCGGCGCTAAACCGCTTCAGCTAGCCAGGATAATGGATAAAAAAACGGCAGCCAGGGGCTGCCGTTTGCGATCTATGAATCAGGCTCAGGTGTTCTTGCTGTTCGCGGCGATAATCTTCGCGACTTTGTCCGCCTGAGCGTTCATCTGCATTTGACGATAGGCGTTTTCCATCTTCGGCAGGGCATCGCGGGTGGCCTGGGTATCCGGATAGTTACGCATCATACCTTCCACGCGGTTAACGACGGCAACCCATGCGCCGCGGTCGGTGTAGTAATCCACCACCGACAGCTCATACTTCGCCAGGCGATCTTTCAGGAACACCATGCGCTTATAGGCGTCAGTGGCATACTGGCTGTTCGGGTAGCCACGTACCAGTTTAGAGAAGTCATTGAAGGCATCGCGCGCGTGCTGCGGATCGCGGTCGGAACGATCGACGCCGAAGAAGCCCTGCAGGGCGCTGTCATCCAGAGCCATGTTGGTCAGGCCGCGCATATAGATGACGTAGTCGATGTTCGGATGGGTGGGGTTCAAGCGCATGAAGCGATCGATGGCGGCCTGAGCAAGCGGCAGATCGGCGTTTTTGTAATACGCATAAATCAGATCCAGCTGTACCTGTTGGGAATAAGGGCCGAATGGATAACGGTTATCCAACGCTTCCAGTTGCGTTATCGCCTGTTTCCAGTTACCGTCCTGCAGTTTTTGCTGGGCGGTCGCGTAGATTTCATTCGGCGGATTATCAGGCACCTCTTCCTTAGAGCCGGAGCAACCCACCAAAGCCAGGCTCAGTGTGGCGGCTGCCACCAGGTATTTCATGCGCGTCATGACGTTTTGACTTCCTCAAAATGTTTATGCGGGAGAATCTCTGTTCCTGCTCCCGATTAAGACCAGCTACAATAGCACACTATATTAAACGGCAAAGCCGTAAAACCCAACGTTAAACGAAGAAGCTGTATATGGCACAACGAGTACAACTCACCGCAACGGTGACCGAAAATCAACTCGGTCAACGCTTAGATCAGGCTTTGGCCGAATTGTTCCCTGATTATTCGCGATCGCGGATAAAAGAATGGATCCTCGACCAACGCGTATTAGTCAATGGCGCCATTGGCGATAAACCGAAAGAAAAAGTGCTGGGGGGAGAACGCATCGCTATCGATGTGGAAATCGAAGAAGAGGCGCGCTTCCAGCCGCAGGATATTCCGCTCAATATCGTTTACGAAGATGACGACATCCTCGTGATCAACAAACCGCGCGATCTGGTTGTACATCCTGGCGCGGGCAACCCCGACGGTACTGTGCTGAATGCGCTGCTGCACTACTATCCGCCTATTGCCGATGTGCCGCGTGCGGGTATCGTCCACCGTCTGGATAAAGACACCACCGGTCTGATGGTGGTGGCGAAAACCATTCCAGCGCAAACCCGGCTGGTGGAGTCGCTGCAGCTGCGCGAGATCACCCGTGAGTACGAAGCGGTGGCGATCGGTCATATGACCGCCGGCGGTACGGTGGAAGAGCCGATCAGCCGTCACCCGACCAAGCGTACCCATATGGCGGTGCACCCTATGGGCAAGCCGGCGGTGACCCACTACCGCATTATGGAACATTTCCGCATTCATACCCGTCTGCGCCTGCGTCTGGAAACCGGGCGTACGCATCAGATCCGCGTGCATATGTCGCATATTACCCATCCGCTGGTAGGCGACCAGGTGTATGGCGGCCGCCCGCGTCCGCCGAAGGGCGCGTCGGAGGAATTCATCACCGCGCTGCGTAAATTCGACCGCCAGGCGCTGCACGCCACCATGCTGCGTCTGTACCATCCGGTTACCGGTATTGAAATGGAGTGGCATGCGCCCATCCCACAAGATATGGTCGAGCTCATCGAGGCGATGCGCGCCGATTTTGAAGCCCATAAGGACGATATTGACTGGTTATGACTAAACTGATTGTACCGCAGTGGCCAATGCCCGGCAGCGTGGCGGCCTGTAGTTCTACCCGCATCGGCGGCGTGAGTCTGCCGCCCTATGACTCGCTCAATCTGGGCGCCCATTGCGGCGACAATCTGCAGCATGTCGAAGAAAACCGGCGGCGGATGTTTGCCGCCGGCGGCTTGCCGTCTTACCCGGTTTGGCTGGAGCAGGTTCATGGTACCGATGTGCTCACGCTGGACGGCGGACCCTATCCGTCGAAACGCGCGGATGCCTCTTACAGCCGTACGCCAGGGACTGTCTGCGCGGTGATGACCGCTGACTGCCTGCCGGTCCTGTTCTGTAACCGCGCCGGTACCGAGGTCGCCGCGGCGCATGCGGGATGGCGCGGCTTATGCGAAGGGGTTCTGGAAGAGACGGTCGCCCGTTTCGCCGATAAAGCCGAAAACATTATGGCGTGGCTGGGGCCCGCCATCGGTCCGCAGGCGTTTGAGGTGGGGCCAGAAGTTCGCGACGCTTTTATGGCGAAGGATGAGAATGCGCACCGTGCTTTTCGTCCGGCAGGCGAAAAATATTTTGCTGATATCTACCAACTGGCTCGGCAGCGTCTGGCAAACGTCGGCGTTGAGCAGATTTTCGGCGGCGATCGCTGCACGCTAAGCGAAAAGGATGATTTTTTCTCTTACCGGCGCGACAAGACCACCGGTCGTATGGCAAGTTTCATTTGGCTGATATAACCTAGAGAATCAAGACGATCCAGAAGGCAAACTTATTTTTCGCATAGTTCAGGTCTTTAACCTTGAATAATTGAGGGATGACCTCATTTAATCTCCAGTAGCAAATTTGACCTGTTATGGGAGGAGTTATGCGTCTGGATCGTCTTACCAATAAATTCCAGCTTGCTCTTGCCGATGCCCAGTCGCTCGCACTCGGGCACGACAACCAATTCATCGAACCTCTTCATTTAATGAGCGCCTTGCTGAATCAGGAAGGGGGATCGGTACGTCCTTTATTAACCTCGGCGGGCGTGAATGCCGGGAAACTGCGCACTGACATCGAACAGGCTCTGAGCCGTTTACCGCAGGTGGAAGGCACCGGCGGCGATGTACAACCTTCTCAGGATTTAGTGCGGATCCTGAACCTTTGCGACAAGCTGGCGCAAAAGAAAAAGGACAATTTTATTTCGTCAGAACTGTTTGTTCTGGCGGCGCTTGAATCACGCGGTACGCTGACCGACCTTTTAAAATCCGCCGGAGCAACAACCGCCAACGTGACCCAGGCGATTGAACAAATGCGCGGAGGTGAAAGCGTGAACGATCAGGGTGCCGAAGACCAACGTCAGGCATTGAAGAAATTTACCGTCGATCTCACCGAGCGTGCCGAACAGGGCAAGCTGGACCCGGTTATCGGCCGTGATGAAGAGATCCGCCGTACCATTCAGGTACTGCAGCGCCGTACCAAAAACAATCCGGTGCTGATTGGTGAACCCGGGGTGGGAAAAACCGCTATCGTCGAAGGCCTGGCGCAGCGTATCGTCAACGGCGAAGTGCCGGAAGGGCTGAAAGGCCGCCGGGTGCTGGCGCTGGATATGGGCGCGCTGGTGGCCGGGGCGAAATACCGCGGTGAGTTTGAAGAGCGTCTGAAAGGCGTGCTGACCGATCTGTCGAAACAGGAAGGCAACGTCATTCTGTTTATCGATGAACTGCATACCATGGTTGGCGCCGGTAAAGCCGATGGCGCGATGGATGCAGGCAACATGCTGAAGCCGGCGCTGGCGCGTGGTGAACTGCACTGCGTCGGGGCGACGACGCTTGACGAATACCGTCAGTACATTGAAAAAGACGCTGCGCTGGAGCGCCGCTTCCAGAAAGTGTTCGTCGCCGAGCCATCGGTAGAAGATACCATCGCTATTCTGCGCGGCCTGAAAGAACGTTATGAACTGCACCACCACGTGCAGATCACTGACCCGGCAATCGTGGCGGCGGCGACCTTGTCGCATCGTTACATTGCCGACCGTCAGCTGCCGGATAAAGCCATCGACCTTATCGATGAGGCGGCGTCCAGCATCCGTATGCAGATCGACTCGAAGCCGGAAGAGCTGGACCGTCTCGATCGCCGTATCATCCAGTTGAAACTGGAGCAGCAGGCGCTGAAGAAAGAGTCTGATGAGGCGAGTCTGAAGCGCCTTGATATGCTCAACGAGGAGCTGGCGGATAAAGAACGGCAGTACTCGGTGCTGGAAGAAGAGTGGAAAGCGGAAAAAGCGTCCCTCTCCGGCACTCAGACCATCAAAGCCGAGCTGGAGCAGGCGAAAATCGCCATCGAACAGGCGCGTCGCGTCGGTGACCTGGCGCGGATGTCTGAGCTGCAGTACGGCAAAATTCCGGAACTGGAGAAACAGCTGGCGGCAGCCACTCAGTCCGAAGGGAAAACCATGCGTCTGCTGCGTAATAAAGTGACGGATGCTGAAATCGCCGAAGTGCTGGCCCGCTGGACCGGTATCCCTGTCTCCCGCATGATGGAAAGCGAGCGTGACAAACTGCTGCGTATGGAGCAGGAACTGCATCATCGGGTAATTGGCCAGGATGAGGCGGTTGAAGCGGTATCTAACGCGATTCGCCGCAGCCGTGCCGGGCTATCCGATCCGAACCGACCGATTGGTTCATTCCTGTTCCTCGGTCCGACTGGGGTCGGTAAAACCGAGCTGTGTAAAACGCTGGCTAACTTTATGTTCGACAGCGACGACGCGATGGTGCGTATCGATATGTCCGAGTTTATGGAGAAACACTCCGTCTCGCGTCTGGTCGGTGCGCCTCCGGGATACGTCGGTTATGAAGAGGGCGGTTACCTGACCGAGGCGGTGCGCCGTCGTCCTTATTCCGTCATCCTGCTGGATGAAGTGGAAAAAGCGCACCCGGATGTGTTCAACATTCTGCTGCAGGTACTCGACGACGGGCGCCTCACCGATGGGCAGGGGAGAACGGTCGACTTCCGTAATACGGTGGTCATCATGACCTCGAACCTCGGTTCCGATCTGATTCAGGAACGGTTCGGCGAGCTGGATTACGGACATATGAAAGACCTGGTGCTGGGAGTGGTCAGCCAGAACTTCCGTCCGGAGTTCATCAACCGTATCGATGAAGTGGTGGTCTTCCATCCGCTGGGTGAGAAACACATTGCTTCTATTGCCCAGATCCAGCTGCAGCGTCTGTATAAACGTCTGGAAGAGCGCGGATATGAAGTGCGGATGTCCGATGAGGCGCTGAAGCTGCTAAGCGCCAACGGGTACGATCCGGTATACGGCGCGCGGCCACTGAAACGCGCTATTCAGCAGCAGATTGAGAACCCGTTAGCCCAGCAGATCCTTTCTGGTGAGCTGATTCCGGGTAAAACCGTCGAGCTGGTAGTGAAAGACGACCGTATCGTGGCAGTGCAGTAAGTCACAAAACGACAAAAACGGGCCCAGCGGGCTCGTTTTTGTTTAAAAACCAGGCAAGAATTAAAGCTCAACACCTGATTTGGTTGAAAAGTGAGCGGTTGAATTCTTTTTTTGAATTTATCCTTGTCACTTCAGAATTACCCCCTATAATGCGCCTCCACTGACACGGAACAACGGCAAGCAAGCCGCCGGGACAGCAGGATTCAACAGCGAAAGCAACGTTGAAAACCGACAGAGAAAAGCAAAATAAGCGCTTGACTCTGAATGAGGAAAACGTATTATACGGGACCTCGCGACAGAGCGCTAAAGCGCGTCGCAACTGCTCTTTAACAATTTATCAGA
>NZ_JBEAKW010000044.1:0-118864 GCF_040065795.1 Klebsiella sp. JB_Kp004 | reverse complement strand
ACTGACCGATAAGCCGCTTTCTTTTGGGTATAGCGTCGTGGACAGTCATTCATCCGGTTGCCGGTATTCAGATAGCAAAAACCCCGCCGAAGCGGGGTTTTGACATAAAGAGGTGAAACTGACCGATAAGCCGGGTTCTGTCGTGGACAGTCATTCATCTAGGCCAGCAATCGCTCACTGGCTCAAGCAGCCTACCCGGGTTCAGTACGGGCCGTACCTTATGAACCCCTATTTGGCCTTGCTCCGGGTGGAGTTTACCGTGCCACGGACTGTTACCAGCCGCGCGGTGCGCTCTTACCGCACCCTTTCACCCTTACCTGATCCCGCTTGCGCGGGCCATCGGCGGTTTGCTCTCTGTTGCACTGGTCGTGGGCTGTGACACCCCCCAGGCGTTACCTGGCACCTTGCCCTATGGAGCCCGGACTTTCCTCCCCTCCGCCCGTCTCCCCCCGAAAGAGGACGACGACGAAGCGGCGACTGTCTGGTCAGCTTCGGCGCGCAGTATAGTGGGTTTACCGCCCGTTGTCATCCCTCTGTCGTCATCCCGGCCTGCAGGGCGGCAGCGCTATTGCGCGACGCACGAGAAATATTGTCCAACGCGCGCGAAACGCCGCTTACTGCGTCGCAACCGAGGTAAACACGCGGAAGACGACGCCGATACCGCGTCCAGGCTCGCCCCGCCGTGGCAGTCTGATACTGTTGCGCCAGGCATAACCACCGGGCCGCGCAGAGCTCTTCTTGTTAGCGAGTCACTTCCACTTTCGCCAGCTTTTCGTAGTAACAAGCCAGCGCGCTATGGTCAGCGGTGCCCAGACCGTCCGCACGCAGCGCCTGCATCATCTCCATTACCGCCGCCGTCAGCGGCAGCTGAGCGCCCACGCCGTGGGAGGTATCCAGCGCATTGGCCAGATCTTTAATATGCAGATCGATCCGGAAGCCCGGCTTGAAGTTACGATCCATCACCATCGGCGCTTTGGCATCCAGCACGGTACTCCCCGCCAGACCACCGCGGATCGCCTGATAAACCAGATCCGGATTGACGCCGGCTTTGGTGGCCAGAGTCAGCGCTTCGGACATGGCAGCGATGTTCAGGGCGACAATCACCTGATTGGCCAGTTTGGTCACATTGCCCGCGCCGATGTCGCCGGTATGCACCACGGAGCCGGCCATCGCTTTCATCAGCTCGTAATATTTGTCGAAGACCGCCTTGTCGCCGCCGACCATTACCGACAGGGTGCCGTCGATCGCTTTTGGTTCGCCGCCGCTTACTGGCGCGTCCAGCATATCAATGCCTTTAGCCTTCAGCGCTTCGCTGATTTCCCGGCTGGCCAGCGGCGCAATAGAGCTCATGTCGATCACCACGGTGCCCGGTTTCGCGCCTTCAATAATGCCGTTCTCCCCCAGCGCCACCTCTTTGACATGCGGCGAGTTCGGCAGCATGGTGATGATCACGTCGCACTGCTCGGCAATCGCCTTCGGCGTGGTCGCGGTCTCTGCGCCCGCGGCAATCACGTCGGCAATCGCTTCCGGGTTACGGTCAGACACCACCAGCGAGTAACCCGCATTCAGCAAATTTTTGCTCATCGGCTTGCCCATAATGCCAAGACCGATAAAACCCACTTTGATTGTCATATTGTTCTCTCTCTTCATCCTGGTGACTATTTTTTAAAGGCATCAGCAAGTTTCTGGGTTGCGGAACGGAAGACGCCCAGATCGCTGCCGACGGCGACAAAAGAGGCGCCCCACTCCAGGTAGCGCCGCGCATCGGCCTCCACCGGCGCCAGAATGCCGCTTGGCTTACCGTGCTTCTTCGCGCTGGCGAAGATATGCTGGATGGCGCGCTGCACCTCAGGATGGGCGGCATTGCCCAGATGACCTAGCGCGGCGGCCAGGTCGCTCGGGCCGACGAACAGGCCGTCGACACCTTCGATCGCGGCAATCGCCTCGACGTTGTCCACCCCGATCTGGCTCTCAATCTGTACCAGAACGGAAATGTTCTTATTGGACTGGGCGAAGTAGTCCGGCACGGTGCCGAACATATTGCCGCGATGGGAAACGGAAACCCCACGGATCCCTTCCGGCGGATAGCGGGTAGAAGCCACCGCCTGCGCCGCCTGTTCAGCCGTCTCGACAAACGGCACCAGGAAGTTATAGAAGCCGATATCCAGCATGCGCTTGATAATGATGGGCTCGTTGGTCGGCACGCGAACCACCTGAGCGCTGGAACTGCCTTTCAGCGCCATAAGCTGCGGGATAAGCGTGGTGACGTCGTTCGGCGCGTGTTCCGCGTCCAGTACCAGCCAGTCGAAACCCGCCAGACCCAACACCTCGGTGCTAATCGGATTGGCCAGCGCGCACCAGCAGCCAATCTGCACCTGATGAGCCGCCAGCGCGGCCTTAAATTTGTTCGGGAAAATTGCGTTATCCATGATTTTTACCTTGCGTTAACCGTTGCTAACTTCTGCAATTCATTCGTTATATCACCAGCCCGGCGAGAGAGCCCCATTAGGCTGGAAAAGCGTATCGCCTGACCCCAAATATTATCCGCAGAGTAAACCGGCGAATGGGTGTCCTTTTTTATTCCCTGACCTTGAGTCCGGAAAATGTAAGCCCATCGCAAATTAACCATTTTTTATTATTCATTAGGTCACGGCTAAATTATTAACCCGCGATTCAAAGGCCAACCATGCAGATATCGGACGTCACAAAAACACGACTCAGTATAGTCAGCGCCAACTCGCCAGACACTATGCATAAACACAATATAAATACATTTTTAAAAGCTTAAGTTGGGCAATCGCCTTAAGCCATGGGCGCTAATCCACACTTCTTACGATTGCCCGCCCACCGCACGCGTCCATGGCGATAAGGAGTGATTTAGATCACATCTTCATGCCGACACACCTGACATTCTTTATTTCATTATTCTGCTCTACCGCGCCAGAATGACCATTTAATTATATTTTTAGCACCTGTTTGGAGATAACTGGACAATGGCCGATATTTCAATTCGACAACCATCGCCGACCGCGTTTTATATAAAAGTTGACCCAACAGATAATGTGGCGATTATTGTCAACGATCGGGGATTGACCGCCGGAACGCGTTTCCCGGACGGCCTTACGCTCATCGAGCACATCCCACAGGGGCATAAAGGCGCCCTGGCGGATATCCCTGCCCGCGGTGAAATTATCCGTTACGGAGAAGTCATTGGCTTCGCGGTGCGCGACATCCCCCAGGGAAGCTGGATTGACGAGTCGTTAGTGGAGTTGCCTACCGCCCCGCCGTTGAACACCCTGCCGCTGGCCACCAAAGTGCCCGCCCCGCTACCGCCGCTGGAAGGCTACACCTTCGAGGGCTACCGCAATGCCGACGGCAGCGTGGGCACCAAAAATCTGCTGGGTATCACCACCAGCGTGCACTGCGTTGCGGGCGTGGTCGATTACGTGGTGAAACTCATTGAACGCGACCTGCTGCCGAACTATCCCAACGTCGACGGCGTGGTGGGTCTGAATCACCTCTATGGCTGCGGCGTAGCGATTAATGCGCCAGCGGCGGTGGTGCCGATTCGCACCATCCACAATATCGCCCTTAACCCGAACTTCGGCGGCGAGGTGATGGTCATTGGCCTTGGCTGTGAAAAGCTGCAGCCCGAACGCCTGCTGCAGGGGACCGAAGATGTCAAAAGCATCCCGGTGGACAGCGCCAGCATCGTCAGCCTGCAGGATGAAAAGCACGTGGGCTTTAAATCAATGGTCGATGACATTCTGCAGGTCGCCGAGCGCCATCTGGCGAAACTCAACCAGCGTCAGCGGGAAACCTGCCCGGCCTCTGAGCTGGTGGTGGGTATGCAGTGCGGCGGCAGCGACGCTTTCTCCGGCGTGACCGCCAACCCGGCGGTGGGTTACGCCTCCGATCTGCTGGTGCGCTGCGGCGCGACGGTGATGTTCTCAGAGGTGACCGAAGTCCGCGACGCTATCCATCTGCTGACCCCGCGGGCAATCAACGAAGAGGTGGGTCAACGCCTGCTGGAAGAGATGGCCTGGTACGATAACTATCTCGACATGGGCAAAACCGACCGCAGCGCCAACCCCTCCCCCGGCAACAAGAAAGGCGGCCTGGCCAACGTGGTGGAAAAAGCGCTGGGGTCGATTGCCAAATCAGGCAAAAGCGCCATCGTTGAGGTGCTTTCCCCTGGGCAGCGCCCGACCAAACGCGGCCTGATTTACGCTGCCACCCCCGCCAGCGATTTTGTCTGCGGCACCCAGCAGGTGGCCTCTGGCATCACGGTGCAGGTATTCACCACCGGCCGCGGCACGCCTTACGGACTGATGGCGGTACCGGTGATAAAAATGGCGACCCGTACCGAGCTGGCTAACCGCTGGTATGACTTAATGGACATTAACGCCGGCACCATCGCCACCGGCGAAGAGACGATTGAGGATGTGGGGCTGAAGCTGTTCGAATTCATTCTCGACGTCGCCAGCGGACGCAAGAAAACCTTCTCCGATCAATGGGGTCTGCATAACCAACTGGCGGTGTTTAACCCGGCGCCGGTGACCTGATCGAGAGCGTAAGGGTTTAACCACGTTAAGCCCGGATTTATCCGGGCTGGTTGGTTAGGGGTGCTGTGCGGCAAGGAAGGCGGGCTGCACTTTTCTTCCGACATTTCTTCCGACATGTCGGATGACGCTCAAGCCTCCCTTCACTATCTGAAGGGAGGCGGCTTTAACTGGTTTTACAGGATCACTCCCCCTGCTGCTCCAGGGCATACTTATACAGCGCATTCTTCTTCACACCGTGGATCTCCGCGGCCAGCGCAGCGGCTTTCTTCAGCGGCAGCTCCGCCTGCAGCAGCGCCAGGGTACGCAGCGCCGCCGCCGGCAGCGCCTCTTCCTGCGCCTTAAAGCCTTCGACGATCAGCACCATCTCGCCTTTGCGCCGGTTTTCGTCTTCCCTGACCCACGCCACCAGCTCGCCAATCGGCGCCCCGTGGATCGATTCCCAGGTTTTGGTTAGCTCGCGGGCCAGCACCACGTAGCGGGATTCTCCCAGTACCGCGCAGATATCTTCCAGACTCTCCACCAGCCGGTGGGTCGACTCGTAGAAGATGAGGGTGCGCGGCTCTTCTTCCAGCGCTTTCAGGGTATCGCGACGGCCTTTCGATTTCGCCGGCAGGAAGCCTTCATAGCAGAAACGATCGGAGGGCAAACCGGCGGCGCTGAGGGCGGCGATGGCCGCGCAGGGTCCCGGCAGCGGTACGACGCGAATATTCGCTTCACGACAGGTGCGCACCAGATGGTAGCCTGGGTCGTTAATCAGCGGCGTGCCGGCATCGGAGACCAGCGCGATGTTTTGCCCTTCTTTCAGTTTAGCGAGAAGTGTTTCCGCCTTTTGCTGCTCGTTATGGTCATGAAGCGCAAACAAGCGGGCGTTAATCGCAAAATGCTGCAGCAGCAAACCGGTGTGGCGGGTATCCTCCGCAGCAATTAAATCAACGGCTTGCAACACTTCCAGTGCGCGCTGCGTGATATCAGACAGATTTCCTATCGGAGTGGGCACAATATAGAGCTGCCCCTGAGAATTATCCGCTGATTCGTGTTGTTTCATTGTCTCGTCCGTATTGCCGATTTAATATTGAGCATTGAGCCAAAAAAATATCACTGGACACTTATGGTACCGTCAACATTTCTTCGTTCTAAGCCCGCGCGCTGTCTGCCCGTATTGCTGGCTACTCTTCTTTTTGCTGGCTGCGGCACCCACACGCAGGATCAAAGTACGGCGTTTATGCAGGGTACGTCGCAGGCCAACTCCAGTTTCTACTTGCAGCAGATGCAGCAAAGCACGAATGATAGCAAGACCAACTGGCAATTACTCGCCATTCGTGCACTGCTGCAGGAAGGAAAGAAGCAGCAGGCCATCGACCTGTTTAACCAGCTGCCGTCGAACCTGGACAGCACCCAGGCCCGTGAACAGTCACTGCTGGCGATAGAAGTGAAGCTGGCGCAGAACGACTATCAGGGGGCCCGTACGCTGCTGGCTAAGCTTGACCCGGCAAGCCTGGAGCAGCCTCAGCAGGCGCGCTACTGGCAGGCGCAAATCGATGCCAGCCAGGGTAAACCATCGGTTACGCTGCTGCGCGCCTTAATCGCCCAGCAGCCGCTGCTGAGCGATGCCAAACAGCGCCAGCAAAATATTGACGCGACCTGGCAAGCGCTGACCGCGATGACCCAGGATCAGGCCAATGCGCTGGTGATCAATGCCGATGAAAATACCCTCCAGGGCTGGCTGGATCTGCAGCGGATGTGGTTTGACAACCGCAACGATCCCACGCTGCTGAAAGCCGGCGTCAAAGACTGGCAGACGCGCTACCCGCAAAACCCGGGCGCCAAAATGCTGCCGACGGCGCTGGTGAACATGCAAAACTATAAGCCCGCCTCCATCAACAAGATTGCGCTTTTCCTGCCGCTGAACGGCCAGGCGTCGATCTTCGGCCGTACCATCCAGCAGGGCTTCGAAGCCGCCAAAAACGGCGCGCCGTCGGTGACGGGCAGCGCGGTTCCCGCTCAGGTCGCCCAGGCGGCGAACGCGTCCGGTAATGATGACGTGGTAAGCCCGTCGCAGGCGGAAATTAGCGATCTTACGGCTACCGGAAGTCGCGCTGAACCGGTGCAGGCCCCGGCGCAAACCCAGGCAACGCCAGCCGCGGAGCCGGCCGCTCAGGCCCCGGCAGCGGTCGCCGCGCCGCAGACCACCGCCTCTCCGGCCACCCAGCCGGTCACTGCCCCGGCCGCACAGCCGCAGCCAGTGGTCGCCACCGCCGCCAACCCCTCTGCAGAACTGAAAATTTACGATACCACCAGCCAGCCGATCGGCCAGCTGCTTGCTCAGGCTCAGCAGGACGGCGCCACCCTCGTCGTCGGACCGCTGCTGAAAGAGAACGTCGAAGATGTTATCAAGAGCAATACGCCGCTCAACGTGCTGGCGCTCAACCAGCCGGAGAAGGTCGAAGGCCGCGCTAATATCTGCTATTTCGCGCTGTCGCCGGAAGACGAAGCGCGTGACGCCGCCCGACATATCCATCAACAGGGCAAACAGACGCCGTTGCTGCTGGTTCCGCGCGGCGCGCTGGGCGATCGTGTGGTCAGCGCGTTTGCCGACGAGTGGCTGAAGCTGGGCGGCGCCAGCGTCCTGCAGCAGCGTTTTGGCTCCACGGCGGAGCTGCGCGCCGGCGTTAACGGCGGAGGGGGCATTGCGCTGAGCGGCACCCCGGTCTCCACCCTGCCATCAGCGCAGAACAGCGTCCTCGGCAGTGCGGATGAGATGCCGGTTAGCAGCGGCGGCAGCGTCGACGCGGCCTACATCCTCGCCACCCCGGAACAGATTGGCTATATCAAACCCATGATCGCGATGCGCAACGGCAGCCAGAGCAATGTCACCCTGTACGCCAGCTCGCGTAGCGCGCAGGGCACCGCAGGTCCGGATTTCCGTCTGGAGATGGAAGGCCTGCAGTATAGCGAAATCCCGATGCTGGCTGGCAGCAACCCGGCGCTGATGCAGCAGGCGCTGTCTGCGGTGCGCAATGACTACTCGCTGGCGCGTCTGTATGCGATGGGCGCTGACGCCTGGTCGCTGGCAAACCACTTCACGCAAATGCGCCAGACGCCGGGCTTCGAACTGAACGGGAATACCGGCGATCTGACGGCGACTCAGGACTGCGTGATTAACAGGAAACTGTCATGGCTCAAGTACCAGCAGGGACAAATCGTCCCGGCCAGCTAAGCAAACAGACCGGCGATGCATGGGAACACCGTGCTCGCCGCTGGCTGGAAGGCCAGGGCCTGCGTTTTATCGCCGCCAACGCCCGCGAGCGTGGCGGCGAAATTGACCTCATCATGCGCGACGGCGCCGTCACCGTCTTTGTCGAGGTGCGCTACCGCCGCAGCGCCCTGTACGGTGACGCGGCGGCCAGCGTCACCCCGCAAAAACAGCAACGCCTCCTTAAAGCCGCCCGTTTGTGGCTCTGCCGACAGAATGGGAGCTTTGAGACTGTGGATTGCCGTTTCGATGTGGTAGCCTTCACCGGAAACGACATCCAATGGCTAAAAAACGCCTTTGGCGAATAGCGTAATACCAGAAGTAAGGGATCCCGTGCTCGACAGAATCAAAGCCTGCTTTACCGAAAGCATTCAAACCCAAATTGCCGCAGCAGAAGCACTCCCGGACGCCATCTCCCGGGCGGCGATGACGCTCGTGCAGTCCCTGCTCAACGGCAACAAAATCCTCTGTTGTGGTAATGGCACTTCCGCCGCCAACGCACAGCATTTTGCTGCCAGCATGATTAATCGTTTTGAAACGGAACGCCCTGGTTTACCCGCCATTGCACTAAACACCGATAATGTGGTCTTAACTGCCATCGCTAACGATCGCCTGCATGACGAGATTTACGCCAAGCAGGTGCGCGCCCTGGGACATGCCGGCGATGTGCTGCTGGCAATCTCCACGCGCGGTAACAGCCGGGACATCGTCAAGGCAGTGGAAGCCGCCGTGACCCGCGACATGACCATCGTCGCGTTGACCGGCTATGACGGCGGTGAGCTGGCGGGCCTGTTAGGTCAGCAGGATGTCGAAATTCGCATCCCCTCGCACCGCAGCGCGCGTATCCAGGAGATGCATATGCTGACCGTCAACTGTCTGTGCGATTTGATAGATAACACTCTTTTTCCACACCAGGACGATTAAGGAGAACACATGAAGGCTCTCTCGCCCCTCGCCATCCTGCTTTCTGCACTACTGCTGCAGGGCTGCGTTGCCGCCGCGGTAGTCGGAACGGCAGCAGTCGGCACTAAAGCCGCAACGGACCCGCGTACGGTGGGAACCCAGGTCGATGACAGCACCCTGGAACTGCGCGTCAATAGCGCCTTGTCGAAAGATGAACAGATTAAGAAACAGGCCCGCATCAACGTTACCGCTTATCAGGGCAAAGTCCTGCTGACCGGTCAGTCGCCGACGCCGGACCTCTCAGCCCGCGCCAAGCAAATCGCCATGGGCGTGGAAGGAACCACGGAAGTGTTTAACGAAGTGCGCCAGGGCCAGCCGATTGGTTTAGGCACCGCCTCTTCTGATACCTGGATTACCACCAAGGTGCGTTCGCAGCTGCTGGGCACCGATCAGGTCAAATCCTCGAACGTGAAGGTGACCACGGAAAACAGCGAAGTCTTCCTGATGGGGCTGGTGACTGACCGTGAAGGCCGCGCGGCGGCGGATATCGCCAGCCGGGTGAGCGGCGTGTCCCGGGTGACTACCGCCTTTACCTACATCAAATAAAGCTGCAGTTTCCCGGCTGGCGCTACGCTTAGCCGGGCTGCAGTCCCCTGTTCGTTATGTGCCGGGTTAGGCGTAGCGCCGCCCGGCACACCATCCGGCTATCCGTACGTTTACAGCACACTACACCAGCGCCAGCGCACCGACAATCGCGCCGCACAGCGCCACCAGCCCGCCGGTCAGCCACAGCGCTTTGGCCGGGAAGGCTTTGCGCAGCATAATCAGCGACGGCACGCTCACCGCCGGCAACGTAATCAGCAGCGCCAGCGCCGGCGCGACGCCCATCCCTGCCAGCATCATCGTCTGGACAATCGGAATTTCCGCCGCGGTAGGGATCACAAACAGGCAGCCGGCGATCGCCATCGCGATGACCCAGAACAAGGTATTATCCACCACGCCATCAGCGTGCGGGAACAGCCAGACGCGCGCCGCCCCCAGCACCAGTACCGCAAGGATATAAACCGGGATGGTGTTCCAGAACAACGTCCACAGCGCCCGCAGCCAGCGGCTAAAGAAACCGCCCTGGGCCGCTTCCGGTTGCGCTTCAGGCACCACGGCAGGCTGCGTCGCCGCCTCTTTTACCCATTTTTGCACCAGCGTTGCGACAATCAGCACCGTCGCCAGGCCCGCCACCAGGCGAACCAGCGCAAACTGCCAGCCCAGAACAAAGCCCATAAACACCAATGTCGCCGGGTTGAGCAGCGGATTGCCCATCCAGAACGCCAGCGCCCCGCCCATCGACACCTGCTGTTTGCGCATCCCGGCCGCGACCGGCGCGGCGCAGCAGGTGCACATCATGCCTGGCAGCGAGAAAATCGCCCCCAGCAGCGTCCCCTGAAAACGCGATTGCCCCAGGGTGCGCAGCAGCCAGTCGCGCGGGATCAGCACCTGAATCAGCGACCCGAGCAGCACGCCGAGCACCGCCGCTTTCCAGACGGCAAGGAAGTAAACCATCGCGTAGTCCCACGCCGCCTTTAACGGATTAGCGTCGGCCTGGGCGAGAATGGATTTACCGATACTGTGGGTTTCCGCCGCGGTGAAGGCTTTCCCGTAGTACGGCTGCCATTTGACGAACCACAGGCCGACAATCACGACGAGAAAGAAAAGCGCGGGTTTCCACCATTGAAATGGTGACGCCGCCTGAGATGAAGACTGACCAGCCATAGCATTCCCCAGCAAGAAATGTGGATATGAATTGAAGCCGTGAATACTACGCCGGAAGCCTGCGTTTGCAAACCGCTATTCCGCCTGCCGCGCGGCGCGCTCCCGCAGCTCGGACGATGACAGAATTTGCACCCCTTCGTGAGTGGGCGACAGCGCCTCCTCCAGCAGGGCAATCGCCACGTCGCGGGCCGCAATGGATTTCCAGTTCCCCGGTAAGAGTCGGAACAGCGGTTCGAGGAAGGTCTCATTGGCCCGTTTTTTTTCCCGCTCGCCTGACAGCATCGACGGCCGGGCAATGGTCAGCCGCGGCCATCCCTGCTCGATCAGCGCCGCCTCCATTTCCCCCTTCACCCGATTGTAGAAAAATGGCGAGTGGGCGTTAGCGCCCATCGCGCTGACCACCAGCATATGCTGAGCGCCTAGCCGTTTGCCGGTCAGCGCCGTATCAACAACCAGCGTAAAGTCGGCATGGACAAAGGCCTCTTTACTTCCCGCTTCCCGGCGCGTCGTTCCCAGACAGCAGAAGACGATATCGACCGGGTCGACCACCTGCGCCAGGGCATCGGTCAGCTGCGGATCGTACGGATTAAACACGCCTTCCGCCGGCGCCAGTGGGCGACGCGTCGGGGCGGCGATGGTGCTGATGCGGGGTTCATTCTGCAGCAGCCGGAGTAAGTGACCGCCAACTAACCCGGTCGCGCCGGTCAATAATACCTGACTCATTGATTCTCCTTTACGGAATTCTCTGCCTTGCACTTTCGCGCTCATGTTCCAGGCTTAATACCTTACAAGGTAAGTATCCACCATCATCATGGAATTACCTCATTGACCATCCAGACAGCGGAGGAAGCATGAGTAAAAAGATAGCCGTGCTCATTACCGACGACTTTGAAGATTCTGAATTTACCTCTCCCGCCGAGGCGTTTAAGCTCGCCGGGCATCAGGTCGTGACGATCGAAAAGCAGGCTGGCAAGACGGTGAAGGGTAAACAGGGAGAAGCAGAGGTCGCCATCGATCGGGCCATTGATGACGTCACACCGGGTGAATTTGATGCCTTGTTGCTGCCAGGGGGCTATTCCCCGGACCAGCTGCGCGGGGATGAACGCTTTGTCACCTTTACGCGCGATTTTGTCAACGGCGGGAAGCCGGTCTTCGCCATCTGCCACGGCCCGCAGCTGCTGATCAGCGCCGATGTGATCCGCGGGCGCAAGCTCACGGCGGTAAAACCGATCGTGGTGGATGTGAAAAACGCCGGGGGCGAGTTTTACGACCAGGAGGTGGTGGTCGATAACGAACAGCTGGTCACCAGCAGAACGCCGGACGATCTGCCGGCCTTCAATCGCGAAGCGCTACGCCTGCTCGGCGCCGGCATCGCGCCGCCAGTGTAGCTTTTTCCCGAACCCCAGCGTGTTGTCGGTAAACTTGATTTCGTCCGGACGAATCTCCCAGACCGGCGCCGACAGCATGCGGGCCACCGGGAAACGCTTGACGTAGCGCTGGCGCATTCGCGCCTCTTCGTCGCCGCGCAGACGACGGATCTCGCCCTGGAACTGCACGCCGCGGATCAGGGCCACGGTCTTGGGCTGACCGTTGACCGTCCCGGCCACCTTCGCCCGCTCGCCGGTCATCTGGCCGTGGCGGGTGTGCTCCTCGCTGAGCAGATAAAAGGCCACGGCATCCGGGTCATAGACGTAAAAGGCATTCGCACACCACAGCTCGTCGTCACGGGAGACGCACCAGGTGACGACGTGCTGTTTACTCAGCCAGCGGCCAATGGCGGCAAGCGTATCCATCTTTCTTCTCCGTTATGCTATGGTGCATACACCTTACCATAGTGACTTTGTGACCGTGTGCTGGTTTCTGTATCTCATTCGAACCGCGGATAATCGCCTCTATACCGGCATCACCACCGATGTGCAGCGCCGCTTTCGCCAGCATCAGGCAGGGAAAGGCGCGAAGGCGTTGCGCGGCAAAGGCGACCTGCGACTGGCCTTTAGTCATGAAGTTGGTGAACACTCACTTGCTTTGCGGCTGGAATACCGCATTAAGCAGCTAACGAAGCGCGAAAAAGAGCGCCTCGTTGCCGGAGAGGATACCGTTGAAACCCTGCTGGCAAGGCTTAAAAACGATTAAAGTGGTCGCTGTATTCGACCTGGCCGTGGACGCCTTCGAGGGCGTCATCCGCCAGGCGATGCACCTGGAACGCCTCCGCGCTGTCCGGCCAGCGGCAGCGGAGATCGAAGCGCGCGGCCGGTTCAAAACCAAAGCGACGGTATAACGCCGGGTCGCCCAGCGTCACCACCGCGGCATAGCCAAACTCATTCAGCGAATCCAGCCCTTCATAGACCAGCTGCCGGCCAATGCCCTGTCCGCGATAGCGTTCATCCACCGCCAGCGGCGCCAGGCCGACCCACTGCAGCTCTTCACCTTCCACCGCAACCGGGCTGAAGGCAACGTAGCCGATCACCTGGCCTTCATCATCCGTCGCCACTACCCCCAGCGTGATCAGTCCATCTTCACGCAGATCGTGCACCAGCTGCGCTTCGGCATCGCGGCCGAAGGTACGACGCAGCAGCGCGTCGATTCCCGGTGCATCAATCCCAATTTCCACTCGAATCAGCATGCCTCACCTACCGATGTCTGTTCAGGTTTCTGCGGGCTCTTCAGTCCAGCTTCGACAAAATCCGCCAGTTGCAGCAACATCACGCGCAGCGCTTTGGGCATCTGCTCGAGCTCAATGGCGTCCATCAAATTTTTTACATACAGCCCCAGCTCCGTATCGCCTTCAATAACCAGACGACGCTGGAAGAATAGCGTATCCGGATCCTGCTTGCGCGCGGCGATCATTAACAGATCGCTGGCGTCGGCGCTGAAGCTGACGTCGGCGTCGGCCTGCTGGCTGACCACCAGGCGACCATCGACTACCGAGGTATACCACAGCAGACCGATGTCACGCACATGAATACTTAACCAGCGCCCCTCGAGAAACTCCAGCTCACCCTCCGCCAGCGCCTGGCGAAACTGCCAGCTAAGCACCTGCTCCAGCACCTGGCGCTTGAGGGCAAAAGGCGCCAGCTTAACCGGCACGCTCATTAAAGACGGGCCAAAGTGGACCAGCCGGGAACGCAGTTTATCCAACACAAGCTTTACTCCATGAATGCAATTGTGCCGCTATTGTGCCATATCACATAAACAACATAGCGGCGTAAATCAACAAAAACGCGATGACGGCAGCCAGTTATTGGCGCCGCCAATACACTTTTAACTGCCTCAAATCAAAAATTGTCACCAGAAGGTTAACTAAAATCCCTGCTCGTTAACCATTCAGCGTCCCTGACGGGCCGCATTTTTCAGGAAAAATTATGGAGCTGCTCTGCCCAGCCGGTAACCTTCCGGCGCTTAAGGCGGCCATCGAAAACGGCGCCGATGCCGTCTATATCGGGCTGAAAGATGACACCAACGCCCGCCACTTTGCCGGCCTTAATTTCACCGAAAAGAAACTGCAGGAAGCCGTCAGCTTTGTGCATCAGCACCGTCGTAAGCTGCATATCGCCATCAACACCTTCGCCCACCCCGACGGCTACGCCCGCTGGCAGCGCGCGGTGGATATGGCGGCTCAGCTGGGCGCCGATGCGCTCATTCTGGCCGATATCGCCATGCTGGAGTACGCCGCGGAGCGCTATCCGCATATAGAACGCCATGTGTCGGTACAGGCTTCCGCCACCAATGAAGAGGCCATTCGCTTCTATCATCGCAACTTCGACGTGGCGCGCGTCGTACTGCCGCGGGTGTTATCTATTCACCAGGTCAAACAGCTGGCCCGCGCCACGCCGGTGCCGCTGGAAGTCTTTGCCTTCGGCAGCCTGTGCATCATGGCGGAAGGCCGCTGCTATCTCTCTTCCTACCTGACCGGCGAATCGCCCAACACCGTCGGCGCCTGTTCGCCTGCGCGCTTCGTGCGCTGGCAGCAAACCCCGCAGGGGCTGGAATCGCGTCTCAATGAGGTGCTGATTGACCGCTATCAGGATGGGGAAAACGCGGGCTACCCAACGTTGTGTAAAGGCCGCTACCTGGTCGATGGCGAGCGCTATCACGCGCTGGAGGAGCCCACCAGCCTCAACACTCTGGAACTGTTGCCGGAGCTGATGGCCGCCAATATCGCCTCAGTGAAAATCGAAGGCCGTCAGCGCAGCCCAGCCTACGTCACCCAGGTGGCGAAAGTCTGGCGCCAGGCGATCGATCGCTGCAAAGCCGATCCGCAGAATTTCGTGCCGCAATCCGCATGGATGGAAACCCTTGGCTCCATGTCCGAAGGGACACAAACCACCCTTGGCGCCTATCACCGTAAATGGCAGTGAGAAACATGAAATATTCATTAGGGCCGGTGCTTTACTACTGGCCAAAAGAGACGCTGGAAGATTTTTACCAGCAGGCGGCAAACTGCAGCGCCGACACCATTTATCTCGGCGAAGCGGTGTGCAGCAAACGCCGCGCCACCAAAGTCGGCGACTGGATCGAGATGGCGAAAGCGCTGGCCGGCAGCGGCAAGCAGGTGGTGCTGTCTACCCTCGCGCTGGTGCAGGCCTCCTCTGAACTGGGCGAGCTGAAGCGCTATGTCGATAACGGTGAGTTCCTGATTGAGGCCAGCGATTTGGGCGTGGTGAACCTCTGCGCCGAACGCAAGCTGCCGTTCGTCGCCGGGCATGCGCTGAACTGCTACAACGCCGTCACTCTGCGTCTGCTGCTTAAGCAAGGTATGGTGCGCTGGTGCATGCCGGTGGAGCTTTCCCGCAACTGGCTGGCTAATTTACTGACCCAGTGCGAAGAGCTGGGTATTCGCAATCAGTTTGAAGTCGAAGTGCTGAGCTACGGCCATCTGCCGCTGGCTTATTCCGCCCGCTGCTTTACCGCCCGCTCGGAAGATCGGCCAAAGGATGAGTGCGAGACCTGCTGCATCAAGTACCCAACCGGGCGCAGCATGCTGTCCCAGGAGAACCAGCAGGTGTTCGTGCTCAACGGTATCCAGACCATGAGCGGCTATGTCTACAACCTCGGCAATGAGCTGACGTCCATGCACGGCCTGGTGGATATGGTGCGCCTGTCGCCGATGGGCAACGAGACCTTCGCCATGCTCGACGCCTTCCGCGCCAATGAAAACGGCGCTGCGCCGCTGGCGCTCACCGGCAACAGCGATTGCAACGGCTACTGGAAACGGCTGCCTGGGCTGGCGCTGCAGGCCTGATAAACCGCTCACTTTGTTAACAGCAGTGCTCAGATTTTAATGCATTATTAAAGATGCAGCTTTTCTGGCTGGCGCGTCCTGGATGCGCCAGGCTGGAAGAAGACCTTCAATCTGATGACGATGCTGTAGCAAAGTGAGCCTTTATGACTGACAAATCTGTTCCGTTCTCGGTGCTCGATCTGGCGCCGATCCCGCAAGGATCTTCTGCTAAAGAAGCCTTTACCCACTCTCTGGATCTCGCCCGGCTGGCCGAATCGCGCGGCTATCACCGCTACTGGCTGGCGGAGCACCACAATATGGTCGGCATTGCCAGCGCAGCGACCTCGGTGCTAATTGGCTATCTCGCAGCCAATACCACCACCCTGCATCTGGGGTCCGGCGGGGTGATGCTGCCCAACCACTCTCCGCTGGTGATTGCCGAGCAGTTCGGTACGCTCAATACGCTCTACCCGGGACGCATCGATCTCGGCCTTGGCCGCGCGCCGGGCAGCGATCAGCCCACCATGCGCGCCCTGCGTCGCCATATGAGCGGCGATGTCGATAACTTCCCGCGCGATGTCGCGGAGCTGGTGGACTGGTTTGACGCCCGCGATCCGAACCCGCACGTGCGCCCGGTTCCCGGCTATGGCGAACGAATTCCGGTGTGGCTGCTGGGCTCAAGCCTCTACAGCGCCCAGCTGGCGGCGCAGCTCGGCCTGCCGTTCGCGTTCGCTTCGCACTTCGCGCCGGATATGCTGTTCCAGGCCCTGCACCTGTATCGCAGCAACTTTACGCCCTCAGCGCGGCTGGAAAAACCGTATGCCATGGTGTGCATCAATATCATCGCCGCCGACAGCAACCGCGATGCGGAGTTTCTCTTCACTTCCATGCAGCAGGCATTTGTGAAGCTACGTCGCGGCGAAACCGGACAGCTACCGCCGCCGGTGGAAAATATGCATCAGCTGTGGTCAGCGTCCGAGCAGTATGGCGTGCAGCAGGCGCTGCGCATGTCGCTGGTGGGTGATAAAACCAAAGTCCGCCACGGCTTAGAGTCGATTTTGCGGGAAACCGAGGCGGACGAAATCATGGTCAATGGCCAAATCTTCGACCACCAGGCGCGCCTGCATTCTTTCGATTTAGCGATGCAGGTGAAAGAGGAATTGTTGGGTTAATCAAAATCCAGGCCCGGTGGACGTCGCGCCACCGGGTAAGCCTCTTACTGGTAAACCGGCAGCAGATTAACGCTCGACAGAATGTGCACGACCGCATTGCCCAGGCCAAACAGCAGGATCAGCACAATCATCGGTGTTCCGCCCCATACGCGGAACTGTGGGCTGCCAAAGCGTTTACGCGAGGCGCGAGCCAGCAGCGCCGGTACAATCGCCGCCCAGATCGTCGCCGCCAGGCCGGCATAGCCGATGGCGTAGAGGAAGCCATCGGGTTTCACCAACCCGCCAATCATCGGCGGAATAAAGGTCAGCAGCGCAGTTTTAAAGCGCCCCAGTGCGCTGTCGTCAAAGCCAAACAGATCCGCCAGGTAGTCGAACAGCCCCAGCGTGACGCCAAGGAAGGAGCTGGCGACGGCAAAGTTAGAGAACACCACCAGCAGCAGATCCAGGCTCCGGCTGTTCAGCACCCCGCTCAGGGCCTGCACCAGCACATCAATGTTGCCGCCCTTCTGCGCGATGTCGATAAACTGCGGGCGCGGGATATTGCCCATCGTCACCAGCAACCAGACCACGTACAGACCCAGCGCCAGCAACGTACCGTAGGTTAAGCAGCGGATGATGGTACGTGGATCTTTTCCGTAGTATTTCATCAGGCTCGGCACGTTGCCGTGGTAGCCAAACGAGGCCAGGCAGAACGGCAGCGTCATCAGCAAGTATGGCGCATAGGAGGCGTTCTTTTCCGCGACGTTAAACAGCGTCGCCGGCTCGACGTGCCCCAGCAGACTGCCGAAGGTCAGAAAGAAAGTGATCACCTTGGCGCCAAGCACGATAGCCGTCATGCGGCTCACCGCTTTGGTGCTCATCCAGACGATAAATGCCACCAGCAGCGCAAAGCCAAAACCCGCCGCCCGCGCCGGTACGTTCAGCGACATCTCGCTAAACGTATGATGCAGTATCGAGCCGCTGGCTGAAATATAGGCGTAGGTCAGAATATACAGCACAAAGGCGATCGACACGCCGTTGACCAGGTTCCAGCCCTTGCCGAGCAGATCTTTGGTAATGGTGTCGAAGCTGGAGCCGATCCGGTAGTTAAGGTTGGCCTCGAGGATCATCAGACCGGAGTGCAACATGCAGAACCAGGTGAAGACCAGCGCCGCCAGCGACCAGAAAAACCACGCGCCGGACATCACCACCGGCAGCGAGAACATGCCCGCGCCGATAATCGTGCCGCCGATGATCACCACGCCGCCAAACAGGGACGGTCGGGTTGCCGTAGTGGTTAGTGTCGCCATTTACCGAAATCTCCAGTCAAAAATACTTTCCCACGATGGGTGTGACGCACTGTACCAGTACACGAGTACAAAAGAAATAAAAAAAGCCCCAATCATAACGATCGGGGCTGTATTATTTAGTTTACGCTAGCGGGCTGCGTTAATTACGCATCGCCACCGAAGCGACGGCGACCGGCAGAGTCATCGCGGCGCGGCGCGGATGCATCGTCACGACGCGGCGCACGGCCTTCACGACGTTCGCCGCTGAAACGACGACCATCACCACGACCACCTTCACGACGCTCGCCACCGAAGCCACGACCGCCTTCACGACGCTCACCGCCGAAGCTACGACCGCCTTCACGACGTTCACCGCCGCCACGACGTTCGGTGCGCGGCTGCGCATCGCCCAGCAGCTGCATGTTCATCGGCTTGTTCAGGATACGGGTACGAGTAAAGTGCTGCAGCACTTCGCCCGGCATCCCTTTCGGCAGTTCGATGGTAGAGTGAGAAGCGAACAGCTTGATGTTACCGATGTAACGGCTGCTGATATCGCCTTCGTTAGCGATCGCGCCAACGATATGACGTACTTCAACACCGTCATCGCGACCCACTTCAATGCGATACAGTTCCATATCGCCTACGTCACGACGCTCACGCTTCGGACGATCTTCGCGATCGCCACGCGGAGCGCGGTCGTTGCGGTCGCCACGACGCTCGAAGCGATCGTCACGGTCACGGAACTCACGACGCGGACGCATCGGCGCATCCGGCGGCACGATCAGCGAGCGTTCGCCCTGGGCCATTTTCAGCAGCGCAGCAGCCAGCGTTTCCACGTCCAGCTCTTCGCCTTCCGCCGTCGGCTGGATTTTCGCCAGCAGCGCACGGTACTGGTCCAGATCGCTGCTTTCCAGCTGCTGCTGAACTTTCGCGGCGAATTTTTCCAGACGACGTTTGCTCAGCAGCTCTGCGTTCGGCAGTTCAACTTCCGGAATGGTCAGCTTCATCGTACGTTCGATGTTGCGCAGCAGACGACGCTCGCGGTTCTCAACGAACAGCAGCGCGCGGCCGGCGCGGCCCGCACGACCGGTACGGCCGATACGGTGAACGTAAGACTCGGAATCCATCGGGATGTCGTAGTTCACCACCAGGCTGATACGCTCAACGTCCAGACCACGGGCTGCAACGTCAGTCGCAATCAGGATATCCAGACGACCGTCTTTCAGACGCTCCAGGGTCTGCTCACGCAGCGCCTGGTTCATGTCGCCGTTCAGCGCCGCGCTGTTGTAGCCGTTACGCTCCAGCGCTTCAGCCACTTCCAGGGTCGCGTTTTTGGTACGGACGAAGATAATCGCCGCATCAAAATCTTCCGCTTCCAGGAAACGCACCAGCGCTTCGTTTTTACGCATGCCGTAGGCAGTCCAGTAGCTCTGGCTGATGTCCGGACGAGTCGTCACGCTGGACAGAATACGCACTTCCTGCGGCTCTTTCATAAAGCGGCGGGTAATGCGACGGATCGCTTCCGGCATGGTGGCGGAGAACAGCGCGGTCTGATGCCCTTCCGGGATCTGCGCCATAATGGTTTCTACGTCTTCGATAAAGCCCATGCGCAGCATTTCATCTGCTTCATCCAGTACCAGGCCGCTCAGTTTAGAAAGGTCCAGGGTGCCGCGCTTCAGGTGGTCCAGCAGACGACCCGGGGTACCGACAACGATCTGCGGACCCTGACGCAGGGCGCGCAGCTGCACGTCATAACGCTGGCCGCCGTACAGGGCAACCACGTTTACGCCGCGCATATGTTTAGAGAATTCCGTCATTGCTTCAGCAACCTGTACCGCCAGCTCGCGGGTCGGCGCCAGCACCAGGATCTGTGGTGCTCTCAGCTCAGGATCGATGTTGTTCAGCAGCGGTAAAGAGAACGCTGCGGTTTTACCGCTACCGGTCTGGGCCATACCCAGAACGTCGCGGCCGTCCAGCAGATGCGGAATGCACTCAGCCTGGATCGGAGATGGTTTTTCGTAACCCAGATCGGTAAGCGCTTCAAGGATAGGAGCCTTCAGGCCCAGATCTGCAAAAGTGGTTTCGAATTCAGCCATGTAGTACGTGTGCCTCAAAATTAATGGCGGCCAGTCTACATAACTCATCGTGAAAATTTACGGTAATTTTCATTGAAAAGTGTGAACCGGCTCAAAGTAGGTGTATTAACGAACAACAACGCCCTCACCCGCGAAGGTGATGGCAAGCAAAAAACTATGGGCTGATGTGTTCGTCAGCTATTGCTGGTCCGATTCTGCCAGGTCATCTTGCTCCTGGCCCAAGAGCGATAATTCCAACAATGCGTATCGGTGCTCAACGTAGTTATGTACGTTGTTGGCGACCGCCAGTTTGAACAGTGCCGTAGCGCTGTCCTTGTCCCCCAGACTTAGGTAGTACTTACCTAAATAGAAGTTGGTTTCACTGAGATGCTCAGCGAGCGAGGTGTTATCCGTTGCGTCTGCCTTCAGACGAGTCATCAGCTCTTTTTCGCTAATGTCGCCAAGGTAGAACTCGACAATGTTCCATCCCCATTGCTCTTTGTCCGACTTGTCTAAGCGCTCTCTGAGTGCTTCAAGCGCCCGCTTCTCGTCGAGTTTACGCTCGGCGATATAAAGCCACAGGCTACGGAAAGGATCATTGGGATCGTCTTGATAAAACGCCAGCAGATCATCTTGCGCTAACTTAGCCCGGCCGCCGTAATACAGGGCGATACCGCGGTTCAAGTGCGCGTAGTTGTAAGTTGGATCAAGCTCAAGTACAGAATCAAACGCTTCATAGGCAGCATCAAAATTGCCTGCCTGCGTTAAGTAAATGCCTAAGTAATTGAATACTTCAGGCATATCGGGTCGGATTGCCAGCGCTTGTGAAAAATCATTTCGCGCTAATGCCCTCAGACCGAGACTATCATACAACACTCCGCGCTCATATAAAAGCTGTGCGCGTTCGTCATCGGATAAAGCCCGACTGGCAAGAATTTGTTCCATACGTGCCAGAATCACTTCTTGCTGTAAAGTCGGTTGCAATGGTACTGCGAGGACGGCGTCCTTACGCCAGGCGGTGCTACTGCATCCTGCCAGCGTGAGAGCTGTCGCCACGAAACACCAGCGCAAAAAAGGCTTCATTTCCCACTCCCGAAGACAACGATTGGATGAACGTCCTGTTCCCCGGCTGCAAACGAGGCGTCCTGCCCGTAAAACGCCCTCCGCAAAAGCGGAGGGCTAACGGCAACCTTACTCGCCCTGCTCGGCAGCCGGAACTTCCGGCGCTGCGGCAGACGGAGTCTGTTCAGTTGCTTCTTTGATGCTCAGACGGACACGGCCCTGGCGGTCAACTTCCAGAACCTTAACCGGTACTTCCTGACCCATCTGCAGGTAGTCAGTCACTTTCTCAACGCGCTTGTCGGCGATCTGCGAGATGTGAACCAGACCTTCTTTACCGCCGCCGATGGCGACGAACGCGCCAAAGTCAACGATACGGGTCACTTTACCATTGTAGATACGGCCAACTTCGATCTCAGCGGTGATCTCTTCGATACGACGGATAGCATGTTGTGCTTTGTCGCCGTCGGTCGCTGCGATCTTCACGGTACCGTCATCTTCGATTTCGATGGTGGTGCCGGTCTCTTCGGTCAGGGCACGGATAACAGAACCGCCTTTACCGATAACGTCTTTGATCTTGTCCGGGTTGATCTTGATGGTGTGGATGCGCGGTGCGAATTCAGAGATGTCGCCGCGCGGCGCGTTAATCGCCTGCTCCATCACGCCCAGGATGTGCAGACGCGCACCTTTAGCCTGGTTCAATGCAACCTGCATGATTTCTTTGGTGATACCTTCAATTTTGATATCCATCTGCAGCGCAGAGATACCGTCGCGGGAACCCGCTACTTTGAAGTCCATATCGCCAAGGTGGTCTTCGTCACCGAGGATGTCAGACAGCACGACGAAGTTGTCGCCTTCTTTCACCAGGCCCATGGCGATACCCGCCACGGCGGCTTTCACCGGCACACCAGCGTCCATCAGCGCCAGAGAGGCACCACAGACGGAAGCCATGGAAGAAGAGCCGTTGGATTCGGTGATTTCAGACACCACGCGAACGGTGTACGGGAATTCGTCGATAGTCGGCATCACGGCCAGAACGCCGCGCTTAGCCAGACGACCGTGACCGATTTCACGACGCTTCGGAGACCCCACCATGCCAGTTTCACCTACGGAGTACGGAGGGAAGTTGTAGTGGAACAGGAAGGAGTCGGTACGCTCGCCCATCAGTTCGTCGATGTTCTGCGCATCGCGTGCGGTACCCAGAGTCGCGGTAACCAGCGCCTGCGTTTCGCCACGGGTGAACAGTGCGGAACCGTGAGTACGCGGCAGAACGCCGGTACGAACGTCCAGACCACGGATCATATCTTTTTCGCGGCCATCGATACGCGGCTCACCGGCCAGCACGCGGCTACGAACCACGTTTTTCTCGATAGCGTGCAGGATTTCACCCAGTTCGTTAGCGTCCAGGGTTTCATCTTCTGCAACCAGCGTAGCGATGGTTTCAGATTTGATCACATCAACCTGAGCGTAACGCTCTTGTTTGTCGGTGATACGGTAAGCATCGCTCAGGCGGGATTCAGCCAGCGCAGCCACGCGCGCGTTCAGCGCTTCGTTGACGGCTTCCGGCTGCCAGTCCCAACGCGGTTTACCGGCTTCTTTCACCAGGTCGTTGATGTTCTGAATAACAATCTGCTGCTGCTCGTGGCCAAAGACCACCGCGCCCAGCATCTGGTCTTCGCTCAGCAGTTCCGCTTCGGATTCCACCATCAGCACGGCCGCTTCGGTACCGGCAACCACCAGATCCAGTTTGCTGGACTTCAGCTCTTCCTGGGTTGGGTTCAGTACGTACTGGTCGTTGATGTAACCCACGCGCGCGGCGCCGATTGGGCCATTGAACGGAATACCAGACAGGGACAGCGCTGCGGAAGCGCCGATCATCGCGACGATATCCGGGTTAACCTGCGGGTTAACGGAAACCACGGTGGCGATAACCTGAACTTCGTTAACGAAGCCTTCCGGGAACAGCGGGCGAACCGGGCGGTCAATCAGACGCGCGATCAGGGTTTCGCCTTCGCTTGGGCGGCCTTCACGACGGAAGAAACCACCCGGGATTTTACCGGCAGCGTAGGTACGCTCCTGGTAGTTAACCGTCAGCGGGAAAAAGTCCTGGCCTGGCTTCGCTTTTTTCTGGCCCACAACGGTCACAAATACCGCAGTGTCATCCATGCTAACCATTACAGCGGCCGTTGCCTGGCGCGCCATCATGCCGGTTTCCAGAGTCACGGTATGCTGGCCGTACTGGAATTTACGAACGATCGGATTAAGCAAAATTCTATCCTTTTTATCTATAAATCACGCCATATCTACGACATAGCGTCTATTGACCCGATCCTCTGCATCCTCGCGACTAATGACAACCTTTACCCGCCCCTGCGGATGAAGCCTCTCATTAGCCGCGCGAACCTCTGCATGAAGATCATTACTAGCAACAATACATGAGTTTTGAATGAATTGCTGCCGCCCGGTCGAAAAAAGGGGCCGTCAGGCCCCTTTTTCTGAAACTCGCAGAATTAGCGACGCAGACCCAGACGCTCGATCAGCGCAGAGTAACGTGCAACATCTTTACGTTTCAGGTAGTCGAGCAGTTTACGACGCTGAGAAACCATGCGCAGCAGACCACGACGGCTGTGGTGATCTTTTTTGTGCTCTGCAAAGTGGCCCTGCAGGTGGTTGATCTGTGCAGTCAGCAGTGCAACCTGAACTTCGGTAGAACCGCTGTCGTTTTCGCCACGACCAAACTCAGAAACGATTTTTGCTTTAGCTTCAACGCTTAGAGACATTTTAGAACTCCAAAATTAAAAGAAAGAAAGGGTGCCGATCTCTAATTCAGCGACCCCTGATGCAACGCCCGAAAATGTTAAAACACTTTAGCGGACGTTAAGCGGCGATATTCTACTCGTAGCAGGCTTTTATCGCAAGAAAAGCGCTTACGCCGGGTATTCCACCACCAGACGACGCGGCGCCACGCGGCCTTCATCGTCAATTTCGCCCATGCCGAGAAACTTGCCGGATTCGCTTTCCATCACCCGCACCAGCCCGTTAAGCGGCGCGCCTGACTGACGTACCGGGTTGCCGTTTTTAAAGTAGACCGCGGAGGTCTCCGGGATCGTCACCAGCGGATAGTCCGACGCCGGGCTGTCCATGGGCATCAGCAGCGGATCGAGCAGCTGCGCGGCAGGAATATCCTGCGCCACCGCCTGATCGACCAGCGCCTGCAGCTGCTCGAGGGTCACCATCCGCTCAACCGGGTATTTGCTCACCGCCAGGCGACGCAGGAAAATCACGTGCGCGCCGCAGCCGAGCTTCTCACCTAAATCATCGATAATCGTCCGGATGTAGGTGCCCTTCGAACAATGGATCTCCAGCTCCAGTTCATCGCCTTCATGGCGAATAAACAGCAGCTCATAAACGGTAATCGGCCGAGCTTCACGCGGGACCTCAATCCCCTGACGGGCATATTCGTACAGCTTCTTGCCCTGATATTTCAGCGCCGAATACATCGACGGCACCTGCTGCGTCTCGCCGCGGAAGCTGTCCAGCGCCGCCGCCAGCTGTTCATCGCTAAAGGTCAGCGGGCGCTCTTCCACCACCTGGCCATCGGCATCGGAGGTATCGGTGCGCTGGCCAAGTTTAGCTATCACGCGGTAGCGCTTATCGGAGTCCAGCAGGTATTGGGAAAACTTGGTCGCTTCGCCAAGACAGATCGGCAGCATACCGGTCGCCAGCGGATCCAGCGCGCCGGTGTGTCCGGCGCGATTGGCGTTATATATACGCTTTACTTTCTGCAGCACATCGTTGCTGGAGGCGCCCTGAGGCTTATCCAGCAGCAATACGCCGTGCACGTCGCGGCCGCGACGACGAGGACGACTCATCAGTCCTCCTTGCTGTCGTCCGGGTTCACACGACGCTCATCGTCGTGTTTCACCACGCTGGTGACCAGGTTGGACATACGCATCCCTTCCACCAGTGAGTTGTCGTAGAAGAAGGTCAGCTCCGGCACGATGCGCAGGCGCATCGCTTTCCCCAACAGAGAGCGGATAAAGCCAGAGGCTTCCTGCAGCGCTTTGATGCCCGCTTTCACCGCGGCTTCATCTTTGTCGTTGAGGAAGGTGACATACACCTTGGCATAGGCCAGGTCACGGGACATTTCCACACCGGAAACGGTGGTCATCATGCCCAGACGCGGATCTTTAATTTCACGCTGCAGGATGATAGCAATCTCTTTTTGCATCTCCTGGGCCACGCGCTGCGGGCGACCAAATTCTTTCGCCATAATAAATTCTCCAGAATAAAGACAAAAAAGGGGCCTAAAGCCCCTTTTTAAAATGATTGCCGGGTGGCGCTTCGCTTCCCCGGCGGCTTAGCCATCCGATGATTAATCGATGCTACGCTGGATTTCGATGATTTCGAACACTTCGATCATATCGCCAACGCGAACGTCGTTGTAGTTCTTCACACCGATACCACATTCCATGCCGTTACGGACTTCGTTAACGTCATCTTTGAAGCGGCGCAGGGATTCCAGCTCGCCTTCATAGATAACCACGTTGTCACGCAGCACGCGGATTGGGTTGTGACGTTTGATCGTCCCTTCGGTAACCATACAGCCCGCGATGGCGCCGAATTTCGGCGATTTAAAGACATCACGCACTTCAGCCAGACCGATGATCTGCTGTTTCAGTTCCGGAGACAGCATGCCGCTCATCGCCGCTTTCACTTCGTCGATCAGGTTATAGATGACGGAGTAGTAACGCAGATCCAGGCTTTCCGCTTCGATAACTTTACGCGCAGAGGCATCGGCACGAACGTTGAAGCCAACCAGAATCGCGTTGGATGCTGCAGCCAAGGTGGCGTCGGTTTCGGTGATACCACCTACGCCGGAACCGATGATCTTCACTTTCACTTCGTCGGTAGACAGTTTCAGTAAGGAATCGGAAATCGCCTCGACAGAACCCTGTACGTCCGCTTTCAGCACGATGTTCACTTCGTGAACTTCGCCTTCGGTCATGTTAGCGAACATGTTTTCCAGTTTAGATTTCTGCTGACGCGCCAGCTTAACTTCACGGAATTTGCCCTGACGATACAGCGCCACTTCACGCGCTTTTTTCTCGTCACGAACCACGGTCACTTCATCACCGGCAGCCGGCACACCGGACAGGCCGAGGATTTCCACCGGAATGGACGGACCCGCTTCCAGCACTTCGCGACCCAGTTCGTCACGCATCGCACGCACACGACCGTATTCGAAGCCGCACAGAACGATATCGCCCTTGTGCAGCGTACCTTCGCGAACCAGAACGGTAGCGACCGGACCACGACCTTTATCAAGGAAGGATTCGATCACCGCGCCGCTCGCCATCCCGTTACGGACCGCTTTCAGCTCGAGTACTTCAGCCTGCAGCAGGATCGCGTCCAGCAGGTCGTCGATACCGGTACCGGCTTTCGCGGAGACGTGGACGAACTGGCTCTCGCCGCCCCACTCTTCCGGCAGGATGCCGTACTGGGACAGTTCGTTCTTCACACGGTCCGGATCGGCTTCAGGCTTATCGATCTTGTTCACCGCAACCACCACCGGCACCTGCGCCGCTTTGGCGTGCTGGATAGCTTCGATAGTCTGCGGCATCACGCCGTCGTCTGCCGCCACCACCAGAACCACGATATCCGTCGCCTGCGCACCACGAGCACGCATGGAGGTAAACGCGGCGTGGCCCGGGGTATCCAGGAAGGTGATCATGCCGTTGTCGGTTTCTACATGGTAAGCACCGATGTGCTGGGTAATACCACCCGCTTCGCCGGAGGCAACCTTAGTGGAACGAATGTAGTCCAGCAGCGAGGTTTTACCGTGGTCAACGTGCCCCATGATGGTCACAACCGGTGCGCGCGGTTCAGCCGCCGCGCCGGTGTCACGGTCGCTCATTACCGCTTCTTCCAGCTCGTTTTCACGACGCAGGATAACTTTGTGGCCCATCTCTTCGGCAACCAGCTGTGCGGTTTCCTGGTCGATGACCTGGTTGATGGTCGCCATGGCGCCCAGCTTCATCATCGCTTTGATGACCTGCGAACCTTTCACCGCCATCTTGTTAGCCAGTTCGCCAACGGTGATGGTTTCACCGATCACGACGTCACGGTTAACGGCCTGCGCCGGCTTCTGGAAGCCCTGCTGCAGAGCGGAACCTTTACGGTGCTTACCGCCTTTGCCGCCGCGAACGGCCGCACGGGCTTCTTCACGATCGGCTTTAGATTCAGCGTGTTTGTTGCCTTTCTTCGCCGGACGCGCCGCTTTGCTGCTACGGCTGCGGCTGCGGCCGCCTTCGACTTCACGATCGTTATCATCTTCAGCCTGACGAGCATGCTGTGACGTGGTGACGTGATAGTCGCTGGTGTCTTCCGGGCTGTCTGAAGTTTCAGACCAATTTTTTTCGTTTTCTTCTGCCATACGGCGTGCTTCTTCCGCTACACGGCGCGCTTCTTCTTCAAGTTTGCGGCGTGCTTCTTCTTCCGATTTGCGCTTCAGTTCCGCGGCTTCGTTCTCGCGACGGATCTTTTCAGCCTGGGCGGTTTTGGTCATTTCGTCGGTATGTTGATTGCTCACTTTGTCTTTTTCCGCAGCTTCACGTTTCGCTTTATCAGCGACTTCACGTTTAGCTTGTTCTGCGGCCTCACGTTCAGCTTTTAATTGCGCCTCGCGTTTCGCTGCTTCTTCAGCTTCACGACGGGCCTGCTCTTCCGCTTCACGCTGCGCCTGCTCTTCCGCGGCCAGGCGTTCAGCCTCTTGCGGATCGCGTTTCACAAAGGTGCGTTTCTTGCGGACTTCGATTTGTACCGATTTACTCTTTCCACCGGTACCTGGAATATTCAACGTACTGCGCGTCTTACGCTGTAACGTCAGCTTGTCTGGCGCCGAACCGTGCTCACGGTTCAGGTGCGTCAACAAAGTTTGTTTCTCTTGCGAGGTCACAGAATCATCAGCCGTTTTGCGGATGCCTGCGTCAGCAAATTGCTGTATCAGGCGATCCACAGAGGTCTGAATCTCTGAGGCCAGCGCTTTAATAGTCACATCTGTCATGCTGTTCCTTCCTGCTACAGTTTATTACGCTTCGTCGCCGAACCAACAAATGTTGCGAGCGGCCATGATGAGCTCGCCAGCTTTCTCGTCGGTCATCCCTTCGATATCAGCCAGGTCATCAACGCCCTGCTCGGCGAGATCTTCCAGCGTACAAACACCACGGGCAGCCAGTTTGAATGCCAGGGCACGATCCAGACCTTCGAGATTCAACAGATCATCGGCAGGTTTGTTATCTCCCAGGCTTTCTTCCTGAGCCAGCGCCAGCGTAGTCAGTGCGTTTTTCGCACGCTCACGAAGTGCTTCAACGGTGGCTTCATCCAGACCGTCGATTTCCAGCAGTTCTTTCATCGGCACATAGGCCAGCTCTTCCAGTGAGGAGAAGCCTTCTTCAACCAGCACTGTCGCGAAATCTTCATCAATATCGAGATATTTGGTGAAGGTATCGATAGCGGCATGCGCTTCCGCCTGGTGCTTAGCCTGCAGATCGTCAACGGTCATCACGTTGAGTTCCCAGCCGCTAAGCTGCGAGGCCAGGCGGACGTTCTGACCATTACGGCCAATCGCCTGCGCCAGGTTGCCCGCTTCTACCGCGATATCCATGGTGTGTTTATCTTCATCCACCACGATGGACGCGACGTCTGCCGGCGCCATAGCGTTAATCACGAACTGCGCCGGGTTATCATCCCAGAGGACGATATCGATACGCTCGCCGCCCAGCTCGGTGGATACCGCCTGCACGCGCGCGCCGCGCATACCGACGCAAGCGCCAACCGGGTCGATACGCTTGTCGTTGGTTTTCACCGCGATTTTGGCACGAGAGCCCGGATCGCGAGCTGCCGCTTTGATCTCCAGCACTTCTTCACCGATTTCCGGCACTTCGATGCGGAACAGTTCGATCAGCATCTCAGGTTTGGAACGGGTCACGAACAGCTGGGCGCCACGCGCTTCCGGACGGACGGCGTACAGTACGCCGCGAATGCGGTCGCCCGGACGGAAGTTTTCACGCGGCAGCATATCTTCACGCAGGATCACGGCTTCAGCGTTGTTGCCCAGATCCAGAGTGATGTTGTCGCGGTTCACTTTTTTCACCACGCCGGTGATGATCTCACCTTCGTGCTCGCGGAACTGATCGACCACCATCGCGCGCTCGGCTTCGCGAACTTTCTGCACGATAACCTGTTTAGCGGTCTGGGTGGTGATGCGGTCGAAGGTGACAGATTCAATCTGATCTTCGACGTAGTCGCCGACGTTCATGCTTTCATCTTCGAAACGCGCGGCTTCCAGCGTGATCTCGCGCGTCGGCTGGGTGACTTCTTCTACAACCAGCCAGCGACGGAAAGTGTCGAAATCGCCGCTCTTGCGGTCGATTTCAACGCGAACGTCGATCTCTTGTTCGTATTTTTTCTTGGTGGCCGTTGCCAGCGCGCTTTCCAGCGCTTCGAAAATTTTCTCACGCGGCAGCGCTTTTTCGTTGGAAACGGCTTCAACAACAGCCAAAATTTCTTTGTTCATCGGGGCCTTTCACCTCAATCCAGACTGTTAAAAGTGGGGAACCAGGTTCGCCTTCTGGATGTTACTCAGCGCGAACACTTCATCTTTGCCTTCGACGGTTACCGTGATCATTTCACCGTCTACCGCTTTGATAATGCCCTGCCATTTGCGACGGTTCTGAACCGCCATGCGCAGCACCAGCGCAACTTCTTCGCCAGTGAAACGTTGATAGTGTTCGGCGGTGAACATCGGACGGTCGAGACCAGGCGAAGAGACTTCCAGGTTGTAAGCGACAGTGATCGGGTCTTCGACATCCATGACGGCGCTTACCTGGTGGCTCACATCAGCACAATCATCAACGTTGATGCCATCTTCACTATCAATATAGATGCGCAGTGTGGATGTGCGACCGCGAATAAATTCGATGCCGACCAGCTCAAAGCCAAGCGCTTCAACCGGCGCAGTGAGCATCTCTGTCAATTTTTGCTCTAATGTGGACAAACCCACCCCCAAGACATAAAAAAAGGGCGTATAGCCCAGTTATTCTGAAGTCAGATAACAAAAAACCCCGATAAATCGGGGCTTTAGATAACTGAACCCTGAGATCGCCATGGCGATCTGGAACACCTTCCGCAAGAATTCTTTCAAATTCGGCTACGAAGGACACCTAGTCCTCACAGTATATTTGAAAAAGTACTTAATGGGAAAGTGGTTGCGGGGGCCGGATTTGAACCGACGACCTTCGGGTTATGAGCCCGACGAGCTACCAGGCTGCTCCACCCCGCGCCTGAAACGTGGCATATTTTACTCTTTTTGAGCAAAAGACGCAAATACTGCTGGGATTTGGTACCGAAGACGGGACATAAAATCGGGATGAATTGTAACGACAATTAGTATATTTTGTCAACATGCATTTTATCGCCCCCGATTGCCGTTTGTGCTGGTATTTCAGGCTTTTTTAGCAAAAAGATGATGAAGCCCTTCCTGTCACCAGTAAAAGATGGTTAAATGAATACTCACAATTAATGCATAAAAATGCAGTTAAGGTTGTTGAGTCGAACTCACCACAGTCTATCGAGCAGGGTTTTATTTTATGACGACGATTCTCAAGCATCTCCCGGTTGGTCAACGTATTGGTATCGCTTTCTCTGGTGGACTGGATACCAGCGCCGCGCTGTTATGGATGCGCAAAAAAGGCGCCGTGCCTTATGCATATACCGCTAACCTGGGTCAACCGGACGAAGACGACTACGATGCTATTCCGCGCCGCGCGAAAGAGTACGGCGCCGAAGGCGCCCGTCTGATCGACTGCCGCAAACAGCTGGTCGCAGAAGGGATCGCCGCGATTCAGTGTGGCGCTTTCCATAACACCACCGGCGGGTTGACCTACTTCAACACCACGCCGCTGGGCCGCGCGGTCACCGGCACCATGCTGGTAGCGGCAATGAAAGAAGACGGCGTCAACATCTGGGGCGATGGCAGCACCTATAAAGGCAACGATATCGAACGTTTCTATCGCTACGGCCTGCTGACCAACGCTGAACTGCAGATCTACAAACCGTGGCTGGACAGCGATTTCATCAATGAACTCGGCGGCCGTCACGAAATGTCCGAATTTATGATCGCCTGCGGCTTTGACTACAAGATGTCGGTCGAGAAAGCCTATTCAACCGACTCCAACATGCTCGGCGCTACCCACGAAGCGAAAGATCTGGAGTTTCTGAATTCCAGCGTCAAGATCGTCAACCCGATTATGGGCGTGAAGTTCTGGGACGAAAACGTGAAGATCCCTGTGGAAGAGGTCACCGTACGCTTTGAGCAGGGTCACCCGGTAGCGCTTAATGGCAAAACCTTCGCCGATGATGTCGAGATGATGCTGGAAGCCAACCGCATCGGCGGTCGTCACGGCCTGGGCATGAGCGACCAGATCGAAAACCGGATTATCGAAGCGAAAAGCCGCGGCATTTATGAAGCCCCGGGGATGGCGCTGCTGCATATCGCTTACGAGCGTCTGCTGACCGGTATTCATAACGAAGATACTATCGAGCAATATCACGCTCACGGTCGCCAGCTGGGCCGTCTGCTGTATCAGGGCCGCTGGTTCGATTCCCAGGCGCTGATGCTGCGTGATTCGCTGCAGCGCTGGGTCGCCAGCCAGATCACCGGCGAAGTCACCCTTGAGCTGCGTCGCGGCAACGACTACTCGATCCTCAATACGGTATCAGACAACCTGACCTATAAAGCAGAGCGTCTGACCATGGAAAAAGGCGATTCCATGTTTACCGCTGAAGACCGTATCGGCCAGCTGACCATGCGTAATCTGGATATCACCGATACCCGCGAGAAGCTGTTCGGCTACGCGCAGTCTGGCCTGCTGAGCGCCTCCTCAGCGACGGGTTTACCGCAGGTTGAAAATCTGGAAAACAAAGGCAAATAATCGCCTGACGATGTTTGCTCTCTGCCGGCGGCTCTCCGCCGGCTTTTTTATTTTTTGTTACCAGTCTGCACCAGAAAATTCGAAAAGAGGCATTATTTCCTTATCGCCTGGTCAGCAAAATTGTTGACTATAATATCCTCAATTGATTAATTCGTATCTGGTGATAAACATCATGAATATTAAACCGCCTATCAGGCCGCAGAAGGCCATTGACCGATTGATCGATGTGCTTGAGCCACACGCGACGCCCGTTAACGCGATCGCCAGAAAAAGACTCACGTGGGAATATAAAGGCAAAACCCAGCTCTTTATTTTTAAAAAAGGCGAGTTGTCGATTATTCGTAATTCCGACAGGCTCTTGATGGTGACCGTCTATGAACCCCACCTTTTCGGCGTGGCGGAAATGCTGCAGCCCAGCCGCAGTCATAGCCTGCGTGCAGAGGTCTCATCCGAGCTGCTACGTATCGACTACGATCTGGCGTCGGCGCTATTTCGTCAGCATAATCTGTGGGAAGAAGTGACAATCCTGCTGGCCTATCATACCTCGTATATGGTGTATCGTGACGATCTGGTCTTGCAACAGCGAACCTATTCGGTGATCCGTAACCATCTGCTGGAAATGATGCTCTTAACCGAAGAGACACGACAGCGCGTATCTATTCTTGAATATATTCAGGACCGGACTCATCTCTCACGCAGCAGTATTCTTAATGTCTTGTCAGCCTTAAAGAAAGGCGGTTATATTGCCTTTGCCCGGGGGGGTTATTTACAAAGCATTGCCTCACTTCCTGAAAAATTCTGACTCGCGCCAACCTCTGTCATTTGTGGCTATTCATCTCACAGCTGAAGTTGTTTAAATTTAAACCAATAAACGCTAACGGTAACAAAAAAATAATTTTAAGCTAAATACCTGAGTTACCGGAGGACATCCTGTGCCGGGTACGACCAGCAGACAGCCAAGGCATGCATCGCCGAGCCTGCGCAGGTGCAGGATATGCCGCCGGCAATCGGCCAGGCGTGAGCAGCGGTAGCGGGAGTTGATCCCCTCTCCTACCGCCTGCTCGACCATAACGATGAGATCCAAAAACCCGTTAATTTTGCCCGAACACCCGTATCGGGCTTTTTTTTATCTGAAGGAATTCAACAATGAAGTCTATTGCTCCAAAAATGGTAGCCCTGATGATCGCTGTGGGGGCCAGCGGCGCCGCCTGCGCATCCGTTAATCTGCATGGTGAAGCCGGTAGCGAGTTTACCAATCTATCTGCCAGCTTTGGCGCCGGGGAACCTGGAATGACGTTCAATACCCAGTGGGCGCATAGTGACAATGACGGCGACACCATTGGACTGGGTATGGGTTATAACTTCAACCTCGGGCCTTTCCTGATGACGCTGGGCGGTAAAGGCATCTATCTGAACCCTAAAGATGGGGATGAAGGCTACGCCATCGCCGCGGGTGGCGGAGCAGAGCTTCCTCTCGGCCAGTACTTCACGCTCTTCGGTGAGGGTTATTACTCGCCGGACTCGATGTCCAGCGGCGTCGATGATTATGTGGAGGCCAATGCCGGGGTACGCCTTAACGTGCTGCCGTCGCTGAATATCGAAGCAGGCTATCGATATATCGATATGGCGGGGAAAGACGGCCATCGCGACAACACCCTCGCCGACGGGGCCTACGCCGGGGTTAACTTCCGCTTTTAATCCATGCACAGGGATTGCCATCCGGCAGTCCCTGCTTCATTCTTAACTGGCCTGTGGCACGCTTTTCAGTACGCGGTTAATCTCCTGCAGGCCAGCAACATTATTCTCTTTGCGGTAAACCTCATTCATAGACGCCATCTGCTCCAGGCGGGTCAGAGCGCCATACACCTGATACGCCTCGCTGTGTCTGTCGAACACATCGCGGCGCTCAACATCCTGCAGATAATGACTTTTCAACGAATGGTTAAGGCGGCCAATCAGTGCCGTATTGTCCTGGAAATAGCGCGTCACCGCCTGGGCATTGTTCGCTGCAACGCCAGGCTCACTGTATGATACCGGTACGGTTAGCGCATTAATCGTCTCCACCGTTTTGGATGGCGATGTTGAACTGCATCCCGCTAAACCGAGCGCGCCGGCGACGATAAGCAACCCGATCTTGTTCATTGTGTCACTTCACCTCTGTTGATTAGACGTGGCGACTTTAACGACAGTAAAAGGCGGGAGCCAGTGAAGAGATGTTTATTAATAAATGACCGGTGGGGATAAAAACAAAAAAAGACGCTTTTCAGCGTCTTTTTTCTGGAATATTGGTACCGAGGATGGGACTCGAACCCACAAGCCCGTTAGGGCACTACCACCTCAAGGTAGCGTGTCTACCAATTCCACCACCTCGGTACAGAATACTTAGTGCGGGATATCGCTGGTCGGCTGAGCCGGCGCAGTTGGCTGAGTTTGCTCTGTTTTCGGCGCGCTCAGGTTATCCCACTCACTTCCTTTACTGGTCTTGTTGCTGTTGATGTTACCCAGCGCCAGACTGATGATGAAGAACAGCGCAGCCAGGATACCGGTCATACGGGTCATGAAGTTACCAGAACCGCTGGACCCAAACAGTGTGCCGGAAGCGCCTGCACCGAAGGAGGCTCCCATATCAGCGCCTTTACCTTGCTGCAGCATAACCAGACCTACGAGGCCAATCGCTACAATAAGGAAAACAACCAAAAGAGCTTCGTACATAATCAACCTGTTCCTTGCGGATTCGCCGCATACCAAGTGCTTCGACCAATAAAGCGGGACGTTTTAACGTTTCCCACTGAAGCGGGTGTGAATACTAACCAAAGCGAATGACCTTCGCAAGGGCAATTTCGACACATTGTATCAACTGCAGAAAAAAACAGCAAAAAGCCGGTGTTCGATCATAAAAAAGGCGGCAAGCGCCGCCTTTTTAACCACTTAGCCGACAAGCTTAGACGCTTTTTACCGCTTCGGCGATGCGATGCGCAAACTCGTGCACCTGATCTTCATGCTCGCCTTCCACCATGACGCGGATCAGCGGTTCCGTACCCGATTTACGCAGCAGGACGCGGCCACGCTTACCTAACGCCGCTTCCACTTCTGCGGTCACCGCTTTGACATGCTCATTCTCCAGAGGGTTACCGCTGCCCTCGGTAAAGCGCACATTCACCAGCAGCTGAGGGAACATCTTCATGCCGCTGCACAGGTCATGCAGGCTCATGTGGTTGCGTACCATCGCCGCGACCACCTGCAAACTGGCGACGATGCCATCGCCGGTAGTGGTTTTATCCAGCAGGATCACATGGCCGGAGTTTTCCGCACCGATGCGCCAGCCTTTTTCCTGGAGCATCTCCAGCACATAGCGGTCACCCACCTTAGCGCGGGCAAACGGGATGCCCAGCTGCTTGAGCGCCAGCTCCAGGCCCATATTGCTCATCAGCGTACCGACGGCGCCGCCGCGCAGCTGTCCCTGACGCAGCCCTTCCCGGGCGATGATGTAGAGGATCTGGTCACCATCGACTTTATTGCCTTCGTGGTCAACCATGATCACCCGATCGCCATCGCCATCGTAGGCAATGCCCAGATCGGCTTTTTCCGCCAGCACGCGCGCCTGCAGCGCCCGCACGTCGGTGGCCCCGACCTCTTCGTTGATGTTGAGGCCGTTAGGCTCGCAGCCCATCGCGATAACCTGGGCGCCCAGCTCGCGGAAAACATTGGGCGCGATGTGGTAGGTTGCGCCGTGCGCACAGTCCACCACCACTTTCAGCGTGGAGAGGCTCAGTTCGTTAGGAAAGGTGCCTTTACAAAACTCAATGTAGCGGCCCGCGGCATCGACGATGCGGCTGGCTTTGCCCAGCTCAGCCGAGTCCACACAGGTGAGTTCTTTCTCCATTTCGGCTTCAATCGCCTCTTCCACATCATCCGGCAGCTTGGTGCCCTCAATGGAGAAGAACTTGATGCCGTTGTCGTAGAAAGGGTTATGTGAAGCGGAGATGACGATCCCCGCCTCGGCGCGAAAGGCGCGCGTCAGGTAGGCGATCGCCGGCGTTGGCATTGGCCCGGTGAACGACGCAGAGAGCCCCGCTGCCGCCAGCCCGGCTTCCAGCGCCGATTCCAGCATATAGCCCGAAATACGGGTATCCTTGCCGATGATAATTTTACGCGAGCCGTGACGCGCTAACACTTTGCCCGCCGCCCAGCCGAGCTTAAGCACAAATTCCGGAGTGATCGGCGCATCGCCGACGCGGCCACGAATACCATCGGTGCCAAAATACTTGCGGTTACTCATAACGTTTTTTTCCCTTAGCGGCGAGAGTGGCTTCCACCACGCGCAGCGCTTCTACCGTTTCTTTGACATCATGGACGCGGATAATCTGCGCGCCCTGCATTGCTGCAATGACGGCACACGCCAGGCTGCCGTTAAGCCGTTCCGACGGCCCGACGTTCAGCAACTGACCTACCATCGACTTACGCGACATACCGACCAGCAGCGGCAGACCAAAGTGATGAAACTCTCCCAGCCTGGCCAGCAATTGATAATTGTGGGTGAGATTTTTACCGAAACCGAATCCCGGGTCGAGCAGCAATTTTTCTTTTGCGATCCCTGCCTGTTCGCAGCGCACGATGTGTTCATTAAAAAAGCGCTCCACATCGGCGAAGACATCCTCATACTTCGGCGCCTCCTGCATGGTTTTCGGCTGTCCCTGCATATGCATCAGACACACCGGCAGCCCGGTGTCCGCCGCAGCCTGCAGCGCGCCGAGTTCGGTCAGCGAACGAATATCGTTAATGATATGCGCCCCTGCCCGGGCGGATTCGCGGATAACCTCCGCTTTGGAGGTATCCACGGAGATCCACACCTCAAAGCGCTGGGCGATAGCCTCCACCACCGGGATCACCCGCGCAAGCTCCTCTTCCACGCTAACCTCAGCCGCCCCTGGCCGCGTCGATTCACCGCCGATATCAATGATGGTCGCCCCGGCGTTGATCATCAGATTGGCATGCTTCACCGCCTCAATCAGCGAATTATGGGCGCCGCCATCGGAGAAGGAGTCAGGCGTCACATTAAGAATACCCATCACGTGGGGGTGAGAGAGATCGAGGGTTGAGCCCTGGGCTACAAGTTTCATCACAAAATCCCTGAGACTGAAGAGGTTAAAAAAGAAAAACCCCGGAGCGGGCGCCCCGGGGTTTTAAGGTTAAAACAAGACATCAACAGCGGCAGCTTATTTGTCGCCCAGCTGCTCTGACATGGTGTTGCCCGGGTTCGGCGTACGCGGTTCATCGACCGGACGCGGCGCACGAGGCGTGCCATTGTTGTCAGAGTTGTTAGAAGAACCGAGTTCTTCCCATCCCGCTGGCGGACGAACATCGCGACGAGCCATTAGGTCGTCAATCTGCGGCGCATCGATGGTCTCATACTTCATGAGCGCATCTTTCATCGCGTGCAGAATGTCCATGTTGTCGTTCAGCAGCTGGCGAGCACGACCGTAGTTACGCTCAATCAGCGATTTCACTTCCTGGTCGATGATACGTGCAGTTTCATCGGACATATGCTTCGCTTTCGCGACGCTGCGGCCGAGGAACACTTCACCCTCTTCTTCCGCGTACAGCAGCGGACCAAGTTTGTCGGAGAAGCCCCACTGGGTCACCATGTTACGCGCCAGGTTCGTCGCCACTTTAATGTCGTTAGACGCGCCGGTAGAAACATGTTCCGGACCGTAGATAATCTCTTCCGCCAGACGACCGCCGTACAGGGTGGAGATCTGACTTTCCAGTTTCTGACGGCTGGCGCTGATCGCATCGCCTTCCGGCAGGAAGAAGGTCACACCCAGCGCACGACCGCGCGGGATAATCGTCACTTTGTGCACCGGATCGTGCTCCGGCACCAGACGACCGATAATCGCGTGGCCCGCTTCGTGGTAAGCGGTGGACTCTTTCTGCGCTTCCGTCATCACCATGGAGCGGCGTTCCGCACCCATCATGATTTTGTCTTTCGCTTTTTCGAACTCAACCATCGATACGACGCGTTTGTTGCCGCGGGCAGCAAACAGGGCCGCTTCGTTGACCAGGTTGGCCAGGTCCGCACCGGAGAAGCCAGGGGTACCGCGAGCAATGATTGCCGCATCGATATCCGGCGCCAGCGGAACGCGACGCATATGCACTTTCAGGATCTGCTCACGACCGCGAACATCCGGCAGGCCAACCACCACCTGGCGGTCAAAACGGCCCGGACGCAGCAGCGCGGGGTCAAGAACGTCCGGACGGTTAGTCGCCGCGATAACGATAATGCCTTCGTTACCTTCGAAGCCGTCCATCTCAACCAGCATCTGGTTCAGGGTCTGCTCACGTTCATCGTGACCACCGCCAAGACCGGCGCCACGCTGGCGGCCGACGGCGTCGATTTCATCGATGAAGATGATGCAAGGCGCTGCTTTCTTAGCCTGTTCGAACATGTCACGTACACGGGATGCACCAACACCGACGAACATTTCTACGAAGTCAGAACCGGAAATAGTAAAGAACGGCACTTTTGCTTCGCCAGCGATCGCTTTCGCCAGCAGCGTTTTACCGGTACCCGGAGGACCGACCATCAGGACGCCTTTCGGGATCTTACCGCCCAGTTTCTGGAAGCGGCTCGGCTCACGCAGGTATTCCACCAGTTCGCCGACTTCCTCTTTCGCTTCGTCACACCCGGCAACGTCAGCAAAAGTGGTTTTGATCTGATCTTCCGTCAGCATACGGGCTTTGCTTTTGCCGAAGGACATCGCGCCCTTTCCGCCGCCGCCCTGCATTTGCCGCATAAAAAAGATCCAGACGCCGATCAACAGCAGCATTGGGAACCAGGAGATGAAGATGGAAGCCAGCAGGCTTGGCTCTTCTGGTGGTTCACCAACAACTTTGACGTTTTTAGTCAACAGGTTATCGAGCAGCTTCGGATCGTTAACCGGAATGTAAGTCGTGTAACGGTTACTATCTTTCTTGGTAACGTTGATCTCACGTCCGTTGATACGCGCTTCGCGAACCTGGTCCTGATTGACCTCTTGCAGGAAGGTAGAATAATCCACCTTGCGGCCATTCGACTCGCTGGGCCCAAAGCTCTGGAATACTGACATCAGCACAACGGCAATGACCAGCCAGAGTATTAGGTTTTTCGCCATGTCACTCAAGGGATTAACCTCTTATTACAACTGTGTTAAAAACAGCGTCAGGATACGCTATATCCAGTTTCTTTCAAACTTTCATTTGAAATCTGCCGGTTATGGTTTACGCCCGGTCGCTACAATATACACTTCACGCGAACGAGCGCGGGAAGAGTCCGGCTTACGAACTTTGACCTTCGTAAACAGGGAGCGAATTTCTCGAAGATACTCATCGAAGCCTTCGCCCTGGAACACCTTCACTACAAAACTACCACCTGGCGCTAATACATCACGAGACATTTCAAGCGCCAGTTCTACCAGATACATCGCCCGGGGAATATCCACCGCCGGTGTTCCGCACATATTCGGCGCCATATCGGACATGACCACTTGTACTTTACTGTCGCCTACTCGCTCAAGTAACGCTTTCAGGACTAATTCATCACGAAAGTCGCCCTGAAGGAAGTCCACACCAACGATTGGATCCATTGGTAAAAGATCGCAAGCGATGATGCGGCCGCTGTTGCCGATCTGCGTGACCGCATACTGCGACCAGCCTCCGGGAGCAGCGCCGAGGTCAACTATCGTCATCCCCGGCTTAAAAATTTTGTCACTTTGCTGTATTTCATCAAGTTTAAACCAGGCACGGGAACGTAACCCCTTTTTCTGTGCCTGTTGAACATATTTATCGCTAAAGTGTTCCTGAAGCCAGCGGCTTGAGCTGGCAGAACGCTTTTTACCTGTCATTTAACATTCCCGTTCGGGTTCATCGTACTTTACTGCGTAAAAATCGACGCGGTAGTTTGGCGATATATGGGAGATGGCGGTAGAATGACCCGTTTTCAATCCCAACGTAAGCAAAAAAATACGATGAATCTGAGTACTAAACAAAAACAGCACCTGAAAGGTCTGGCACATCCGCTCAAGCCGGTAGTTATGCTTGGCAACAATGGTTTGACCGAAGGGGTACTGGCCGAGATCGAACAAGCGTTAGGGCACCATGAACTCATCAAGGTGAAGATCGCCTCAGAAGATCGCGAAACTAAAGCCTTGATCGTGGAAGCCATCGTGCGCGAAACCGGCGCCTGTAACGTACAGGTCATCGGTAAAACGCTGGTTCTGTACCGCCCAACGCCAGAGCGTAAAATCTCGCTGCCACGCTAAGAATATCCTCAATCCCGACACAACTTTGTGTAAAACGAGGGATTTCTGTGGCCAGGCGAGCAAAATGCCATGCTCGTGACGTTGATAAAAGGCCGCTATGCGGCCTTTTTCCTTTCTTTACAATCTATAAACATCGTAGCGGGAAATACGCCTTACAGGTATTCAACCTTGGTAATTTCGTATTCCACTTCCCCACCCGGTGTACGGATAGTCACGACGTCATCCTGCTCTTTACCGATCAGACCACGGGCAATCGGCGAGTTCACGGAGATCAGATTCTGCTTAAAATCAGCTTCGTCATCGCCCACGATACGGTAGGTCTGTTCCTCGTCAGTATCGAGGTTCAGCACGCTGACAGTAGAGCCAAAAATCACCCGGCCATTATTCGGCATTTTGGTGATATCGATAACCTGCGCATTGGACAGCTTCGCTTCGATATCCTTGATACGCCCTTCGCAGAAGCCCTGCTGTTCACGCGCGGCGTGATACTCGGCATTCTCTTTCAGATCGCCGTGTTCACGGGCCTCAGCAATAGCGGCAATGATTTCAGGACGACGCACAGACTTCAGATAATCCAGTTCTTCGCGCAGTTTTTCAGCGCCACGTAAGGTCATCGGAATCGCTTGCATTAGTTATACCTCTTTATCATTCCTTCAGGAAACGGATAGCTCCGCTCCGCCACCTGTCCTGTCCACGGGCAGGACACGAGCAAAAAGAAACCGACCCGGGAAACACTCCCCAGGTCAGCAGCAATTTTTCATTTGATAGGTATTTTACCCCGAAGTTCATTATGGGTCATCGTTTACTTTACTGGGCGTTGCACCGTAGTATGACGGCCTGGCTTCAGGTTGTTAGCGCGAGATTATGCGATTTCCCAGATTTATCATCGGATTGACTGCCGGTATAGCGCTTAGCGCTCAGGCGGCGAATATTGACGAGTACATCACCCAGCTTCCCGCCGGTGCGAACCTTGCCTTTATGGCGCAAAAGGTCGGCGCATCGACGCCGGAAATCGACTATCACAGCCAGCAAATGGCGCTTCCGGCCAGTACGCAAAAGGTCATCACCGCGCTGGCGGCCCTGCTGCAGCTGGGTCCCGATTTTCGTTTCACCACCACGCTGGAAACCAAAGGCTCACTGGACGGCGGCATGCTGAAAGGCGATCTGATCGCCCGCTTCGGCGGCGACCCGACGCTGAAGCGGCAGGATATTCGCAATATGGTGGCGACGCTGAAAAAAGCTGGCGTGCAGCGTATCGACGGCAATGTGCTTATCGATACCTCGGTCTTCGCCAGCCATGATAAAGCGCCGGGGTGGCCGTGGAACGACCTGACGCAATGCTTCAGCGCTCCACCTGCAGCGGCGATTGTCGACCGCAACTGCTTCTCGGTCTCGCTGTATAGCGCGCAGAAGCCGGGCGATCTCTCCTTCATTCGCGTCGCCTCCTATTATCCGGTCACCATGTTCAGTCAGGTTCGCACCCTGGCGCGTGGCTCATCGGAAGCCCAGTATTGCGAACTGGACGTGGTGCCGGGCGACCTCAATCGCTATACCCTCACCGGCTGCCTGCCGCAGCGTAGCGAACCGCTGCCGCTGGCCTTCGCGATACAGGATGGCGCCAGCTACGCCGGGGCGATCCTTAAAGCGGAGCTGAAGCAGGCGGGGATCGCCTATAGCGGCACGCTGCTGCGTCAGACGCTGGCCAATGAGCCCGGCACGGTATTAGCCACCACCCAGTCGGCGCCGCTGCACGATCTGCTACGGATCATGCTGAAGAAATCCGACAATATGATTGCGGATACCGTTTTTCGTACCATCGGTCATGCCCGGTTCGGCGTACCAGGGACCTGGCGGGCAGGATCCGATGCCGTACGTCAGATCCTGCGTCAACAGGCTGGGGTTGATCTCGGCAACACCATCATCGCCGACGGCTCTGGCCTGTCGCGCCACAACCTGATCGCCCCGGCGACCATGATGCAGGTGTTGCAGTATATCGCCCAGCACGACACCGAGCTCAACTTCATCTCTATGCTGCCGCTGGCGGGCCATGACGGCTCGCTGCAGTATCGCGCCGGCCTCCATCAGGCGGGCGTCGATGGCAAAGTCTCGGCGAAAACCGGGTCGCTGCAGGGGGTTTATAACCTTGCGGGCTTCATCACTACCGCCAGCGGGCAAAAGGTGGCCTTCGTGCAATACCTCTCCGGCTACGCCGTGGAGCCAGCCGATCAGCGTAACCGCCGCATACCCTTGGTACGCTTTGAAAGCCGGCTTTATAAAGATTTGTACCAGAACAACTAAAAACAAAAGGGCCGCATCAGATGCGGCCCTTTTTGATCCAGAGAAGTCAGGATTAACGTTTGTAGATGAATTCAACGCCTTCTTCGTCGTCTTCGTCCCAGTCGTCATCCCAGTCTTCGTCATCTTCCACTTCGGCTTCGGCCTCTTCAAGCTGCTGACGGTGATAGTCGTCCCACATAAACTCGACTTTCTCCGGCTTCTGCTCTTCTTCCGCCTGCACGATGGGGTTTTCGATGATGAAGGTCATCACGTCCCAGCACAGATCTTTTACGCCCTGCTGGCTGGCGGCGGAGATCAGGTAGAATTTCTCTTCCCAACCCAGCGCTTCAGCAATCGCCTTCGCTTTAGCTTCGGCTTCCGCTTTGTCCATCAGGTCAATCTTGTTAAAGACTAACCAGCGCGGTTTGGAGGCCAGCTTCTCGCTGTATTTCTCCAGCTCGCCGATGATGATGCGCGCGTTCTCAACCGGATCGGAACCGTCGATAGGCTCGATGTCGATCAGGTGCAGCAATACGCGGCAGCGCTCAAGGTGCTTGAGGAAGCGGATGCCGAGGCCTGCGCCTTCCGCTGCGCCTTCAATCAGCCCCGGGATATCGGCGACCACAAAGCTCTTCTCATTGTCCATACGCACCACGCCCAGGCTTGGTACCAGGGTGGTAAACGGATAGTCAGCCACTTTCGGCTTGGCGGCGGAGACCGCACGGATGAAGGTGGATTTACCGGCGTTCGGCATCCCGAGCATTCCGACGTCCGCCAGCAGCATCAGCTCCAGCTGCAGGTCGCGCTTATCACCCGGCGTACCCATAGTCTTCTGACGCGGCGTACGGTTAACGGATGATTTAAAACGGGTGTTGCCCAGACCGTGCCAGCCGCCCTTCGCCACCATCAGACGCTGACCGTGTTTGGTCATATCGCCCATGGTCTCGCCGGTGCCCTGGTCGATAACCCGGGTCCCGACCGGCACTTTTACCGTCACGTCTTTACCACGCTTACCGGTACAGTCGCGGCTCTGGCCATTCTGCCCGCGTTCGGCGCGGAAAGATTTTTCAAAACGGTAGTCGATCAGGGTATTCAGGTTTTCGTCCGCTTCCAGCCAGACATCGCCGCCGTCACCGCCATCGCCGCCGTCCGGGCCGCCTTTCGGAATATATTTTTCGCGGCGGAAGCTTACGCAACCATTGCCGCCGTCACCTGCTACGACCAGGATCGTTGCTTCATCTACAAACTTCATTTTACTCTCCGTAAATCATTCGCCTGAGCGGGGCAGCGGTACTACCGCCTCTCGCTTACGCCAACGTCCCCAAAGACGATGACCGATGGCGGAATACATCGCGCCCGCAACCACGACAAACGCACCGAGATAACCAATCAGGTTTAACATCGGTCTGGCGAAAACATCGGGCCAGGCCATTGATAATAAATCAGAAAACAGTAGCGTAAACAGTGGCGTCAAGGTGATTAACGCGCTGACCTGCGCCGCCTGCCAGCGCGCCATGGCTTCCGCCAGCGCCCCGTAGCCGACAAGGGTATTCAGCCCGCAAAAAATCAGGCATGCCAGTTGCCAGCTGCTTAACCGGGATATCACACCAGGCTCAGCGAGCGGCAGTAATGCAATCGTACATAAAGTGTACAGCAAAAATAGTATCTGCTGTGATGCCAGACGGCGCAATAACACCTTTTGCGCGACGCCGTAGCTTACCCACACCGTGGCGGCAGCAACGCCGAAAATTACCCCCCACGTGTAGTCCGTCAGGCGGGTAAAGATTTCAATCAGGCTGGTGTTGAAGAACATCACCAACCCGCTGAGCAGCATTAACGCGCCCACCACCTGGGTGCCGCGCATGCGCTCTTTCAGAATCACGACGCTAGCCACCATCATGCCTACCGGCGATAGCTGGCCGATGACCTGAGAAGCCGTGGGGCTGAGATACTGCAGGGAAGAACTGAACAGGATGAAGTTACCGAACAGGCCGCCGGTGGCAATCGCTAATAAGACCAGCCAGCGCGGCTTGCGAAAAATTCGCAGCGGCGGCAGTTTGCCTTTGATCGCGAGGATCGCGCCAAGGCCAATACTGGCCATCAGGAAGCGATAAAACACCACCGTTGGCGGCGCCATCACCTCAAGAACCTGCTTCATTGCAATCGGCAACGCTCCCCAACACATCGCGGTGGTAAGCGCCAGAATAATGCCAATCCCAGCCTGCTGCTTCATGCCTGTTTCCCTGCAAAAATTTTCCGGTAGACGAATGTAAAAAGCCCCGCAACGTGTTGCGGGGCTTTCATCCGTTACCGGGACGCGAAAAACTTATTCAGCAACGATGCTGATGAATTTACGGTTTTTCGGGCCTTTAACTTCGAACTTGACTTTACCGTCAGTCAAAGCGAACAGAGTGTGGTCACGGCCGCAACCAACGTTGGTGCCAGCGTGGAATTTGGTACCACGTTGACGAACGATGATGCTACCTGCCAGAACTGCTTCACCGCCGAAACGTTTTACGCCCAGACGTTTAGCTTCTGAATCGCGACCGTTACGAGTCGAGCCGCCAGCCTTTTTATGTGCCATTTAAATCTACTCCTCAGGTCTTAGGCGCTGATGCCAGTGATTTTCACATCAGTGAACCACTGACGATGGCCCTGCTGCTTACGATAGTGTTTACGACGACGAAACTTAACGATTTTAACTTTCTCGCCACGACCGTGAGCAACAACTTCAGCTTTGATTACGCCGCCCTCAACGAAAGGAACGCCGATCTTGATTTCTTCACCGTTTGCGATCATCAGCACTTCAGCGAACTCAACAGCTTCGCCAGTTGCGATGTCCAGCTTTTCCAGGCGAACGGTCTGACCTTCGCTTACTCGGTGTTGTTTACCACCACTTTGGAAAACCGCGTACATATAAAACTCCGCTTCCGCGCACCTCTTCGTGTGATTCAGAGTGCGCTATAAATATTCACAATAGGGCGCGAATATTACGCAAAACGCGAGCCTTTGACAAGAGCGATTAGCGATCAATGCAGAAAAAAAACACAACTTTCACGACAACGTTTATCTACGGCAATTTTTCAGTACAATCATAACTTCTTTTAATTCTGTCTTAATCCTTCTGTGATCCCACCTGGATTCATGGTAACAGGACATTTGGCCCGGCTTTTGCGATGAATTTAGAAAAAATCAATGAGTTAACCGCGCAAGATATGGCGGGTGTCAATGCGACGATTCTTGAGCAACTCAACTCCGATGTTCAGCTTATCAATCAGTTAGGCTATTACATCGTCAGCGGCGGCGGCAAACGCATTCGCCCGATGATTGCTGTGCTCGCCGCCCGCGCGGTGGGCTATCAGGGGAGCGCGCATGTCACCATTGCTGCGCTGATTGAATTTATTCATACCGCCACCCTGCTGCATGACGACGTCGTCGATGAGTCTGATATGCGTCGCGGCAAAGCCACGGCAAATGCGGCGTTTGGCAATGCCGCCAGCGTGCTGGTCGGCGATTTTATCTATACCCGCGCCTTTCAGATGATGACCCAGTTGGGCTCGCTGAAGATCCTCGAGGTCATGTCGGAAGCGGTGAACGTCATTGCCGAAGGCGAAGTGCTGCAGCTGATGAACGTCAATGACCCGGATATCACGGAAGAGAACTACATGCGCGTCATCTACAGCAAGACGGCGCGTCTGTTTGAGGCAGCCTCGCAGTGTGCGGGATTACTGGCCGACTGCACTGCGGAAGAAGAGCGCGCGTTGCAGGATTATGGCCGCTATCTCGGCACCGCTTTCCAGCTGATCGACGATTTACTCGATTACAGCTCCGACGGAGAGCGGCTTGGTAAAAACGTTGGTGACGACCTCAACGAAGGCAAACCGACGCTACCGCTGCTGCACGCCATGCACCATGGTACCGCCGATCAATCGGCGATGATTCGCGGGGCAATCGAGCAGGGCAACGGCCGCCATCTGCTGGATGCCGTCCTGGAAACGATGGCTGCCTGCGGTTCGCTGGAGTGGACGCAGAAACGTGCCGAAGAAGAAGCTGACAAAGCGATTGCCGCGCTGCAGGTTCTCCCTGACACCCACTGGCGTGAAGCCTTGATCGGGCTGGCGCATATCGCGGTTCAGCGCGATCATTAATCCCCTCCCCCTTCCCGCGCAATGCGCGGGAAAGTTCCAGTAAAAACCCATTCCCTACCGTAAATTTCCGGATACCTTGATACATTCTGAATATTCCGGCGCTTTAACAGAACTTGTTAGAACCTTACCTGGTGCGCGGGTATAGTGTCCCCGTCGCCCATATGGGCCGATCAGGATCTTTATCACCAGGAGAATTTATGGATAAGTTCATCGACTGGCATCCCGCAGATATTGTTGCGGGATTACGTAAACGGGGAACATCGCTGGCGGCAGAGTCGCGACGGCACGGTCTGAGTTCTTCAACGCTGGCGAACGCCCTGACCCGCCCCTGGCCGAAAGGCGAATTAATCATCGCCACGGCGCTGGATACACAGCCGTGGGTCATCTGGCCGTCACGCTACCATGATCCGGTAACGCATGAGTTTATCGACAGAACGCAGATGATGCGTCAAAAGAAGATGGACAAGTGATGTGATTGTTCGACAAGGACCCGGGATAGACGCCCGGGCCCTGACAGGATGCGGTTACTCGCCTTTCACGCGCTGAATATTGGCACCCAGCGCCTGCAGTTTATCTTCGATACGCTCATAGCCACGATCGATATGATAGATGCGATCGACGATGGTGGTTCCCTCAGCGATACAACCTGCCAGCACGAGGCTCGCCGAGGCACGCAAATCGGTCGCCATCACCTGCGCGCCCGAAAGCTGCTCCACGCCGTGACAGATCGCGGTATTGCTCTCGATCTCCGCGTGGGCGCCCATACGGATCAGTTCCGGAATGTGCATAAAGCGGTTTTCAAAGATCGTTTCGGTGATCACGCCGGTCCCTTCCGCGACCAGGTTGAGCAGCGTGAACTGGGCCTGCATATCCGTCGGGAAGCCCGGATGCGGCGCGGTACGCACGTTAACCGCTTTCGGACGGTTGCCGTGCATATCAAGGCTGATCCAGTCTTCGCCCGTTTCGATGTCGGCTCCGGCGTCGCGCAGCTTCGCCAGTACGGCGTCCAGGGTATCTGGTTGCGCGTGACGGCAGAGGATCTTGCCGCCGGAAATGGCTGCGGCAACCAGGAAGGTCCCGGTTTCAATACGGTCCGGCAGCACGCGGTAAACGCCGCCGCCCAGACGCTGCACGCCTTCGATGGTGATGCGATCGGTGCCCTGGCCGCTGATTTTTGCGCCCAACGCGTTAAGGAAGTTCGCGGTATCGACGATCTCCGGCTCGCGAGCGGCGTTTTCGATAATCGTCGTCCCCTCGGCGAGGGTCGCTGCGCTCATGATAGTGACGGTGGCGCCGACGCTCACTTTATCCATCACGATATGCGCGCCTTTCAGACGACCATTGACCGAGGCTTTAACATAACCTTCTTCCAGTTTGATCTCGGCGCCCAGCTGTTCCAGCCCGCTAATATGCAGATCGACCGGACGCGCGCCGATGGCGCAGCCGCCAGGCAGAGAGACTTGTCCCTGACCGAAACGCGCCACCAGCGGGCCCAGCGCCCAGATGGAGGCGCGCATGGTTTTCACCAGATCGTACGGAGCACAGAATACATCGACCGGGCCGGCGTCAATCCACACCGAACCATTGCGCTCTACCTTCGCGCCCAGCTGACTCAGCAGCTTCATGGTGGTATCGATGTCTTTCAGCTTAGGTACGTTCTGGATCTCTACCGGCTCTTCGGCAAGCAGCGCGGAGAAGAGGATTGGCAGGGCGGCGTTTTTTGCACCGGAGATGGTGACTTCGCCCTGAAGGCGAGTCGGCCCCTGAACACGGAATTTATCCATTGATTCTGTTCTCTATTAAAAATTCACATACGCTGCAGGGGATCCCCCACAGCTTAGAAGCCATTTAGTTTGCGGTCTCGCGCCCACTCCTGCGGAGTAAAGGCCTTGATCGACAGCGCATGGATGCGGTTGTCAGCAATATATTCCATCAGCGGCGCGTAGACGCTCTGCTGCTTTTTAACCCGACTCATGCCATCGAACATCTCACCCACAGCAATAACCTGAAAGTGGCTGCCATCGCCAGAGACGTGGACTTCCTGGAGGGGGAGTGCGTTCATCAGCACGGTCTGAATTTCATGATTTTCCATGGGCTCAAATTTATCTGATAGTGAAAACAGCCCAACATCTTAGAGGAAAGTGGCGCGGTCTTAAACAAGCAAAAAGCCCCGGCGAAAAGATTGCCGGGGCTTTCGGAATAGCTTCAATGCTAAGGCACTGAAAAGATTATGGGATCATATCGGCAGGCAGGTTGTAAAGACCGACCAGCGTTTGCAGATTTTCGCTCTTGCCGATCAGCTGCGCTTCCCGGCCCTGGCGGCGAATCAGCGCGACAAAATGCACTAACAGCGCCAGGCCCGCCGTATCCACGCGCGTGGTCTGGCTGAGATCGATGATCGCTGTCCCCGCCGTCGCCTGGGCGCGTGCCTCCCAGAGCGGGACCAGCAGATCCTGATCCAGCTCTCCGTGCAGCGCCAGCGTCTCGCCATCACGAGTCCAGCTCAGCTGCCCGCTCATTATTTTTTCTGTTCCAGGGTGATCGGCTGAGCGGAGATCGCTTTCAGCTGCGCGGTCAGGCCATCAACGCCCTTGGTACGCAGCAGATCGCTCCACTCGTTTTGTTTGGTGGTGATCATGCTGACCCCTTCCGCGATCATATCGTAGGCCTGCCAGTTGCCGGTCTGGGTGTTTTTACGCCACTGGAAGTCGAGACGTACCGGCGGACGGCCATTCGGGTCGAGGATGGTGACGCGGATCGGAATGATGGTCGCGCTGCCCAGCGGCTGTTCCGGGGCAATCTGGTAGGTCTGACCGTGGTACATGGCCAGCGCCTGGCCATAGGCCTGCTTCAGGTATTCACGGAAGGCGGCAAAATAGGCTTCACGCTGCGCCGGGGTGGCTTCTTTGTAATAGCGGCCCAGCACCAGCGCGCCGGCATACTTCACCTGCACATACGGCAGAAGCTCCTGGTCGACGATGTCGCGCAGATAGTTAGGGTTGGCCTTGATCTTCGGCTGTTCATTCTTCAGGCGATCGAAGGTTTTCTGCGCCGCTTCATTCATCAGCTTATACGGATTGGACTGGTCTGCCGCCTGGACCGCGGTCAGCGGGGCAATCACCAGCATGGCGACCATGAGTAAGCGTTTAAACATATCGTATTTCTCCTGAAATTAATGCGTCTTGCCGGCTGCCGGCGTCGCGTCAGTATGACCTTCTGCCTCGGCCTTATCATTGCCAGAATTCTGATTGTCGCCGCCCTTGCTGTTATAAAGGAACTGACCAATGAGATCTTCCAGCACCATGGCGGACTTGGTGTCCTGGATAGTACCGCCGTCTTTAAGGATAGTCGTCCCGAGGTCCGGGTCTTCAAAACCGACGTTCAGCGCCAGATACTGCTCGCCCAGCAGGCCAGAGGTGCGGATCGCCAGCGAACTGGTATCGGGGATATGGTTGTAGCGCTCATCAATATCGAGCTCCACGCGCGGCAGATAGGTTTTCGGGTCGAGGGTGATGTCCGCCACGCGGCCAACAACCACACCGCCGATGCGCACCGGCGAGCGCGCTTTCAGGCCGCCGATATTATCGAAGGTCGCGTAAAGACGGTAAGTCGGCTCGGTACGTAACGAGGTGACGTTGGCCGCCTTCAGGCAGACAAACAGCGCCGCCAGCAGCGCCACCAGTAAGAACACCCCTACCCAGATTTCATTTTTTTTCGTTTGCATGAACTCAATTCCCAAACATCAGCGCAGTCAGCACAAAATCCAGCCCCAGAACCGCCAGCGACGCATGCACCACGGTGCGCGTAGTCGCCCGGCTAATCCCGGCGGAAGTGGGGATAGCGTCATAACCATTGAATAACGCAATCCAGGTTACCGTAATGGCGAATACCAGGCTCTTAATCAGGCAGTTCACCAGATCCATTCGCCAGTCGACGGCATTTTGCATCGCGGTCCAGAAAAAACCACCGTCAATGCCCTTCCAGCTCACGCCCACCAGCGCGCCACCCCAGATCCCCACCGCGACGAAGATAATCGTCAGCAGCGGCAGCGAAATGACGCCGGCCCAGAAACGGGGAGAAATGACGCGGCGCAGCGGATCCACCGCCATCATCTCCATACTGGAGAGCTGTTCCGTGGCCCGCATCAGGCCAATCTCGGCGGTCAGCGCCGACCCGGCGCGACCGGCAAACAGCAGCGCGGCGACCACCGGCCCCAGCTCGCGCAGCAGCGACAGCGCCACCAGCATGCCAAGACTGGTCTCTGCGCTGTAGGTGGTTAAGACCAGATAACCCTGCAGCCCGAGCACCATACCGATAAACAGGCCCGATACAATGATAATCAGCATCGACAGAACGCCGACGTTGTAGAGTTGACGAACCAGCAGCGGCGCGTGCTTGCGAAACTCTGGTTTGCCGACAACGGCGTTAAACAGCATTAATCCGGCGCGTCCAAAGGTCGCGGTGGTTTTAATACCGCGATGGCCTAGCGCGGCCAGCGCATTAAACAGCATCAGTCGCTCAACTCCCTATGCCTAATAAATCATGGTGATAGTCGCCAGCCGGATAACGGAACGGCACCGGGCCGTCGGCAATACCATCAATGAACTGACGAACCCGAGGGTCGGCATTCTCCCGTAGCGACTGGGCGCTGCCGTGGGCGACAATCTTTTTATCCGCCACGATATACGCATAGTCCGCGATGCTCAGCACCTCAGGCACATCGTGCGAAACCACGATGCAGGTGACGCCCAGCGTGCTGTTGAGTTCAGAAATCAGCTTCACCAGCACGCCCATGGTGATGGGATCCTGCCCGACGAACGGTTCGTCGAACATAATGAGATCCGGCTCCAGGGCGATGGCCCTCGCCAGGGCGGCGCGGCGCGCCATGCCGCCGGAAAGCTCGGAGGGCATTAACTTCGCCGCACCGCGCAGCCCCACCGCCTCCAGCTTCATCATCACCGTCGTATGCAGCAGCGCAGGCGGCAGATGCGTATGTTCTCGCAGCGGGTAGGCGACGTTGTCAAAAACATTGAGGTCGGTAAACAGCGCCCCGGACTGGAACAGCATGCTCATCCGCTTACGCACCGTGTACAGACGTGAACGGGTCATCTGCGGTACGTTCTCGCCATCGAACAGGATCTCTCCCCTGTCCGGCGGGATCTGTCCGCCGATCAGGCGTAACAGGGTAGTCTTGCCGATCCCCGAAGGTCCCATAATCGCAGTAATTTTACCGCGCGGCACCGACAGCGAGATGTCGTCGAAGATCACGCGATCGCCGCGAGAAAAGCGGATACCGCGCACTTCAACTAAATTCGCCTGAGTTTGGCTCATAAAATCATCCTTACTAAGCACCTGATGGGCAAGCATCGCCCTTTCTTACGCCACAATCACAACATTTTTACAGAATCTTACCTGCACAGGTTAGCGAAAGCTGGCATTTGTTTTACTTTTGGCACGCATAAAGTCAAAATTAAGAATTCGTTACGCTGCGTAGGGATAACCCAGCGAGGCGACGATTATACCTGAAGAAAGGACTTTAGATGCTCTTAGCGACGGCTCTGTTAATTATTGGTTTATTGCTGGTTGTCTACAGCGCCGATCGTCTGGTCTATGCCGCCTCCATCCTTTGTCGCATGTTGGGGATCCCGCCGCTGATCATCGGTATGACGGTGGTGAGTATTGGCACCAGCCTGCCAGAGATCATGGTTTCCACCGCGGCCTCGCTGCATGGGCAGACCGATCTGGCGGTGGGCACCGCGCTCGGCTCCAATATCACCAATATTCTCCTGATCCTCGGTCTGGCTGCCTTACTCAGGCCATTTACCGTGCATTCTGATATTCTGCGCCGCGAATTACCGCTAATGTTGCTGGTCAGCGTGCTGGCGGGGCTGGTGCTCTATGATGGTCAACTGTCCCGTCTCGACGGCCTGTTTTTACTGGCGCTGGCGCTGCTATGGCTGCTGTTCACCATCAAGATTGCCCGTCTGGCGGAACGCCAGGGAAGCGATAGCCTGACCCGCGAACAGCTGGCGGAACTGCCGCGTGAAGGGTCGCTGCCGGTCGCTCTGCTGTGGTTAGGGGTGGCGATGATCGTCATGCCGATGGCCACCCGCATGGTGGTGGATAACAGCACGGTGCTGGCAAACTATTTTGCCATCAGCGAACTAACCGTCGGCCTGACGGTAGTGGCGATAGGCACCAGCCTGCCGGAGCTGGCCACCGCCATCGCCGGGGCGCGCAAAGGGGAAGATGACATTGCCATCGGCAATATCATCGGCGCGAATATCCTCAATATTGCGCTGGTGCTGGGTTTGCCGGCGCTGATCGCGCCAGGAGCCTTTGCGGCGGAAGCTTTTACCCGCGACTATGGCGTGATGTTGCTGGTCAGCCTGATCTTCGCGGTGCTGTGCTGGCGCCGTAGGCAGCAGCCGGGACGACTGGTTGGCGCGCTGCTGGTCGGTGGTTTTGTGGTTTGGTTGGCGATGCTGTTCTGGACAGCGCCGCTCTTCGTTGAATGACTCGGGATAACATCATGTCGCAAATAGATTTGCCCACGGATTTTGACTTTCAACAGGCCGGCCGTCAGGTGCTGGAAATTGAACGTGAAGGTCTGGCCCAGCTCGATCAATATATAAATGAAGATTTCATCCGCGCCTGCGAAACGATTTTCCGCTGCGGCGGGAAAGTCGTGGTGATGGGGATGGGCAAATCCGGTCATATCGGCCGCAAAATGGCGGCAACCTTCGCCAGTACCGGCACGTCGGCATTTTTTGTCCACCCTGGCGAAGCCGCGCACGGCGATTTGGGCATGGTTACGCCGCAGGACGTGGTGATTGCGCTGTCGAACTCCGGCGAATCGAACGAAATCCTCGCGCTGATCCCGGTCCTGAAACGCCAGCAGGTGAAGCTTATCTGCATCACCAGCCGGCCTGAAAGCAGCATGGCGCGCGCGGCGGATATCCATCTGTGCGTGAAAGTGCCGAAAGAGGCTTGTCCATTAGGGCTGGCCCCCACCTCCAGCACCACCGCCGCGCTGGTGATGGGCGATGCCCTCGCCGTCGCCCTGCTGGAGGCCCGCGGCTTTACCGCTGAGGATTTCGCTCTCTCGCATCCGGGCGGCGCACTCGGTCGTAAGCTGTTGCTGCGCGTCAATGATATTATGCATACCGGTGATGAGATCCCGCACGTCGGCCTGCAGGCCACCCTGCGCGATGCGCTGCTGGAAATCACTCGTAAAAATTTAGGTATGACCGCTATCTGCGATGACGACATGAACATCATCGGTATCTTTACCGATGGTGACCTGCGCCGGGTCTTCGACACCGGCGTCGATATGCGCGATGCCAGCATTGCCGACGTCATGACCCGGGGAGGGATCCGCATCCGTCCCGGCACCCTCGCGGTGGATGCGCTAAACCTGATGCAATCCCGTCATATCACCTGCGTGCTGGTTGCCGATGGCGACCATCTGCTGGGTGTGGTACATATGCACGATCTCCTGCGCGCGGGCGTAGTGTAAGTAAGGAAAAAATAATGAATAATGCTGATGCTCAGTTAGCGACCTGCTATGGGCCGGTAAGCCAGACGTTTCTCGATCGCGCGGCTAAGATCCGTCTACTGATCCTCGATGTCGACGGTGTATTATCCGACGGGCTTATCTATATGGGTAATCACGGCGAGGAGCTGAAAGCGTTCAATGTCCGCGATGGCTATGGTATCCGCTGCGCGCTGACCTCTGGCATTGAAGTGGCGATTATTACCGGACGAAAAGCTAAACTGGTAGAAGATCGCTGTCAGACGCTGGGCATTACGCATTTGTATCAGGGGCAGTCGGACAAGCTGCTGGCGTTCCGCGATCTCATTGACAAACTGGGCGTGCGGCCAGAGGAAGTCGCCTACATCGGCGACGATCTGATTGACTGGCCGGTGATGGCCGAAGTGGGCCTCAGCGTCGCCGTCGCGGATGCGCATCCGCTGCTGCTGCCGCGCGCCGATTACATCACCCGGATTAATGGCGGACACGGCGCGGTACGCGAAGTCTGCGATTTGTTACTATTGGCGCAGGGCAAGCTGGATGAGGCCAAAGGGCAATCAATATGAGTAAAACCAGACGTTGGGTTATCATTTTACTGTCGCTGCTTGCGCTGATCCTCATCGGCCTGAATCTGGCGAATACGGACGACACGGCCCAGCCGGAGGTCAATCCCAACGACCCGACGTATAAAAGCGAACACACTGACACCGTGGTGTACAGTCCGGAAGGCGCCCTGAGCTATCGGCTGATCGCCGAGCACGTGGAGTATTTTTCCGATCAGGAGGTCTCCTGGTTTACCAAACCGGTGATGACCACCTTTGATACCAATAAGGTGCCGACCTGGTCAGTCAGGGCTGATAAAGCGAAGCTGACAAATGACCGGATGCTCTATCTTTACGGGCACGTTGAGGTGAATGCGCTCGCGCCAGACTCTCAACTGCGCAAAATTACGACGGATAACGCCCAGATAAATCTGGTAACGCAGGACGTTACCTCCGATGACATGGTGACGTTATACGGCACCACATTTAATTCCAGCGGCCTGAAAATGCGTGGAAACCTTCGCAGCAAAAATGCCGAGCTGATTGAAAAGGTGAGAACCTCTTATGAAATTCAGAACAAACAAACTCAGCCTTAAGATTGCGCTCGCCGGCGCGTTACTGGCCGCCAGCCTCCCGGCCCTCGCCAAGACGGGCGATACCGATCAGCCGATCCATATCGAATCCGATCAGCAGTCGCTGGATATGCAGGGCAACGTCGTCACCTTCACCGGTAACGTGGTCGTGACTCAGGGGACGATCAAGATTAACGCTGATAAAGTGGTAGTCACCCGTCCGGGCAATGAAAAAGGCAAAGAGGTGATCGAAGGTTTCGGTAACCCGGCCACCTTCTACCAGATGCAGGATAACGGCAAACCGGTAAAAGGCCGGGCGTCGAAAATGCGCTATGAGCTGCAGAACGATTACGTCGTGCTGACCGGCAACGCGTACCTTGAACAGCTCGACAGCAACATCAAGGGCGACAAGATCACCTATCTGGTGAAAGAGCAAAAAATGCAGGCCTTCAGCGACAAAGGTCGACGCGTCACCACCGTTCTGGTGCCGTCCGAGCTGCAGGACAAAAGCGGCAACCAGCAAAAGAAGAGTAACTAATCCGTTATGGCAACCTTAACTGCGAAGAATCTCGCTAAAGCGTATAAAGGCCGCCGCGTGGTGGAAGATGTCAGTCTCACCGTTAACTCGGGGGAGATTGTCGGCTTGCTCGGCCCCAACGGCGCCGGTAAAACCACCACCTTCTACATGGTGGTCGGGATTGTGCCGCGCGACGCGGGCAATATCATCATTGATGACGAAGACATCAGCCTGCTGCCGCTGCACGCGCGCGCGCGCCGGGGGATCGGCTATCTGCCGCAGGAAGCCTCGATTTTCCGTCGCCTGAGCGTCTATGACAACCTGATGGCGGTCCTGCAGATCCGTGACGATTTGAGCAGCGAACAGCGGGAAGATCGCGCCAAAGAGCTGATGGAAGAGTTTCATATTGAGCACCTGCGCGACAGCCTCGGTCAGGCGCTCTCCGGTGGCGAACGCCGCCGCGTCGAAATCGCTCGCGCGCTGGCGGCAAACCCGAAATTTATTCTTCTGGATGAACCCTTTGCCGGCGTGGATCCGATCTCGGTTATCGATATCAAACGCATCATTGAGCATTTGCGCGACAGCGGCCTCGGCGTACTGATTACCGATCATAACGTCAGAGAGACGCTCGCCGTCTGCGAACGCGCGTATATTGTCAGTCAGGGACACCTTATCGCTCATGGTACACCGCAGCAGATCCTCGAAGATGAGCAGGTTAAGCGCGTGTATCTTGGGGAAGACTTCAGACTCTGATAGGGTAGAGGTTACAGACGTTTTAGCCGGAGATATTTACCCTGAACATGAAGCAAGGTTTGCAATTAAGGCTTAGCCAACAGCTTGCCATGACGCCGCAGCTGCAGCAGGCGATTCGTTTGCTGCAGTTGTCCACGTTAGAACTCCAGCAAGAGCTCCAGCAAGCGCTGGAAAGTAACCCGTTGCTTGAGCAAACCGATCTTCACGACGAGGTAGAGGCGAAAGAGGTGGAGGACCGCGAGTCTCTCGATACCGTCGACGCGCTTGAGCAAAAAGAGATGCCCGACGAGCTTCCTCTCGATGCCAGCTGGGATGAAATCTATACCGCCGGTACGCCGTCAGGCAACGGCGTGGACTACCAGGACGACGAACTCCCCGTTTATCAAGGCGAGACCACCCAGACGCTGCAGGATTACCTGATGTGGCAGGTCGAGCTGACGCCCTTCACCGATACCGACCGCGCCATCGCCACCTCCATTGTCGACGCCGTCGACGATACGGGCTACCTCACCGTTCAGATTGAAGATATCGTCGACAGCATCGGCGATGAGGAGATCGGCCTCGAAGAAGTGGAAGCCGTCCTGAAGCGCATCCAGCGTTTCGATCCGGTTGGCGTCGCGGCGAAAGATCTGCGCGACTGCCTGCTGATCCAGCTCTCGCAGTTCGCCAAAGAGACGCCATGGCTGGAAGAGGCCCGGCTGATTATCAGCGATCATCTCGATCTTCTGGCCAACCATGATTTCCGCACCCTGATGCGGGTGACCCGCCTGAAAGAAGAGGTGCTGAAAGAGGCGGTAAATCTGATCCAGTCCCTGGATCCCCGTCCTGGCCAGTCCATTCAAACCAGCGAACCGGAATATGTCATTCCCGACGTGCTGGTGCGCAAGGTCAGCGGCCGCTGGACCGTGGAGCTCAACGCCGACAGCATTCCACGGCTGAAAATTAATCAGCAGTATGCGGCAATGGGCAACAGCGCCCGCAATGACGCCGACGGCCAGTTCATTCGCAGCAATCTTCAGGAAGCCCGCTGGCTGATCAAAAGTCTTGAAAGCCGCAACGACACCCTGCTTCGCGTCAGCCGCTGCATCGTAGAACAGCAGCAGGCTTTTTTCGAACAGGGTGAAGAGTATATGAAGCCGATGGTGCTGGCCGATATCGCCCAGGCCGTCGAGATGCATGAATCGACGATTTCCCGTGTCACCACGCAAAAATATCTGCACAGTCCGCGCGGTATTTTTGAACTGAAGTATTTCTTCTCCAGCCATGTTAATACCGAAGGCGGCGGCGAAGCCTCGTCGACGGCGATTCGCGCGCTGGTGAAGAAACTCATCGCCGCGGAAAACCCCGCGAAGCCGTTGAGCGACAGTAAGCTCACCTCCATGTTGTCCGAGCAGGGTATCATGGTCGCGCGCCGCACTGTCGCGAAGTACAGAGAGTCTTTATCCATCCCGCCGTCAAACCAGCGTAAACAACTGGTCTGACACAACCGATAAGGAAGACACTATGCAGCTCAACATTACAGGACACAACGTCGAGATCACTCCCGCGATGCGCGACTTCGTCACGGCGAAGTTCAGCAAGCTGGAACAATTTTTCGACCGGATCAATCAGGTCTATATTGTGTTAAAAGTAGAGAAAGTGACGCAAATTGCGGACGCGAATCTGCATGTCAACGGTGGCGAAATCCATGCCAGTGCGGAAGGGCAGGATATGTATGCGGCTGTCGATGGTCTTATCGACAAGCTGGCAAGGCAGTTAACGAAGCATAAAGATAAACTAAAACAACACTAATTGTCCGGGCCCCCCTGCGTCCGCCGTCAGTTAACATCGGCGACGGGCGCGGGGGCGCTCAGGTGAAATTATGATGAACAACGATTCGGCTCTACAACTGAGCAACGTCCTGAACCAGGAATGTACCCGTAGCCAGGTTCACTGCCAGAGCAAGAAGCGTGCTCTGGAAATCATTAGCGAACTGGCCGCCAAACAGTTAAGTTTGCCGCCGCAGGTGGTGTTCGAAGCGATCCTCACCCGTGAAAAAATGGGCAGTACCGGGATTGGCAATGGTATCGCCATTCCCCACGGAAAACTGGAAGAGGATACGCTGCGTGCTGTCGGCGTTTTTGTCCAGCTGGAAACCCCCATCGCCTTCGACGCGATCGACAATCAGCCTGTCGACCTGCTGTTCGCGCTGCTGGTGCCGGCCGATCAGACAAAAACCCACCTGCATACGCTCTCCCTGGTGGCCAAACGGCTGGCCGACAAAGCGATTTGTCGTCGCCTGCGCGCGGCGCAGAGCGATGAAGAGTTGTATGAGATCATCACCGAAGCAGGAAGCAGCGATGACGCATAACGGCAGTCGCACCTTATCCTTTATCGTACTGAGGAGAAACGGTACATGGTACTGATGATCGTCAGCGGCCGCTCGGGCTCGGGTAAATCCGTCGCTCTGCGAGCGCTGGAAGATATGGGCTTTTACTGCGTGGATAACCTGCCGGTCGTGCTGCTGCCCGATCTGGCACGGTCGCTGGCTGACCGCAATATTTCGGCGGCCGTCAGCATCGACGTGCGGAACATGCCGGAATCACCGGAGATCTTCGAGCAGGCCATGAAAAACCTGCCGGAGTGCTTTTCGCCGCAGCTGCTGTTTCTCGATGCCGATCGCAACACGCTGATCCGTCGATACAGCGACACCCGTCGCCTGCATCCGCTGTCGAGCAAGAATTTGTCGCTGGAAAGCGCCATCGACGAAGAGAGCGATCTGCTGGAGCCCCTGCGCTCGCGGGCCGACCTGATTGTCGATACCTCGGAGATGTCGGTTCACGAGCTGGCGGAAATGTTGCGCACCCGGCTGCTGGGTAAACGTGAACGCGAACTGACCATGGTCTTCGAATCCTTCGGCTTTAAGCACGGTATCCCGATCGATGCCGATTACGTCTTTGACGTGCGCTTTCTGCCAAACCCGCACTGGGATCCGAAGCTGCGTCCTATGACCGGTCTGGATAAACCGGTGGCCGCCTTCCTCGATCGGCACACCGAAGTGCACAACTTTATTTACCAGACCCGGAGCTATCTTGAGCTATGGTTACCGATGCTGGAGACCAACAATCGCAGCTATCTGACGGTGGCCATTGGCTGTACCGGCGGTAAACATCGTTCGGTTTATATTGCTGAACAACTGGCTGACTACTTCCGCTCGCGCGGCAAAAACGTACAGTCTCGTCATCGGACGCTGGAAAAACGTAAATCATGACCGTAAAGCAGACCGTTGAAATCACCAATAAGCTGGGCATGCACGCCCGCCCGGCGATGAAGCTGTTCGAACTAATGCAGAATTTCGATGCCGAGGTGTTGCTGCGCAACGATGAAGGCACGGAGGCGGAAGCCAACAGCGTCATTGCCCTGCTGATGCTGGACTCGGCGAAAGGACGGCAGATAGAGGTGGAGGCCAGCGGTCCGCAGGAAGTGGAAGCCCTCGCCGCGGTGATTGCCCTGTTTAATGCCGGGTTTGACGAAGATTAAACGTGAAGCTTCCCGGCGACGGACGACTGGCGACTGTACCAGCCCCGGCGCCGGATTAACCCGCTAATAGAGCTTATGCTCACGCATGAACCCTTCCCCACCCAGCTGTCGCATCTGACGTAAGATCCAGGCCTGGCGGTTGCGCACATAGCCCGAAGGCGCGTCGGCGCGATAGCGGATCGGGTTTGGCAGCACCGCGGCCAGCAGAGCCGCTTCCCCCGGCGTCAACTGGCTGGCGGGCTTATGAAAATAGCGCTGGGCGGCCGCTTCCACGCCAAAAATCCCATCGCCAAACTCGGCAATATTCAGGTAGACGGTCAGGATCCGCTTTTTACTCCACACGGTTTCTATGCCGACGGTCAACCCGGCTTCCAGCCCCTTGCGCAGCCAGCTACGTCCATCCCACAGAAACAGGTTTTTCGCCGTCTGCTGCGACAGCGTTGATGCGCCGCGAATGCGGGTATCGTGACGCTCATTGTGCGCCAGCGCCTTTTCTATCGCCGGGACGTCAAACCCCCAGTGTTCCGGGAACTTCTGATCTTCGGCGGCAATCACCGCCAGCCCCATCCACGGGGAGATGTTATCCATGGCGACCCAGTCGGAGTGCGCCAGATAGTGGACATCTCCGGACAGCCAGGCGCTAACCTGCCGCTCAAGCATGACCGCCGAAAAGGGCACCGGCAGCACGCTAAACAGCGCGATCCCCCCGCCCCAGAAGACGGCGGCGATCAGCAGCAGACGCAGCGCCAGTCGTTTAAGCAGCGCGAAGGGCGCAATGCGGAACTTCATGCGCTCAGCGCCAGCACGCGGGCGACCAGTTTTTCGATCCCGGTAGCGGCTTGCGCAATATTCTCCGCCAGCATATACGCCGGAGTGGTAACCACTTTGTTCTCTTCATCCACCACGATGTCGTCGACCGGGCAAGGCACATGCTCCGCCCCCATCTCCTCCACCACATCGGCGGTGTCGAGATCGGTCCCGATAGTCATCCGCAGCGGAAACGCAAAGATCTTCGGCAGCAGCGCCGGAGCGATGCACATAAAGCCCAGCGGCTTGCCGGCCTGATGCATCGCCAGCGTCAGGGCCCGCAGATCGCGGTCCACCTCGCATTCGCTGCCCTCGGCGGCGAAGCTGCTTAAGTTTTTCGCCGCGCCGAAGCCGCCGGGGACGATCAGCGCGTCCAGCGTCTCCTCACGCGCCTGCGCCAGCGGCAGGATGTCGCCGCGGGCGATGCGCGCCGCTTCAACCAGCACGTTGCGTTGCTCGGTCAACGGTTCGCCCGTCAGATGGTTGATGACGTCGCGCTGCGGTTTATCGGGCGCAAAACAGACCGCCTGCGCGCCGTTGCGCGCGATCGCCAGCAGGGTAATCACTGCCTCATGAATTTCACTGCCGTCGTACACGCCGCAGCCGCTCAGTACCACACCAATTTTTTTCATCGCCTTCGCTCCTCCATGCAACTCGCTGAAACCAGTCAAAAATGTCGATTTACTCGCTATGCTTCACATATTTTACTGATTCATGTAACAAATTAGTTAAGCTTTGCTATCTTAATGAGCGAGCAATCCACTTCTCAGGTTGCGCCACGTAACAACATCACTCAAATCACACTGGCTCAACCACCAGTTCCCTGGTGTTGGCGCAGTATTCGCGCACCCCGGTCTGTCCGGGGTCATTTTTTCCCGGCCTTCGCCACCCACGCCTTCAGAACCGCCACGTCGTTTTGCCACTCGGATTTCATCTCTTCAACCCATTCAGCGACATTATCAGACCAGGCAGGCAGGTCCGGCGTCTGGATCTGCTGACCCAGCTGCTGGATGTGGCGCAGGCCAATAGAGCCCGCAGCCCCTTTGATCTTATGCCCCTCTTCAACGATCCCTTTTTGATCCCGGGCGGTGAGATTAGACTCAAGGACGGACATATAGCCCGGCATCATCTTCTCAAACACCGCGAGGCCATCGTTGATAAGCTTCGGTCCCACCAGTTCGATATATTGCTCAAGCATATCGGTATCCAGCACCGCGTCGGCTTTATGCCGATCGGCCGCCGGCGCTTCCTGCGCCTCCTCTTCCGGCGCATCCCAGAATTTTTTAATCATGGCCGTCAGCGCCGGCACCGATAGCGGCTTGCTCAGCACATCGTCCATGCCGGCATCCAGATACTCTTTCTTATTCTTCAGCACGTTGGCGGTCAGGGCCACCAGCGGCGGCAGCTCATCCGCGGCAAAATTTTGTTTTAGCTGACGAGAAATATCCAGTCCCGTCATATCCGGCAGCTGGATATCCAGCAGCACCAGGTCGTACTCGCCAGGCTCAAACATCTCCAGCGCGGCTTTGCCGGTCATCGCGACATCCACGCTGTTGCCCAGCTTTTCCAGCACCGAGCGCGCCACAATGACGTTGAGCTCAATATCTTCCACCAGCAGCACGTTGAGCGCCGGTAATGGCATGTCGTCTTCCGCCAGCGTATCTTCCACTTCTTCCGCAATGGCAGGCGCATGGACGGTGAGCGTAAAGGTCGCCCCTTTACCCGGCTGGCTGGTGACGCTGATATCGCCGCCCATATTGCGCGCCAGGCGACGCGATACGGCGAGGCCAATCCCGGTGCCGGTGGCGGGTTTGCCGCCGTGGCTGTCTTTGACCTGGTAATACATGGCGAATATTTTGTCCTGCTCCGCTTCAGGAATACCAATCCCGGAGTCTTCCACTTCGAAGTGCAGGATATCGCCTTCGTCATAGCGCACGCGGACGTTCACCCCTCCGCCCTGTGGGGTAAACTTCACGGCGTTGCTGATAAGATTCCACAGGATTTGCCGCAGGCGGGTGCCATCGGTGATCACCTTGTGCGGCAGCGGCAGGCTCGGCTCCAGCACAAAGCGCAGTCCCTTCTGCTGCGCCTGCAGACCGGAAAGGTTTTCCAGGTCGGCAAGGAAGCTGGTGAAGTCCACCGGCTGGTTATCGAGCTGCACCTTACGGCGCTCCATTTTATCCATGTCGATAATATCATTGAAGATATTCCCCAGCGTCACCGCTGAGACATGGATGGTTTTCAGGTATTTTTCCTGCTCGCTGGTCAGTTCGGTATCCAGCAAAATTCGGCTCAGCCCGACAATCCCGTTCAGCGGGGTACGCAGCTCATGGCTGATGGTGGAGATGAAGGTGGTTTTATCCCGGCTGGCGCGTTCGAGGGCGTCCTGATAGCGTTTTCGTTCGGTGATATCGCGTCCGAAGCCCATCAGACCACGACGCTTACCGACGCGATCGTAGTACGGGACCTTGCGGATTTCGAAGCACGCTTTACGACCATCGGGATAGTCCAGCCACTGCTCATAGGTCAGCGATACATTGTGGCGGAACACCTTCTCATCGGTTTCCAACACCTTTTCCGCCGCCTCTTCGCTATAGACATCCTGCGGTTTGAGGTGGATCAGCTGTTTCTCGCTTTTGCCGGTCAGCAGCTCCATCGCCCGGTTACAGCCGGAAAACTCTTTATCCTCATTGCGGTAGAAGACCAGGTCCGGGGAGGCATCGAGGAAAGAGCGCAGAAAGGAGGATTGCTGTTCGAGCTGGATCTGCGTCTCTTCACGCTCTTTCATCTCGATCTTCAGCTGCTCGAGGGTGGTCTCACGCTCGGCTTCCGCCTTTTCACGTTCGCCAATCTCCTGATTCAACTGCGCGATATTGTCTTTCAGCTGCACGTTCAGCTTCAGATCGCGCTCACGCATCTCCTCCAGTTTCTCCACCAGCCGCGAAAGACGCTGGCGGGACTCTTCAAGCTGCTCCACCACCACCGAGAGAAAATAGACCGCCCACGGGGTGATCAGCAGACCGAAGAAGATAGAGCGGATAACGTCGATGCTTTCAACCTGGCCATGCAGCACCATGGTGACCGCCATCTGTACCACGATGGCCAGCACCACCAGCGCAAGTGCCAACAGCATTGAAAAGCGGACCAGACCCAGCTTCATCATCAGGTCGACATAATACTGCGCCAGCATACGAATTTGCTTCATAGGGGATTCCTTCACGACAACTCCGCACAATAATACTCAATTCTGAGCAATGCGCTGTAAGTTGTGCAAAAAATGCGGGAAGGAGCCGATATGACGGCTGGCCGCCGAGGCGAACCAGCCGCGAAAAAGAGGCATGGTCAGGAGGGGGTTAGCGCTTGCTTAGCGCCTCCCAGAGACCTTTGAGGTAGGTCACCCCGAGTGCGCGATCGTATAAACCATAGCCCGGGCGTCCGGTCTCTCCCCAGATAAAGCGGCCATGATCCGGGCGTATATAGCCGTCGAAGCCGTTGTCGTGCAACGCTTGCATCACCTTGTACATATCCAGGGAGCCGTATTCTGACGGATGGGCGCACTCGTAAAAGTCTTTATCCTGCATCAGTTTAATATTGCGGACGTGGGCAAAATGGATCCGCTTGCGGCGGGTAAACTCAGCCAGAATAGCGTATACGTCGTTATCCGGATCTTCGGCAATCGAGCCGGTGCAGAGGGTGATGCCGTTGGCGGGTGAATCGACAGCCCGGCAGATCCAGTCCAGATCGTCGCGGTTTTTGACCACCCGCGGCAGGCCAAATATCGAGTACGGCGGATCGTCAGGGTGGATCGCCATTTTCACGCCCACCTCTTCGCAAACCGGGATCACCGCCTGCAGAAAATAGACCAGGTTCTCCCGCAGCTTATGGTCATCCACCGCGCTATATTTGGCAAACAGGGTCTGCACTTCCGCCAGCCGTTCCGGCTCCCAGCCCGGCAACGCGAAGCCGTTTGAATTCTCAAGCACCTCCTTCACCACGTCTTCCAGCCGCTTATCGATATCTTTCTTCTCAAAAGCCATCGTCAACGAGCCATCCGGCAGGACGTAGTTCATATCCGTCTTCATCCAGTCGAACACCGGCATGAAGTTATAGCAGATGACTTTGACGCCGAAGCGGGCAAGGTGGCGAATGGTCTGCTGATAGTTGGCAATATAGCGGTCACGAGAAGGGAGGCCGATTTTGATATCGTCATGGATGTTGACGCTCTCTATTACCTCCATTTTCAGGCCTGCGGCATGGGCCTGGCTGACCAGACGCTCAATTTTATCCTCCGGCCATACCTCGCCCACCGCGACGTCATAGAGCGCGCCGACCACCCCCTCCACGCCGGGGACCTGGCGTATATGCTCTAATGAAACCTTATCTTCCTCTGGTCCAAACCAGCGCATTGTCATCTGCATCGTCATCACCTGCTCAACATAGTTTAATTTCACCCTACTACCATACCAGTAATCATAATTGATTGAGCCTTAACTGTCGTGATGGCGATCACATTCCTGCTGACCGGCTCGCCGGTGAGGTCGCTTTCGCTACATTCATAATTTTTCTCAATTTATTTCAATAGATTAATCATTGCCGGGCTTTTTCTGACGACCTTCGCCAAATGTGATCCAGAGCTAGTTATGATCAATTGCATACTTGTATGGTAATAAAAGTCACGATATTTGTTCAGAAAACAGACAAGGGAAGGAACAGAAATGAGAAGCGTCGTTGTCAAAGAGCCAGGCCAACTGAACATCGAATCACGTCCGGTTCCCGCTCCGGGCGCCCACGAAGTCCGGGTGAAAATCGCCTTTGCCGGGATCTGCGGTTCCGATGTGCATATCTATCAGGGCCACAACCCCTTCGCGAAATATCCCCGCGTGATCGGCCATGAATTCTTCGGCATCATCAATGCCGTCGGCGAACAGGTCTCTCCGGCACGCATCGGCGAGCGCGTCGCAGTCGACCCTGTCGTCAGCTGCGGCCAGTGTTATCCCTGCTCGGTGGGGCGGCCGAATGTCTGTGCGCAGCTCCAGGTCATCGGGGTTCACCGCGACGGCGGATTCAGCGACTACGCCTGCGTGCCGGCGAAAAACGCCTGGCGCATTCCGGAAGCCATCAGCGATCGTCAGGCGACGATGGTTGAGCCTTTTACCATTGCGGCAAACATTACCGCCCAGCTGCAGCCCATGGCGCAGGATATCGCCCTGATCTACGGCGCAGGTCCGATGGGTCTGACGGTGATCCAGGCGCTGAAGGGGGTGTATGGCGTTAAGCAGGTGATCGTCGTGGACCGCATTGCCGAACGTCTGCAGATGGCGCGGGACAATGGCGCCGATCTGACGCTGGATAACACTCACCAGCCGCTGGCGGAACAGCTGGCGCAGCGGCAGATAGCCCCCACGCTGGTCATCGATGCCGCCTGCCACCCGGCGATCCTTCAGGAGGCCATTCTCCTCGCCTCTCCCGCCGCACGCATCGGCATACTCGGCTTCTCCGGCGAGGCGTCCACCCTCACCCAGCAAAGCATCACCAGTAAAGAGATCTCCATTTTCTCCTCCCGGCTGAACAGCGGACGTTTTCCGCTGGTCATCGACTGGATGGAGAAAGGCCTTATCCAGCCTGAGGCGTTAATCACCCACTGCATGCCGCTGGAGCAGGTAAAAGAGGCTATGGAGATTTTTGCCAACGATCGGAAAACCTGCTGCAAGGTATTGCTGCAGCTGGGGTAAATGCTAAATAACGGGCGACGTGAATATTAATATCCGTCGCGCCAGAGCTCAATAACATACTCATCACGGTGTCATCATGGGAAAAAATATCCGCTGGATTATCGTCCTGTTATTATTTTTAGTATATATGATTAATTATCTGGACCGGGTGGCGTTATCCATTACGGTACCGATGATTGAAAAGGATCTGGCGCTAAACGCCGAACAGTTTGGTATTATTTTCGGCAGTTTTTTCTTCGGCTACGCGGTATTTAATTTTATTGGCGGTCTGGCCGTGGATAAGTTTGGCGCAACGCTGGTCCTGGGGCTGGCGGTGGGGATGTGGTCGCTATTTTGCGGCTTAACCGCCTTTGCCACCGGCTTTTATTCCATGCTGATGCTGCGCGTCCTCTTCGGGATGGCTGAAGGCCCGATTTGCGCGTCGGCGAACAAGATGATCAACGGCTGGTTTCCTAAGAAGCAAGCGGCTACCGCCGTAGGGCTGCTCAGCGCCGGCTCTCCGCTGGGCGGCGCGGTTGCCGGCCCCATCGTCGGTTATCTGGCCCTCGCATTCGGCTGGCGCCCGGCGTTTATGATTATTTTCGCCATCGGTATTGTGTGGATGGTCGTGTGGTTTTTTATTGCCGCCAACTCGCCTGACAAACATAAGCATGTCAGTCAGGAAGAGCTCATGCTCATTAATAAAATGAAGCAAGAGGAGGACGCCCTGGAAACCGTAGAAAATCAAACCGCTCACTCACTGGGTTATTATCTCAAGCAGCCTATTATTCTGGTAACGGCCTTTGCGTTCTTCTGCTACAACTATATTTTGTTTTTCTTCCTCAGCTGGTTCCCGTCCTATCTGGTTCAGCAGCACCATCTGGATATTAAACAGATGAGCCTCACCACCATGATCCCATGGATAGTCGGCTTTGTCGGCCTGGCGCTGGGAGGCTATATTTCTGATAAAATTTTTAAACTCACCGGACGCCTGCTGCTGTCGCGCAAAATTGTGCTGGTGGTATGTCTGCTGATGGCCGCCATCTGTGTGGGGCTTGCCGGTACCGTCAGCAGCGTCGTTCCTGCCGTTCTGCTGATGTCGATCTCCATCTTTTTCCTCTATGTCACCGGCGCGATCTACTGGGCGATTATCCAGGACGTGGTGCATAAATCCCGCGTCGGCGGCACCAGCGGCTTTATCCACCTTATCGGCAGCGTCTCCGGCATCGTGGGGCCGATTGTCACCGGCTATATCGTGCAGTCTACCGGTAAATTCGACAGCGCCTTTGTCCTCGCCGGCACTATCGCCGCGCTCGGCGCCCTGCTGGTGCTGTTCGTGATCAAAACGCCACGCGTGACAATGAAAGCCAGTCAGGCATAGTCGACAGCAATACCATGCCCGGCGCAGTCATCACGCCGGGCATCCTCTGAGACTATTTCACCGCCTGGGGCGCGACCCAGCTGCGGCCCAGCGCCGAACCCTGAGCGCCCTGCTCATTCAGATAGCGATCCAGTTCAACCATTCCGGTCCAGCGATTTTCGCACCACAGCGGCGCGAGCAGCGTGGGCCGACGGGCGCTGGCCGATATGCGATGGTAGATCACCTCCGGCGGGGTGTGGCGGATCATCTCCCCGGCGGTGACGGTATACGCCTCCAGTTCGATGCCATCGAGACGTCCGGCCTGCCATGCTTTTGCCATAATGCTGCCTTTAACGATATGCAGCGGGTGCAGCTTGATGCCATCCACGCCGGTGGTCACGACCCGCTCCAGCGTCTCGAGGCCGTGCTCCTGGGTCTCCCCGGGCAGGCCGACAATGAGATGCGCGCAAACCTTCAGTCCGCGCTCACGCGCCAGACGCGCGGTGCGCTGGTAACAGGCGAAATCATGCCCGCGGTTAATGCGATGCAGGGTCTTATCATGCGCGGTCTGCAGCCCCAGCTCCAGCCATACCTCATACCCCTGCTGGTGGTATTCACTGAGCAGGTCGAGAACCGCCTCCGGCACGCAGTCCGGGCGGGTGCCGACGCAGAGGCCAACGATATTCGCCTCGCTGACGGCCTGGCGATACATCGAGCGGAGCACCTGCACTTCAGCAAAGGTGCTGGTATAGGCCTGAAAATAGGCCAGATAGCGCTTTGCCCGGTTAACGAGCTGCGCCTGATGGGCGAGCTGTTCGGCGATGGATCGATGCTGCTGGGCTTCATCCGCAAACGAGGCCACGTTACAGAAAGTGCAGCCGCCACGGCCCAGCGTACCGTCGCGGTTCGGGCAGCTAAAACCGCCGTGCAGCGTTAGCTTATGGACCTTTTCGCCATAGCGGCGCAGAAGATCCCCACCAAACATATTGACTAATTTCTGTAACTGCATAATCTGATAGACCGGCCTCAACAAAGGGGGCCAAGCCTGCCACTTTTCGTCACCGACGGCGATGACCTGGATCAATCGTCAGCGCGGCGCCCCGCTTCACTGCATAAACAATCATGATTACTGCAATTTCATTCATCCGCAGGGTAATGAGTTTTCCTTATATTTCTTCATCGCGCGGCCCTAATCTACTTTATAGTAAAAAACAGTATTAATATCCACAACATAAATTAATAGCAGTAAAATATGCTAATAATGAAATATATTTCAGCGCAGATCGGTAATGCAAAGCCGCGCGCACAGTGAGACAGATCACACTAGTCTTACCCTCTACGGACGTATCCAAAGCATAAAAAAAGGCATTATTTATTTTAAAAACAATAAGTTAACACCTGTATAGCACATTTTTGTATTAATAAGATTGCCATTTGACGTAAGTGTGGATTCCCGATAAGTTGGGAATCCGCTGGAAGCTTTCTGGATGAGCACTCTGCTCATCATATTTATGCAGTAATTGAGATTCCCTCTTAACAGCAAGTCCTCAAACTTGTGTACCGATGCAAAAAGGATTTAAAGAGGGCGAATGCGAGGTGCAAACCCCGTCGCCATGCTCTTTCTGTGCCTGTGCGCAATCGGTATCGGAGGGGGTCCGTAGAGCCTGGGGAGGTTCACTGATATGTTGTACGACAAATCCCTTGAGAGGGATAACTGTGGTTTCGGCCTGATCGCCCACATAGAAGGCGAACCTAGCCACAAGGTAGTGCGAACCGCGATACACGCACTGGCCCGCATGCAGCACCGTGGCGCAATCCTTGCCGATGGTAAAACCGGCGACGGTTGCGGTCTGCTGCTGCAAAAACCCGATCGTTTCTTCCGCATCGTTGCCGAAGAGCGCGGCTGGCGTTTAGCCAAAAACTACGCCGTTGGGATGCTGTTCCTGAATAAAGATCCTGAACTGGCGAAAGCGGCACGCCGCATCGTTGAAGAAGAACTTCAGCTTGAGACCCTGTCGATTGTTGGCTGGCGCGATGTGCCGACCAACGAAGGCGTGCTCGGTGAAATCGCCCTCTCCTCGCTGCCCCGTATTGAGCAAATCTTTGTTAACGCCCCGGCTGGCTGGCGCCCGCGCGATATGGAGCGTCGTCTGTTTATTGCGCGTCGTCGCATTGAAAAACGCCTGCAGGAAGACAAAGATTTCTACGTTTGTAGCTTGTCCAACCTGGTCAACATCTATAAAGGTCTGTGTATGCCGGCGGATTTGCCGCGCTTCTACCTGGACCTCGCGGACCTGCGCCTGGAGTCGGCTATCTGCCTGTTCCACCAGCGCTTCTCCACCAACACCGTACCACGCTGGCCGCTGGCGCAGCCGTTCCGCTACCTGGCGCACAACGGTGAAATCAACACCATCACCGGCAACCGCCAGTGGGCTCGCGCCCGTACCTATAAATTCCAGACCCCGCTGATCCCGGACCTGCACGACGCCGCGCCGTTCGTTAACGAAACCGGCTCCGACTCCAGTTCAATGGACAACATGCTGGAGCTGCTGCTGGCCGGCGGGATGGACATCGTGCGCGCCATGCGTCTGCTGGTGCCGCCAGCCTGGCAGAACAACCCGGATATGGATCCGGAGCTGCGTTCGTTCTTCGACTTTAACTCCATGCATATGGAGCCATGGGACGGCCCGGCGGGTATCGTCATGTCCGATGGTCGCTACGCGGCCTGTAACCTCGACCGTAATGGCCTGCGCCCGGCGCGCTACGTCATTACCAAAGATAAGCTCATCACCTGCGCCTCTGAAGTCGGCATCTGGGACTACCAGCCGGACGAAGTGGTTGAGAAAGGCCGCGTGGGTCCGGGCGAGCTGATGGTTATCGATACCCGTGCCGGACGCATTCTGCACTCAGCGGAAACCGATGACGATCTGAAGAGCCGCCATCCGTATAAAGAGTGGATGGAGAAAAACGTTCGTCGCCTGGTGCCATTTGAAGATCTGCCGGACGAAGAGGTTGGCAGCCGCCAGCTGGACGACGATCTGCTGGCCAGCTACCAGAAACAGTTTAACTACAGCGCGGAAGAGCTGGACTCGGTGCTGCGCGTGCTCGGCGAAAATGGCCAGGAAGCGGTCGGCTCAATGGGCGATGACACGCCTTTCGCCGTCCTTTCCAGCCAGCCGCGCATTATCTACGATTATTTCCGTCAGCAGTTCGCCCAGGTGACGAACCCGCCTATCGATCCGCTGCGTGAAGCGCACGTCATGTCGCTGGCCACCAGCATCGGGCGCGAAATGAACGTCTTCTGCGAAGCGGAAGGCCAGGCGCATCGTCTGAGCTTCAAATCGCCGATCCTGCTGTACTCCGATTTCAAACAGCTGACGACGATGGAAGAAGAGCACTATCGTGCCGACGTCCTCGACATCACCTTCAACCCGGCAGAGGCTTCCCTCAGCGAGACGGTGAAGGCACTGTGCGACAAAGCGGAGCAAATGGTACGCGATGGTACCGTGCTGCTGGTTCTTTCTGACCGCAACATCGCCAAAGACCGCCTGCCGGTGCCGGCGCCGATGGCCGTTGGCGCGATCCAGACCCGTCTGGTCGATAAAAGTCTGCGCTGCGATGCCAACATCATCGTTGAAACCGCCAGCGCCCGCGATCCGCATCACTTCGCCGTACTGCTGGGCTTCGGCGCGACAGCTATCTATCCGTACCTCGCCTATGAAACGCTGGCGAAGCTGGTCGACAGCAAAGCTATCGATAAACCGTACCGTGCGGTGATGCTGAACTATCGCAACGGTATCAATAAAGGTCTGTATAAGATCATGTCCAAGATGGGGATCTCGACCATCGCCTCCTACCGCTGCTCGAAGCTGTTCGAAGCGGTCGGTCTGCATCGCGATGTCTCCGATCTCTGCTTCCAGGGCGTGGTCAGTCGCATCGGCGGCGCCGGCTTCGACGATTTCCAGCAGGACCTGCTGAATCTGTCGAAACGCGCCTGGCTGGCGCGCAAGCCGCTGGCTCAGGGCGGTCTGCTGAAGTACGTTCACGGCGGCGAATATCACGCCTACAACCCGGACGTGGTGCGTACCCTGCAGCAGGCTGTGCAGAGCGGCGAGTACAGCGATTATCAACAATACGCGAAGCTGGTTAACGAACGTCCGGCGGCCACGCTGCGCGATCTGCTGGCGCTCAATCCGGGCGAAGACGCCATCAGCATCGACGACGTGGAGCCGGCGAAGGAGCTGTTCAAACGCTTCGATACCGCAGCGATGTCGATCGGCGCCCTGAGTCCGGAAGCGCACGAATCGCTGGCGGAAGCGATGAACAGCATCGGCGGCTTCTCTAACTCCGGTGAAGGCGGTGAAGACCCGGCGCGATACGGCACCAATAAAGTGTCGCGCATCAAGCAGGTGGCGTCCGGCCGCTTCGGCGTCACCCCAGCCTATCTGGTCAATGCCGACGTTATCCAGATCAAAGTCGCCCAGGGCGCGAAGCCGGGTGAAGGCGGCCAGCTGCCGGGTGATAAAGTCACTCCGTACATCGCCAAACTGCGCTATTCGGTACCGGGCGTGACGCTGATCTCCCCGCCGCCGCACCACGATATCTACTCTATCGAGGATTTGGCGCAGCTGATTTTCGACCTCAAGCAGGTCAACCCGAAAGCGATGATTTCGGTCAAACTGGTTTCTGAACCGGGCGTGGGCACCATCGCCACCGGCGTAGCCAAAGCTTATGCCGACCTGATCACCATCGCCGGCTACGACGGCGGCACCGGGGCGAGCCCGCTCTCTTCCGTGAAATATGCCGGCTGTCCGTGGGAGCTTGGTCTGGTGGAAACCCAGCAGGCGCTGGTCGCTAACGGCCTGCGTCATAAGATCCGTCTGCAGGTGGATGGCGGCCTGAAAACCGGCCTCGATATCATCAAAGCGGCGATCCTCGGTGCGGAAAGCTTCGGTTTCGGTACCGGCCCGATGGTGGCGCTGGGCTGTAAATACCTGCGTATTTGCCACCTGAACAACTGCGCGACCGGCGTGGCGACCCAGGATGACAAACTGCGCAAGAACCACTATCACGGTCTGCCGTTCAAAGTGACCAACTACTTTGAATTTATCGCCCGTGAAACCCGCGAGCTGATGGCCCAGCTGGGCGTCAAGCGCCTGGTGGATCTGATTGGCCGCACCGATCTGCTCAAAGAGCTGGATGGGTTCACCGCCAAGCAGCAGAAACTGGATCTGGGTAAACTGCTGGAGACCGCAGAGCCTCATCCTGGCAAAGCGCTGTACTGCACCGAAAATAACCCGCCGTTCGATAACGGCGTGCTCAACGCCCAGCTGCTGCAGCAGGCGAAACCGTACGTGGATGAAAAGCAGAGCAAAACGTTCTGGTTCGATATCCGCAATACCGACCGCTCCGTGGGAGCCTCGCTGTCCGGGTATATCGCCCAGACCCATGGCGACCAGGGACTGGCGGGCGACCCGATCGTCGCTCACTTTAGCGGCACCGCGGGCCAGAGCTTCGGCGTGTGGAACGCCGGCGGCGTGGAACTGCATCTGACGGGCGACGCCAACGACTATGTCGGCAAAGGCATGGCGGGCGGTCTGCTGGCCATTCGTCCGCCGGTGGGCTCCGCTTTCCGCAGCCACGAAGCCAGCATTATCGGCAACACCTGCCTGTACGGCGCGACCGGTGGTCGTCTGTACGCCGCAGGCCGCGCAGGTGAGCGTTTCGCGGTGCGTAACTCCGGCGCCATCACCGTGGTTGAAGGCATCGGCGACAACGGCTGTGAATACATGACCGGCGGTATCGTCTGCGTGCTCGGTAAAACCGGCGTCAACTTTGGCGCAGGGATGACCGGCGGCTTTGCCTATGTCCTGGATGAAGATGGCGACTTCCGTAAACGCGTGAACCCGGAGCTGGTGGAAGTGCTGGACGTTGACTCTCTGGCCATCCATGAAGAGCACCTGCGCGGTTTAATCACCGAGCACGTGCAGCTTACCGGTTCGCAACGCGGCGAAGAGATCCTCGCCAACTGGCCGGCCTTCTCCGCGAAGTTTGCGCTGGTTAAACCGAAGTCCAGCGATGTTAAAGCACTGTTGGGTCACCGTAGTCGTTCCGCAGCTGAGCTGCGGGTGCAGGCGCAGTAAGGGGTTAAGATGAGTCAGAACGTTTATCAATTTATCGACCTGCAGCGCGTTGATCCGCCTAAGAAACCGCTGAAGATCCGTAAAATTGAATTTGTGGAAATTTACGAGCCGTTTTCAGAAGGCCAGGCCAAGGCGCAGGCGGATCGCTGCCTCTCCTGCGGCAACCCGTACTGCGAGTGGAAGTGCCCGGTGCATAACTACATCCCGAACTGGCTGAAGCTGGCCAACGAGGGGCGTATTTTTGAGGCGGCTGAGCTGTCGCACCAGACCAACACCCTGCCGGAAGTCTGCGGGCGCGTCTGCCCGCAGGACCGCCTGTGTGAAGGCTCCTGTACGCTGAACGATGAGTTCGGCGCGGTGACCATCGGCAACATCGAACGCTATATCAATGATAAGGCATTCGAGATGGGCTGGCGTCCGGATCTCTCCGGTGTGAAACCGACCGGTAAAACCGTCGCGATCATCGGCGCTGGCCCGGCGGGCCTCGCCTGTGCCGACGTGTTGACCCGCAACGGCGTCAAGGCGGTGGTGTTTGACCGCCATCCGGAAATCGGCGGCCTGCTGACCTTCGGTATCCCGGCGTTCAAGCTGGAAAAAGAGGTGATGACCCGCCGCCGGGAGATCTTCACCGGCATGGGCATTGAGTTCAAACTCAATACCGAAGTGGGCCGCGACGTACAGCTCGACGACCTGCTGAAAGAGTACGATGCCGTGTTCCTCGGCGTCGGCACCTATCAGTCGATGCGCGGTGGGCTGGACAATGAAGACGCCCCGGGCGTCTACGACGCGCTGCCGTTCCTGATCGCCAACACCAAGCAGATCATGGGCTTTGGCGAAACCGCCGATGAGCCCTACGTCAGCATGGAAGGCAAACGCGTGGTCGTGCTCGGCGGTGGCGATACCGCGATGGACTGCGTACGTACCTCCGTCCGCCAGAATGCGGCGCACGTGATCTGCGCCTATCGTCGTGACGAAGAGAACATGCCGGGTTCAAAACGCGAAGTGAAAAACGCGCGTGAGGAAGGCGTTGAGTTCCAGTTCAACGTCCAGCCGCTGGGCGTGGAAGTGAATGCCAACGGCAAAGTGTGCGGCGTGAAGATGGCGCGCACCGAGATGGGCCAGCCGGATGCGAAAGGCCGCCGTCGCGCGGAGATCGTCGCCGGCTCTGAGCACGTGGTGCCGGCAGACGCCGTCGTCATGGCGTTTGGCTTCCGTCCCCACAGCATGGAGTGGCTGGCGAAGCACAGCGTCGAGCTGGACTCCCAGGGCCGCATCATTGCGCCGGAAGGCAGCGAGAACGCCTTCCAGACCAGCAACCCGAAAATCTTCGCCGGCGGTGATATCGTTCGCGGTTCCGACCTGGTGGTCACCGCGATTGCGGAAGGACGTAAAGCGGCTGACGGGATCCTCAACTACCTTGAAGTCTGATTAGGCCCGGAGTCTCAGCGCATAAAAGCCCGATGGTTAACGCCATCGGGCTTTTTTATTGCCCATTCGCCGGGCAGACCGCCGCTTTCAGCGCCGTATTATACCAGCCGCAGATATGTTCCAAGCGGGTGATCGCCGAGCCGACGGTCACCGCCCACGCGCCGCAGCGCATTGCCTCAGCCGCCTGCGCAGGCGTATTGTAGCGTCCCTCAGCGACCACTCTGCAGCCCGCGGCGCTCAGGCTTTTCACCAGCGCCAGATCCGGCTCGACCGGTGTCTCCTCTGCGGTATAGCCCGAGAGGGTGGTGCCAACCATATCGAAGCCCAATTGCCAGCATTCAAGGGCGTCGTCGAGAGAGGAACAATCTGCCATCGCATTTTTCCCCTGGCGGTGAATTGCCGCCAACAACGATGCGACAGAGGCCGGACGCTGACGCCGCGTGCCGTCAACCGCAATGATATCGGCCCCTGCCTGCGCCAGGGCATTCACATCCTCAAGCCACGGCGTAATACGCACCGGGCTATCATGCAGATCGCGCTTAATCAGCGCGATAACAGGCACCGTCACTAACGGACGAACGGCCTGCAGGTTGGCCAGACCTTCGATGCGCAGCGCCACCGCCCCCGCCTGCTCCGCCGCCAGCCCCATCGCCGCGACGATGGCGGGGTTATCCAGCGGGCTGCCCGGCACCGGCTGGCAGGAGACAATTAATCCGCCATGATGACGGATATGCTGGTCCAGTTGTGCGAGTAAAGACATGTCGGCTCCCTGAAAGCTACCTGTGGCGATGACAGTACCAGCCATGGGGCGCCTCGTTTGTGGCAGAGTTAACAAAGCGGACAGACAAAAAAACAGGCCCCGCAGGGCCTGTCAGAGAAGGGATTTACTTCACCACGCGCAGCGCCGGGCGACCGCCGCGCGGCGGCGGCGTGTCGTCAGGATCGTCGTCGTGATTATCGGGCTTATCGCCATCAATCACCGACATCACCGTTTCGCTTTCACTCTCAGGCGCGACGTCATCATCGTTGAGGCTGCTGACGTCTTCGTCATAGGCCGCTTCCGGTTCAAACATCGTGCCGGCGCCGTTCTCACGGGCATAGATGGCGAGTACCGCAGCCAGCGGGACAGATACGTTGCGCGGCACGCCGCCAAAGCGCGCGTTGAAGCGCACTTCGTCGTTCGCCAGCTCAAGATTACCTACCGCACGCGGGGCAATATTGAGAACGATTTGCCCGTCGCGCGCATACTCCATCGGCACGAGCACGCCCGGCAGCGTGACATCCACCACCAGATGCGGCGTCAGCTGGTTATCCAGCAGCCAGTCATAAAACGCCCGCAGCAGATACGGGCGACGCGGCGTCAGCTGTGATACATCCATTATTTAGCCCCGACCGAGGCGCATTTCACGCTCGGCTTCAGTTAAAGAGGCGAGGAAGGAATCACGCTCAAATACGCGAGTCATATAGCCTTTGAGCTCTTTCGCGCCTGCGCCAACCAGCTCCACACCGAGAACCGGCAGACGCCACAGCAGCGGCGCCAGGTAGCAATCCACCAGGCTGAACTCATCGCTCAGGAAGTAAGGTTTCTGGGTGAACACCGGCGCGATGGCCAGCAGTTCTTCACGCAGTTGCTTACGCGCAGCATCAGCTTGCGCTGCGGTACCGCTCTGGATGGTGTTCATCAGCGAATACCAGTCCTTCTCGATACGTTGCATATACAGACGGCTTTCGCCACGCGCCACCGGATAAACCGGCATTAACGGCGGGTGCGGGAAACGCTCATCCAGGTATTCCATAATGATGCGGGATTCCCACAGAGTGAGCTCACGATCCACCAGCGTCGGTACGCTTTGATTCGGGTTGAGGTCAATCAGATCCTGAGGCGGGTTGTCCTTCTCCACGTGCTCTATCTCAAAACTGACACCCTTCTCGGCCAGCACAATGCGGACCTGATGGCTATAGATGTCAGTAGGACCAGAAAACAGCGTCATTACCGAACGTTTGTTGGCAGCGACAGCCATGAAAACCTCCAGGTATATTCAGAATTTTGTACTGCTGCCAGCCACTCATGGCCGGCCAGATGTAAAAACCCCAGTAGCGCGATGTCACCTTCGTTCACGAATAAAACAAAAAATGAACAATCACCAGCATTTGGGCAGAAAATTGGATGATAGTTTACCAGATTTTGAAGACGTTGTGGTGAGGGGATTCTGGAAATGCTGAAAAAGTGGCAAGAACCGGCGGTAAGCTTGTGGATAACAGCCGTTTTATCCATAAAAAAACCCGCCGGAGCGGGTTTTTTCGCAAATTGTTCTGCGTGAGCAGAAAACAATTAACGTTTGGAGAACTGCGGACGACGACGTGCTTTACGCAGACCGACTTTCTTACGTTCAACCTGACGAGCGTCACGAGTGACGAAGCCAGCTTTACGCAGTTCAGAACGCAGGGACTCGTCGTACTCCATCAGAGCGCGGGTGATACCGTGACGGATCGCACCAGCCTGACCAGAGATACCACCACCTTTAACAGTGATGTACAGATCCAGTTTCTCAACCATGTCGACCAGTTCCAGCGGCTGACGAACTACCATGCGGGCAGTTTCACGACCGAAGTACTGTTCCAGAGAACGCTGGTTGATAACGATTTTGCCGTTGCCCGGTTTGATGAAAACGCGAGCTGCGGAACTTTTGCGGCGACCAGTGCCGTAGTATTGATTTTCAGCCATTGCCTATAATCCCGATTAGATGTCAAGAACTTGCGGTTGCTGTGCCGCGTGGTTGTGCTCGTTACCCGCGTAAACTTTCAGTTTACGGTACATAGCACGACCCAGCGGGCCTTTTGGCAGCATGCCTTTAACCGCGATTTCAATCACACGCTCAGGACGGCGGGCAATCATCTCTTCAAAGGTCGCTTCTTTGATACCACCGATGTGGCCGGTGTGGTGGTAGTACATTTTGTCTTCGCGCTTGTTGCCGGTAACAGCAACTTTTTCTGCGTTCAGAACGATGATGTAATCACCGGTATCAACGTGCGGAGTGTATTCCGCTTTGTGCTTACCGCGCAGGCGACGAGCCAGTTCAGTAGCCAGACGGCCCAGAGTTTTACCGGTCGCGTCAACAACATACCAGTCGCGTTTTACGGTTTCTGGTTTAGCTGTAAAAGTTTTCATTAAAAGCTTACCCAAATAATAAGTTACACGTTGGTGAACACCCAAACGTTTAGTCAGTTGAGGTTCACACGACATTGTCCAGCAAACCTACCCCTTCGAATAGCCTATGCCGGCACATAGAAAGTTTCGGGAAAAAAACCTTCTCGTAACGTGGGGTCGCAAGATTATAGAGAAGTCGGGGTCAAAGATCGACCCCTTTATGAGATTTTTCAGGCAGCTCCCGGGGCGGCCCTGCGGCCCTGAATTCGCCGGGAAAAAGTATCCTGTCAGGGCATATGCGGGCGCTTGAGGTACTCTTCGCTCTGCATCTCCTGCAGACGCGACAGACAGCGCTGAAACTCAAACTTCAGCCGCTCTCCCTGATAAATGTCGTACAGCGGCACCGCCGCGCTGACCACCAGCTTCACGTGGCGCTCATAGAACTCATCCACCAGGGCGATAAAGCGCCGGGCTTCGCTCTCCAGCTGCGCGGTCATCACCGGCACGTCGAACAGCATCACGGTGTGGAACAGGCGGGAGAGCGCGATATAGTCATGCTGGCTACGGGCATCCACGCACAGCGTGGCGAACGACGCCGCCAGCGTCTGGTTTTCCACGCCGAGGGTCGGCAGCTCGCGATGGTTGATCTCCAGCGTCGGCCCGGCAGCGCGCGGCGCGCCGGCCAGCGCCAGCCACAGTTTATCCATCTGTTCGCGGGTGTCGTTATTCAGCGGCGACAGCCACAGGTGCGCCTGGGTCAGGGTACGCAAGCGATAATCGATGCCGGCATCGACGTTCATAATATCGCAATGCTGCTTGATGGCGTCGATAGCGGGCAGAAAACGGGCGCGCTGCAGGCCATTGCGATAGAGCTCATCCGGCGGAATATTGGAGGTCGCCACCAGCGTGATGCCGCGGGCGAACAGGGCCTTCATTAGCCCGCCCAACAGCATGGCGTCGGTAATATCGGAGACAAAAAACTCGTCGAAACAGAGCACGTCGGTTTCCGCTTTAAAGCGGTCGGCGACAATGTCCAGCGGGTCGCTATGGCCCTGCAGGGTGGTCAGCTCTTCGTGCACCCGCAGCATAAAGCGATGGAAATGCAGGCGCTGCTTACGCTCGCCCGGCAAGCTCTGGTAAAACAGGTCCATCAGCCAGGTTTTCCCCCGCCCCACGCCGCCCCACATATACAGGCCGCGGACGGGCGCCGCCTCGGCTGCTGGTTCGCGCTTACCCAGCAGTTTGCCGAATTTCGCGCGCAAACCGCCGCCTGACGCGACGGGCGCGGGCTGAGTCTGCAGTTCCTGGTAAATGGTATCGAGGCGGCTCACCGCTTCTTGCTGGACGTCGTCGGGTTGATGGCTGCCCTCTTTCAGGGCTGAAAGGTAACGCGATGTTGGAGACAGGCTTTGCATGATCTAATTGTTATTCCTTGAAAACCGTGATGTCGAAGCTCACGATTGACGAAAAAAAGGCCGTTCTACACTACGCGATGATACGCCAGGATTCCACTTCTGTGGAATTAGCGGTTATAGTGGCACTATCGGGCGCAGGCGGAGAGCCTAAGAGCCACCCTACGGAACCACAATACAACGGGAGATGTTCATGACCTGGGAATACGCGCTAATTGGGTTAGTCGTCGGTATCATCATTGGTGCCGTCGCCATGCGTTTCGGCAACCGCAAACTGCGCCAGCAGCAGGCGCTGCAGTTCGAACTGGAAAAGAATAAAGCCGAGCTTGAAGAGTACCGTGAAGAGCTGGTCAGCCATTTTGCGCGTAGCGCCGAGCTGCTGGATAACATGGCGCACGACTACCGTCAGCTGTATCAGCATATGGCGAAAAGCTCTAACAACCTGCTGCCGGATTCCATGGCAGACGCCAACCCGTTCCGCAACCGCCTGGAAGAGTCTGAAGCCAGCAACGATCAGGCGCCGGTCCAGATGCCGCGCGACTACTCCGAAGGCGCATCCGGTTTACTGCGCGGTGGCGCAAAACGCGATTAAACAATCGCCTCTGATAAAATATTCTCCGGGCGCGCCCATCGCGCCCGCTCCTTCCCCCACTTCCCGGCTACAATTTAAACCAGTCCCCACATTGTTACCTGCGCAAAAATTCAATAACATCAGGTTATTCAGGACATTTTTCCATACACCTCAGGTTACGAGAGCCAGCATCTAATGAAGAAACAGACTTTGCTGTTGAGTGCGTTAGCGTTAAGCATTGGGTTATCGTTGTCGGTTCTGCCTCCGGCAGCAGCATCCTTACCGACTCAGGTGCCCGGCCAGGGCGCGTTACCAAGCCTGGCGCCGATGCTGGAAAAGGTCCTGCCGGCGGTAGTCAGCGTCCAGGTGGAAGGCACTGCCTCGCCGACGCTCAATATGCCGGAAGAGCTGAAGAAATATTTTGGCGATAACGCCCCGCAAGAACAGGCGCAGCCGTTCGAAGGGCTTGGCTCCGGCGTCATTATCGACGCAGCGAAAGGCTACGTGCTGACCAATAACCACGTCATCAATCAGGCGCAGAAGATCAGCGTCCAGCTGAACGATGGTCGTGAATTTGATGCCAAACTGGTCGGTAGCGATGAACAGAGCGACATTGCTCTGCTGCAGCTGATTAAGCCGTCAAACCTGACGCAAATCGCCATTGCTGACTCCGATAAACTCCGCGTCGGCGACTTCGCCGTCGCCGTCGGCAACCCGTTCGGCCTTGGTCAGACCGCCACCTCCGGCATTATCTCTGCCCTTGGCCGCAGCGGCCTGAACCTTGAAGGGCTGGAGAATTTCATCCAGACCGATGCCTCCATCAACCGCGGCAACTCCGGCGGCGCGCTGTTGAACCTCAACGGCGAGCTTATCGGGATCAACACCGCGATCCTGGCGCCGGGCGGCGGCAGCATCGGCATCGGCTTCGCCATCCCGAGCAACATGGCGAAAACCCTCGCCGACCAGCTCATTCAGTTTGGCGAAATCAAGCGCGGCCTGCTGGGCATTAAAGGCATGGAAATGAGCGCCGATATCGCCAAGGCGATGAACCTCAACGTTCAACGCGGCGCCTTCGTCAGTGAAGTGCTGCCAAACTCCGGGTCCGCCAAAGCGGGGATCAAATCCGGCGACGTCATTGTTAGCCTGAACGGCAAACCGCTGAATAGTTTTGCCGAACTGCGCTCGCGGATCGCCACCACCGAGCCGGGGACCAAAGTCAAACTGGGCCTGCTGCGCGATGGAAAACCGGTCGATGTCGAAGTGACGCTGGATAAGAGCACCTCCTCCACCGCCAGCGCTGAGCTGATTATCCCGGCTCTGCAGGGTGCCTCGTTCAGCGACGGTCAGATGAAAGATGGCACCAAAGGGGTGGTGATCGATAATGTCGATAAAGGCAGCGCCGCCGCCCAGGTCGGCCTGCATAAGGATGACATTATCATTGGCCTTAACCGCGAGCGTATTCATTCGATTGCCGAATTACGCAAAGTGCTCGAAGGCAAACCGCCGGTCATCGCCCTGAACGTGATCCGCGGCAACGAAAGCATCTATCTGCTGCTGCGCTGATTGTCTCCCCGGACATCGCCGCCATGTGCGATGTCCGGGCAACTCATGCTATGCTGCGCCTGACCATTCATTAACGATATCTGCATCATGCCTGGAAAGTTATTACGTTCAGTACTCATCGGTTTGCTTGTCGGGGGCCTGCTGTTGGCCCTGATGCCCTCGCTGCGCCAGTGGCAGCTAGCGCCGACCACCCAGAATGATACGGCAGACGACTCCCCGGCGAGCTATAACGCCGCCGTACGCCGCGCCGCGCCCGCCGTAGTGAACGTCTATAACCGCGCCCTGAACAGCACCAGCCATAATCAGCTGACGCTTGGCTCCGGGGTGATCATGGACCAGCGCGGCTATATCCTGACCAACAAGCATGTGATTAACGATGCCGACCAGATTATCGTCGCTCTGCAGGACGGCCGGGTCTTCGAAGCGCTGCTGGTAGGCTCCGATTCCCTGACCGACCTCGCGGTGCTGAAGATCAACGCTACCGGCGGGCTGCCGGTGATCCCGATCAACCCGAAACGCACGCCGCACATCGGCGATGTGGTGCTGGCGATTGGCAACCCCTATAACCTGGGACAGACCATCACCCAGGGGATCATCAGCGCCACAGGGCGCATTGGCCTCAACCCCACCGGCCGCCAGAATTTCCTGCAGACTGACGCCTCGATCAACCACGGTAACTCCGGCGGGGCGCTGGTGAACTCCCTCGGCGAGCTGATGGGGATTAACACCCTCTCCTTTGACAAGAGCAACGACGGCGAAACGCCTGAAGGCATTGGCTTTGCGATCCCGTTCCAGTTAGCGACCAAAATTATGGACAAGCTGATCCGGGATGGCCGTGTGATCCGCGGCTATATCGGCATTAGCGGCCGGGAGATCGCCCCGCTGCACGCGCAGGGCGGCGGGATCGATCAGATCCAGGGGATCGTCGTTAACGATGTCGCGCCGGACGGACCGGCCGCGCAGGCGGGGATCCGCGCCAACGACGTGATCATCTCCGTGAATGACAAACCCGCGGTCTCCGCGCTTGAGACGATGGATCAGGTGGCCGAGATCCGCCCGGGTTCGGAAATTCCGGTGGTCATCATGCGTGATGATAAGAAAATCACGCTCCATATCGCCGTCCAGGAATACCCGGCCACCAACTAAGCGGCTCCCCGTTTGGGGAGCCACGTTAATCGCTAAATACCGGACCGGCCGGGAATCTGACCAGAAACCCGGTCATCATGAATGCAAGACAATAAAAAGCCGGAACAACGGTTCCGGCTTTTTTGAGCGTGCGAGGTTACTTGTTGACGAAGTCTTCGCCGAGCGCGATATCTTTCTTCAGGGTGTCCAGCATGCCTTCCAGCGCCTGCTGCTCAAAGGCGCTGAGTTTGCCGATAGACTGACGCTCTTCTACGCCATTCTTCCCCAGCAGCAGCGGCTGAGAGAAGAAACGCGCATACTGGCCGTCGCCTTCCACGTAGGCGCACTCCACTACGCCTTTTTCTCCCTGCATGGCGCGAACCAGAGAAAGGCCAAAGCGCGCAGCCGCCTGACCCATCGACAAGGTCGCCGACCCGCCGCCCGCTTTCGCTTCCACGACCTCGGTACCGGCGTTTTGAATGCGTTTAGTCAGATCGGCCACTTCCTGATCGCTAAAGCTGACGCCCGGGATCTGCGACAGTAAAGGCAGAATGGTGACCCCGGAGTGACCGCCAATAACCGGGACTTCCACCTCGGTTGCCGATTGACCTTTCAGCTCCGCCACAAAGGTATTGGAGCGGATGATGTCCAGCGTAGTCACGCCGAACAGTTTGTTTTTATCGTACACGCCGGCTTTTTTCAGCACTTCGGCGGCGATGGCCACGGTGGTGTTCACCGGGTTGGTAATAATGCCGATGCAGGCCTGCGGGCAGGTTTTGGCAATCTGCTGCACGAGGTTCTTAACGATACCCGCATTCACATTAAACAGGTCGGAACGATCCATGCCGGGCTTACGCGCTACGCCCGCGGAGATCAGCACCACATCAGCGCCTTCCAGCGCCGGGGTAGCATCTTCACCGGAAAATCCTTTAATTTTTACATCTGTGGGGATATGACTTAGATCTACCGCCACGCCCGGCGTAACCGGAGCGATGTCGTACAACGAGAGCTCTGAACCTGAAGGCAGTTGGGTCTTAAGTAGTAGGGCAAGCGCCTGGCCGATACCACCGGCAGCGCCAAGGACTGCAACTTTCATCCTAAACTCCTTATTATGGTTAATTTAGTCTTTCGTTATTCCGTCGCCTGGACCTTAATTCACAAGATGAACAATTACAATGATTATGGCTGAAGAATGCATTATTGTGCGTAGCAATAGAACAGCGGCGCACTTTATGCTTCCTGACTGACCATCCAGCAAAGCGAAGTACCGGATCGACTATTGGTTACAATACACCCAGCCAGTTGCGCAAAACAACACCAACTCAATAACATTTCATTTACTTTTACATGCCTTTAAGCGTTGTGATGAGAACATGTTCCTTATACGGTTTTTTTGCTAAAATATGCCCCCTTCATAACATTATTGACCTATCCCCTCGCGGATTATTTGCATAAAAATTCACGGTTATGCATAATGATGTTGATTTTACCACCATAATCTGGGTGACTTATGCGAAGTTCGGCAAAACAAGAAGAACTGGTTAAAGCGTTTAAAGCGCTGCTTAAAGAAGAGAAATTCAGCTCGCAGGGAGAGATCGTCCAGGCGCTGCAGGAAGAAGGCTTCGAGAATATCAACCAATCGAAGGTTTCCCGCATGCTCACCAAATTTGGCGCGGTTCGTACCCGTAACGCCAAAATGGAAATGGTCTATTGCCTGCCTGCCGAGCTTGGCGTGCCGACCACCTCCAGCCCGCTGAAAAATCTGGTGCTGGATATCGATTATAACGATGCCGTCGTGGTGATTCACACCAGCCCCGGGGCAGCGCAGCTGATCGCCCGTCTTCTCGACTCGCTGGGCAAGGCGGAAGGTATTCTTGGCAGCATCGCCGGGGATGACACCATCTTCACCACGCCAGCGCGCGGTTTCACAGTGAAAGATCTGCACGACGCTATCCTGGTGCTGTTCGAACAGGAACTCTGAGCATTCCCCTCTGGCAACCGTCAGAGGGTGATTCCCCCTCTTCTCTCCCTCTCCCCCCTTTTAACTCAACAAAAATTTAACATTTCGTGTGATTTAGCCTGTCTATACGTTCTTTTACGTAAGGGAAACGCCTAAAACGCACGAAAGATCAAAATCGTATACCTTTATGATTTTATTAGAAATAAAACTTATCTCCGTCTGTGACTCGTCATTTTTAATTCTTATCGGTTATAAAAAGCGCAATTCATTGTAACTATTAACGCACAAAACAATTAGCATGGTATTAATATTTTTGGTGATTAGTGTATACTTGTTTTTGTGATGAGGGTCACGAAACAAAGACCCTCAACAAAAAGATTCGACGAGGTGAACATCATGAAAATCAAAACCACTGTAGCAGCTCTCAGCATCCTGTCCGTCATGTCGTTTGGCGCTTTCGCCGCTGATGTTATCAACAGCGAGCAAGCCCAGGGCCGCGAGGCCATCGGTACAGTTTCCGTCGGCGCGGTAGCCTCTTCCCCGATGGATATGCATGAAATGCTGAACAAAAAAGCGCAGGAAGAAGGGGCTTCTTCTTACCGCATTATCGAAGCCCGCACTGGCGACCACTGGCATGCCACTGCTGAGCTGTATAAATAAGTTTTAGATCGTCAACGATTAACCCGACAAAAATTCTCTACCGCGGCCCGGCTTCATTCATCGCCCCGCCGCGGAAAAACAAAGACTGGAGTAAAGATTATGAAACGCGCAATGATCATCGCATCCCTTGGCCTGGCTTCCCTTCTCTCTTTCGGCGCTAGCGCGGCCGTTCAGCAAGTGAACGCTGAGCAAGCCCAGAACCTGCAGTCCATGGGCACCATCTCGGTTTCCCAGGTAGGTAGTGCGCCAATGGACATGCGTCAGGAACTGGCCGCTAAAGCCGAGAAAGAAGGCGCCAGCAGCTACCGTATTATTGAAGCACGTACCGGCGATAGCTGGCACGCCACCGCTGAGCTGTACAAATAAACCCTCGTCGTCTTATTTCGACGACTTGCCCCCGCCTGCCGGGGGCTTTTTTATGCCTGCCGGGCGTTAAAACGTAACTCCCCCTCCAGCTCTTCCTCTGCTTCATCAAATAATAAAATTAACGCCCCAAAGCGCCGACGCTGCTTGTCATTTAAATGGATGAACTCAATGTCCAGCGGCAGCGGCAGCAGCCCACCGGTCACCGCGTCCCATAGCGAATCAAGGTTGTTGACCTTATCCTGTGCCAGCTCAAAGGTACGGGAAAACTCCCGGTAGAAATCCTGTTGCTCGGCGATTTCGTCAAAATCAAACGTATAGGTGGTCATGGCAGCCCCTCCCGCTTCTCTTCCTGTCGCCGTTAAGTATAGCGATAAAAAAACCGACGCCTGGGCGTCGGTTTATGGGTTAACTGCTGGTCAGCACATGCTGGTACTTGTGCAACATCTCAACCAGTCGCCGTACCGGCTCGGTCACCTGCGGCGAAGCCTCCCAGACCCGCAGCTTCTCCTGATAAACATCAAGCTCCGCCAGCAGCCGGGTAAAGTAGCGCCGACGCTTATCATCGCTCCCGGCGGAGATCACATGATCCGCGGTACGTCGCAGCTGGCGATGGAACGCCGACAGATCCTCATTCACCGGCACGGGCGCATCGCGCAGGCGCTGGTGGGCAATGATTAACGTCAACGCCAGACGGAAACGGGCGACATCGCCAGGGAATTTGTTGAGCAATAAAAACAGCTGCTGATAGAGCGCGGGCAGATGATTCTCTTTGCGACGCGCCGAGTTGGTGGTCAGCGAAGAGACCGCCGCGGAGACAAACTGGTTCAGCAGCACCCGACCGGTTCTTGCCCGGGAGTTATCCCTGACAATGAGAATAACCATCAGGGCGAGGAAACAACCGACGATCTGCCCCAGCGCGCTATCGAGGAACTGACTGAACTGGAACTGCATCGGGTTATCCAGCACCAGAATGTTGATGGTGCTCGCCAGCGCCCCCAGCGATCCGAGGCGCCTTTTCTGCACTTCGATACCGATAAAAAACGCCATCGCCGCCAGGCTGATACAAAGCAACAGCATACTCTGCTGCGTCGCCGGCATGATCACCAGAAAGTACAGGGTACCCAGCGGTAACGCCGCCAGAGTACCGTAGAGGAAGTCTATCGCCACCATTCGCGGGTTAGGCAAGCGCATCGCCAGCGCGGTAACCACGGCAATCATCACCATCGCGCCGCTACCTGAGGTCCAGCCCGTCCACAGCCAGAACAGCGTCCCAAGGATACAGGAGACGGAGGTACGCCAGAAGTTCACCATCGCGTGGTGACGCTCGGCGGACTCCACTTTAACCACCGTTTCGCCGCGCAATACACCGTCTTCGATACGGCTGATTTTGGTGTTGCCCACCACGCCACGCTTAAGCAGCAGGTAACGGGTGGCTGCGCCTACCCAGCTGTAGATGGTGACCGGCGTATTATGCTCGCCTTTCCAGGTCAGGAAGCGACGCATACGCTTCAGCTGCTGGTGAACATCCTGCACCGTCTCAACCGGCTCAGCGAACAGCTCGCGGTAGTCGTCCGTCACCATTTCCGGGCGCGAGTTCTGAATCAGGTAGGTTTCGCAAGCCTGGGTGATAAGCGTTAGCGAGAGGGTATTGATCGCCTTCAGGCGTTGATTCGCCTTAGCCCAGCGAGAGGATTCCATAATCAGGTTACTGCGCATTCCTTCCAGCGCCGTGGTGCGACGCACCAGCGCTCCCCAGGCCTGATCCACTTCATCTTTTTCTCCGTGCGCAACGCATAACTGCATCAGCTTATACTGTGCAATCAGCAAGTTATCCAGCTCAAGGTCGATCTCTTTTTTAATCGAACGCGGGGAGAACAGCAGATCGGCGACGATGGCGCTGACAATCCCGATGACGATTTCGCTGCAGCGCTCAACGGCAAACTGCGGCGCCAGCATCGGATCGGTGTGGATGGTAATAATGATAATCAGCGCGGTGTATCCGGCCAGCCCCCAGGCATAGGAGTTTTCGACCTTGACCAGCGACGAAACCCAGGTACAAAACCCGGCCCACAGGCAGCAGACCAGCATCATCAGCAGAGGGGCGCGGATCATCAGGATGATGATGACCAGCGCCGCAATACAGCCAATAAAGGTCCCGGCAATACGCAACATGCCGCGATAGCGGATCGCGCCGGAGTACGGCTCTCCCCCGGCGGCAAAGGCCGGGCCAGCGGCGACAATCGCCGCGGTCAGCACCGCCCAGCGCGGCGTTTCGAGCTGAAAATGGAAGCCGACGAACAGCGCCAACACCACCGCGCATGCAAGCTTAATAGCAAAGCGGAGATGCTGGGGAGCAATAGTATATGTCCCCATAGCGATTAACCGAATTCGCGCAGGCGCATAGCCAGTTTCTGGAAGAAGTTGGCCTGGCTGGTATCACGGTCTTCTTTACCGGTGATCACCACCGTCGCCGTCGTGCCCGATGGCCACAGATTCCCCTGCTGGTGGTCAAGGCGAATACGAACCGGCACACGCTGCGCCAGACGCACCCATTCAAGGTTGGAATCCACCGAAGCCATCCCTTTCGAGTCGCTGCTGCTGCTGGCGTTGGTTACCCCCGCAGCGATACTGTCCACCGTGCCTTTAATGGTTTTGCTGCTGCCAAGCGGGGTAATTTCCGCCCGGTATCCAGGGCGGACGCCTTCCAGTTTAGTCTCTTCCAGATAGGCCATGACGTAAAATGTATTCTCTTTCACCAGCGCCACCGCCGTGGAGCCGCGGGTGATAAATTCCCCGGTATAGACGTTAAGGTTGGTCACCCAGCCATCAGCGGGGGCGCGAATCTCTGTGCGCTGCAGGTCCAGTCTGGCCAGGTCGCGGCTGGCCACCGCTTTCGCCAGCTGATGCTCAACGGTCTGCAGCACGTTGTTCGCCTGGTCAATCTCTTCCCGCGACATCGCCTGGACGCCAAGCTTATTACGCCGACCGGCTTCGACACGTTTTTCCTGGGCTAAGGTCTGGTAGTAGGCGACATCGGCTTCCGCCTGCGCCAGCGCTTTTTGGTAACGAGGTTGGTCAATAACGAACAATACCTGGTCTTTCTTAACCAGTTGGTTATCCTTGACGTTTACCTGGGAAATTAGCCCGGAGACGTCGGGGGCAATGGCCACAATGTCGGCGCTAAAGCGCGCATCCCGCGTCCACGGCGAGGCGGTGTAGTAAACCCAGGCGCGGAAAATCGCCACGAAGGCCAAAATGACCAGTATCACGGTAATAGCGGTACGGAGGATATTTCTTGTTAGTGTTTTCACATCAACCTCAAACGAACAAGCGCGATATCAAATAAAAAAGGCAGCAATATAGCGCCGTATTAAACAGTGCAGGGTGCCAGACAAAATCGTAAATGCCGGTCGGAACCAGCAATCGGTGCACCAGCCAGAAGATGGCCAGCGACAAAAGCAACTCGAAGAAGATCGGCGGAAACGATAAGCCGAAAATCACGATGACAGGAAACAGACTCATGATGACCTTGAATAAGAAGCGTACAGGTAGTGAGCAGATGCGTTTATTATGTAGCTAACAATATATTAACGTAACGATTGCCGCATTATCTACAATGTGTGATCTAAATCACTTTTAAGCCAGAGTGAATAATGGAACGATTAAAGCGCATGTCCGTTTTCGCCAAAGTGGTCGAATTAGGTTCCTTCACCGCAGCGGCCCGCCAGCTTCAGATGAGCGTTTCCTCGATCAGTCAGACCGTCGCCAAACTGGAAGATGAACTGCAGGTGAAGCTGCTCAACCGCAGCACCCGCAGCCTTGGCTTAACGGAAGCGGGTAAAATTTACTATCAGGGCTGCCGTAGGATGCTGTTTGAAGCACAGGATGTCCATGAGCAATTATACGCATTTAACAACACCCCCATCGGAACGCTGCGTATCGGCTGCTCTTCAACTATGGCACAGAATGTTCTGGCGCGCATAACGGCGAAAATGCTGAAAGAATACCCCGGGCTCTCCGTCAATCTGGTCACCGGCATACCTGCGCCGGACCTGATCGCCGACGGTCTTGACGTGGTGATCCGCGTGGGCGCCCTGCAGGATTCCAGTCTTTTTTCCCGCCGTCTGGGCTCAATGCCGATGGTGTTATGCGCCGCGAAAAGCTATCTGGCGCAGGCTGGCAATCCGGAGAAACCGGCCGATCTTGCCGGGCATGCCTGGCTGGAATATAGCGTGCGGCCGGACAATGAGTTTGTCATTATCGCGCCGGAAGGGATCTCAACCCGCCTGACCCCGCAGGGGCGCTTTGTGACCAATGATCCCATGACGCTGGTGCGCTGGCTGACCGCCGGGGTGGGTATCGCCTATGTGCCGTTGATGTGGGCGATCGAAGAGATCAATCGCGGTGAGCTTGAGATCCTGCTGCCGAGCTACCAATCCGATCCGCGTCCGGTCTACGCCCTGTACACCGAAAAGGATAAACTGCCGCTGAAAGTGCAGGTCTGTATCAATTATCTGACGGAGTATTTTGTCGACGTGGCGAAGATCTATCAGGGGATGCACGGCAGAGGGATCGCCCGCTGAAGCGGTTCCCGGCGACGCCGGGAACCCGCTCAGGATCAGGCAGTGCCGCCGACGGTGAGGTTATCGACCTTCAGGGTCGGCTGGCCAACGCCCACCGGCACGCTCTGGCCCTCTTTGCCACAGACGCCGACGCCGTTATCCAGACGCAGATCGTTACCCACCATCGAAATCTGCTGCATAGTCTCAATCCCGGAGCCGATCAGTGTAGCGCCTTTCACCGCCTTCGTGACCTTGCCTTTTTCGATCAGATAGGCCTCGGAGGTGGAGAAGACAAACTTACCGGAGGTGATATCCACCTGCCCGCCGCCGAAGTTAGGCGCGAAGATACCGTAGTCCACCGACTCGATAATCTCCTGCGGCGTGGACTGGCCCGCCAGCATATAGGTGTTGGTCATACGCGGCATCGGCAGATGGGCATAGGATTCACGGCGGCCGTTGCCGGTCGGCGCGACGCCCATCAGACGCGCATTGAGTTTATCCTGCATGTAGCCTTTCAGGATGCCGTTTTCGATCAGCACATTGTATTGACCCGGCGTGCCTTCGTCATCGATGGCCACCGAGCCACGACGGTCGACGATGGTGCCGTCGTCCACGACGGTGCACAGCTCAGAGGCGACTAATTCCCCCATATGGCCGCTAAAGACCGAGGTGCCGCGACGGTTGAAATCGCCTTCCAGGCCGTGACCGACCGCTTCGTGCAGCAGAACGCCAGGCCAGCCGGCGCCGAGCACCACCGGCAGCATCCCCGCCGGGGCGGCGACCGCCGAGAGGTTAACCAGCGCCATGCGCACCGCTTCTTTCGCCCAGGCGTCGGCCCGTACTTCGCCCTCCTGAGAGGCGAGGAAATAGTCATAGCCAAAACGCCCGCCGCCGCCGCTGCTGCCGCGCTCGCGTTTGCCGTCCTCTTCCACCAGCACGCTGACCGAGAGGCGCACCAGCGGACGAACGTCGGCGGCCAGAGTGCCGTCGGTGGCGGCCACCAGAATCAGCTCATAGACCCCGCTCAGGCTGGCCGAAACCTCCTGCACGCGCTGGTCCGCCGCGCGGGCGACTTTGTCTACCCGGCGGAGAATATCCAGCTTCTCTTCCCGGCTCATACTCTGCAGCGGGTCGATGCTGGTATAGAGGGCGCTGTGCTCTACGGCACCGAGGGTCTGTACTTTGCCATTGCCAGTCTCGCGCACAATGGTCCGCGCCGCCTGGGCGCTCTGCTCCAGCGCCAGCTTGCTGATCTGGTCAGCATAGGCAAAGCCCGTTTTTTCGCCGCTGACGGCGCGCACGCCTACGCCCTGGTCGATATTGTACGACCCATCTTTAATGATGCTGTCTTCCAGAACCCAGGATTCGTGATAGCTCGACTGAAAATAGAGATCGCCGTAATCGAGGCGGCGCTCGGTCAGTTGACCAAGAATGGCAAACAGGTCCTGATGATTCAGGCCATTTGCCGACAGTAATTGTTCACTTACCAGGTTCAGACTCATCGTTATGCTACTCGTTTGTTGCCGCCTGACAGGCGGAAATACAGAAGGCTATCTATTGAGATTGCGGCAATTCCCGGCAATCGTCAAATCATTGCTTTTTGTTGCTGCGCGCCTGGCGCAGCACTTCATTGATCTGCGGCTGGTCAATCGGGCCGGTGATGCGATAGCGCAGTATCGAGACTTTGTTCCACAGCGGCCCCAGCACCTTGCTGGCGGCAAACACCGCCGCGCCGACAATTGGGTTGACGGCGAAGGCCGCCGCCACGCCGACGGTCGCGGAGATCTCCGGCGCCACCACCGCCTGCAGGTCCAGATGACGACGCACCAGATCGACCGACCCTTTCATGGCAATGTCCGCCTCCAGGCCATCCACCAGCGTATCATCGGTATGCAGTACACCATCCTTAATCCAGGCCGTACTGTTAATCGAGTCGAAGTAAAATCCTTCGCTAAAGGTATCGCTGAAGTCGAAGCGCAGTTTGCGCAGCAGGGCATCGACGCTCAGCAAACGCAGCAGCTGGCCTGCGTGTCCGGTACTCAGGTCGGTAAACTGACCCTTGCCGAGGTGGCTTTTAATGATCCCATTGAGCGACGCGACATCGGGTGACCAGGGCGGCGCGCGCCAGTGCAGATCGTAGTCGATATCAAACGGCGAATCCTTCACCGGTGTGGAAACGCCAAAGAAATCCGCAAATTCATTCGTTTTATTGCCATGCAGTCTGCCTTTCAGCGAGGTGCGCACCCCGGAAGGGGCGTTAACCCACACGCCGTCGGTCGTCAGCCGGCCAAACCCGGTATCCACCAGGCCGTTGGAGAGCGTTAAGGTATCGCCCTTGATCGCCACATCGCCGTCGATACGGCCATATTTTTGCCCCCACAGCCAGCATTCCGCGCAGCGCAGCTGCAGATCGGGCCAACCGTGGAAATCCAGCCGCGTCTCCGCCTGCGGGGCCACGTTCTCCGTTCCGCCCTTGCCGCTGGCGCTGGCCGGGTTGAAATAGAGATAACGCACATTTGCCAGCCACGGGGCATTGTCGCGCATCGTCAGGATGGCGTTGATCTCGCGCCCCTGCGCCTCAACCTGTGAACCGCCGGTGACCGGCTGCGACATCAGACTCACGTTGTTCCATTGCTGGCCGGCCAGCGCCAGCGACGGCGTACGCAGCACAATGCGCGGTGGAAAGAGGACGCTGCTGCTGACTTCATTCGCCGCGCCCTTCTGGAACAGCGCCAGCCACTGCGCGCCATCCATCGGCGGCAGATTGAGCTCAACGCCGGGCTGGTCGGGCAGCGGAGAGGGGCCTTTGCTGTCCGTCGTGAGGATCGCTCTGTCCATCGTCAGCTTACGGTTCAGCAACCAGCGGCTGTTGATATGATTCTTCGCGCCAACGGATCCGGTCAGGTCGAAGCTGCTCAGACCACCGGCAACGTTAATTTTGACCGGCAGGGGTTCGCCAGCGGACTTGTTGACCGGTGAAGGTAAGTGACTGCTCACATTCTTCAGATCACCATTGATATCAACCTTATAGCTGGCATTGCCATGGTACGGCAGTTCGATAGCGACTTTACCCTCCCACGGAACGCTACCGCTCAGCGCCTCATTAACCGCTTTCGGCAGCAGCCCGGTGCGCGACGGCTGCCAGCTGGCGTTCATCCCGACATCCACCAGAAACGCTTTTTCGCCTTCGCGGGTGGAAAAATTGAGGTTCAGCGGCTGATTAAACCAGGTCGCGCTCAACGTTTGACTATTAAGATCGCCATTCACAAAGCTGAAACTACCGCTCAGGTTCTGCAGCGTGGTATCTAACGGCTTGATAAACAGATCGTTATTCTGCAGATGCACATCGCCTTTCGCGGTGGTCATTTCGCCATCGAGGGGAATGTTCAGATGTAAGCGAGCGCTTACATCACCATCCAGCTGCAGGGAATCCAGCGCCGCTCCCAGGGTCTCTTTCAGCGGCGTGGTGTTGAAATAAGGTCCCACCTCTTTCCCCGGGCCTTTGATATCGGCATCAATCAGCAGTTTTTCCTGCGCGTAATCCGGGATCGCGGCATCGAGATTGCTGGCGGTCACGTTGCCGAGCATCGCTTTCTCCGCCCGCATCCACAGGCCGCTGTTGATAAAATTAAGGTCGATATTCAACCCGGTCAGCGCCGGCCAGTCCGGTTGAAAAGCGAAAGTGGCATTCTTCAGCGGGACGTAAACCTGGAACTGGCCTTCGTTGTGCGGATACGGGAACAAATGTGGGTTGCCGCCATACACCAGCGTCGCATCGCGTGCCTGTCCGGCTTTAATCGCGCCGCTGAGATAGTCCACCAGCGCTTTGCCCATCAGGTTTTCCGGGAAGTAACGCCACGCCTGGCCGCCATCGTTGGTGCTGATCCCCGCCAGAATACCCAGCCAGGGATCGTCCCCCTGCGGTTGCAGATAGCGGAAGCCGCCGCGGGCGCGTACCCCCGTCGCCTGCACGTCAATATCGCGGCCATCAAGCATAAACCCTTTGTCATTTTTCACCCAGCTGAGGGTGGCTTCGCCAGCGGCGATCTCCAGCGGGGCCCGGAAAACACCGGTATACGGCATCAGCGCCTTCGTCATGCGCGCGCGCAGTTCCCCATGCTCAACGCTGCCATTCAGGCTGCCGGAAAAGTGTTCCGCTCCCGGCAGGAGTTTCCACTGCTTCCACGCCAGATCGCTCCACTGCGCCTGAAAGCGCGTTTTCTCCGTCGCCTGCAGGGGAATATCGAGAGCCAGCAGGTTGATTTTGCCGCTGGGCTGCGTGGTGCGCCAGAGTTCGCCCAATGAAGGCGCCAGCTTATCGGCAAACGGCTGCAGTCCGCTCAGACCGCTGAGGGCTAAGTTGCTGGCGCGAATACGTAATTCATCGCTACTCTGATGACCGTCGCCACCGACATCCTGCGCCGGGATCCACGCCATCGCCAGCGCGCCGCTTGGCCAGGGTTTATCGTCGATCGCGATCCGCGTATCGGGAATGTAGAAGCCCCAGCTCTGCTTGTCGTGGAAGAGATGCGCCGTCAGGTTATCCACTGACAGGTGATGAACCTCGCTATCCCCCTGCCAGCTGGCGCCCCCTTTTTTCAGCCATACGTCGCCGCTGGCCACATCGCCTTTTTCAATGGTCATCCAGCCTTCGAGGCTGAAGCGGGCGCTTTTCAGGGCGATATTGTCCTGCATCCAGCGGCCCAGCCAGGGCTTGACGTCAATATCGTCAGCCTGCAGCCAGACCCGGCCTTTGTTCAGCAGGCCATCCTCGTCGCGGAGATCCATCCGCACCTGCATGACGCCATGCTGGCCGGTGAGACTGGAAAGGCTGAGCTGCCCCTCGGCGCGGTGACGGTTCCTGCCGTTAAGCCAGGTCAGCTGCGGGACCGCCAGCTCCGCCCGCTGACCGGAAATAGTCAGGAAGCTCAGATGACTGTCGCGCAGAGTAAAGTGGTCGAACTGACGTAAAAAGAGATCGCTGACGCGGTCGGTTTTCAGGCTTTCGCCGCCGTCATTGGTCTGAATAGGGGTATTGGTATGGATCTGCAGCTGCCAGAAGGTGAGATCGCGAAACTGCCAGCGCATATGCAACAGACTCTGCCAGACGTCCAGCGCCAGGGTCACGCGCTTGACCGCCATTGTCCCGCCATCTTTCAGCCCGACATGAATATCGCGGACATCTAATGTTGGGCCGAAAGTTTGCCAGCTGGCGGCGATCTGCGAGGCATCCACCGGTGTGCCGGTGAGAGAGGAGATCTTCTCCAGCAGCTGCGGACGCCAGGCATCGAGCTGCGGCAACACGAGACGCAAGCCACTCACCAGCAGCGCGACGATAACAATCAGTGTTGCCACGGTGAGCAATAAAATCCCGGGCAGTCGCCTCACGCCTCTCTCCTTGTCAGCCGCACAATGACGCAGTGTCTTACATCATAACCACATCGAACTGCTCTTGATTATAGAGCGGCTCAATTTGTACCTTCACTTGCTTGCCGACAAAGATCTCCACTTCCGCCAGCGCATGCGACTCTTCCCCTTTCAGGGTTTCCGCCACCGCAGGGGAAGCATAGACCAGGAAGCGATCGGAATCATAAGCATGATGCACGCGAACGATCTCACGCATAATCTCATAGCATACCGTTTCCACGGACTTTACCGTTCCGCGTCCGTGGCAGGTCGGGCATTCGTTGCAAAGCACATGCTCCACGCTTTCGCGGGTGCGTTTACGGGTCATCTCCACCAGCCCCAACTGGGAGAAACCGTTGATGCTGGTCTTCACCCGGTCTTTACTGAGGGCCTGCTCCAGGGAGTGCAACACCCGCCGGCGATGGTCTTCATTGTTCATGTCGATGAAATCAATGATGATAATGCCGCCGAGATTACGCAAACGCAGCTGGCGGGCTATCGCCTGGGTGGCTTCGATATTGGTATTGAAGATAGTATCGTCAAGATTGCGGTGCCCAACAAACGCCCCGGTGTTGATATCGATGGTGGTCATCGCCTCGGTCTGGTCGATGATCAGATACCCCCCGGACTTGAGCTCGACTTTACGTTCCAGCGCGCGCTGAATTTCGTTCTCAACGTCAAAGAGATCGAATATCGGCTGACGGCCGCTGTAGTGTTCCAGCTTGCTGGTCATTTCCGGAATATATTCGGCGGTAAATTCGAGCAGCGCCTCGTAGGTCAGCCGCGAGTCAACGCGAATCCGGTCGAGATGCGCGTCGGCAAAATCACGCAGCACGCGCTGAGCCAGGGCCAGCTCGCCGTACAGCTGATAGCGGGTCTGGTTGCGCTTTTTGCGCTCCATCACCTTGGTCCATACGCGCTTAAGATAGGCGGCATCGGCGGCCATCTCTTGCTCGTGAACGCCTTCCGCGGCGGTGCGAATGATAAATCCGCCCTGCTCGTCGCAGTACTCTGCCACGACCTTTTTCAGCCGCTCGCGCTCGGCTTCGCTTTCAATGCGCTGAGAGACCCCCACGTGGGAGGCGCCCGGCATAAAGACCAGATAGCGGGAAGGCAGAGTAATATCGGTGGTCAGACGCGCGCCTTTGGTGCCGAGCGGATCTTTAACCACCTGGACCATCAGGTCCTGGCCCTGGCGCACCAGCTCCGAAATATCGCGCACGGTAAACTGCTTTTGCTCCTCACCGGCAACGCACTCGGTATGCGGCATGATATCGGAGGCGTGGAGGAACGCCGCCTTATCCAGACCAATATCTACAAAAGCCGCCTGCATTCCCGGCAGCACTCGGCTAACACGACCTTTGTAGATATTGCCTACTATTCCGCGTCGCGCTTCACGCTCAATATGGATTTCCTGCAGAATACCGCCATCAATATACGCAACGCGCGTTTCGGATGGCGTTACGTTCACTAATAATTCAGCCGTCATCTTTATCCCTTTTCTTTACGCAGTGAGTTAAAGTTACTGAGCAACTCATACGTTTCCACCAGCGGTAAGCCGACTACGGCGTGATAGCTGCCATTAATCTTCCTGACGAAACAGCCACCCAGCCCTTGAATACCGTATGCACCTGCTTTATCTAAAGGCTCGCCGCTGGCCACATAATCGGCGATATCCTGCTCGCTGAGCGGCCGGAAGGTCACTTCCGTGACCACCAGACAATCCAGCGTCTGCTGCTTATCCGCCAGCGCCACCGCGGTCATGACCTGATGGGTTTGGCCGGAAAGCAGGCGCAGCATCGCTGCAGCGTGTTCGGCGTCGCGCGGTTTTTCCAGCACTTCGCCGTTCAAAATAACAATCGTATCCGCTCCCAAAACCGGCAAATCCCGCGATGCCAGCGCCACCCCGGCCTGCGCCTTTTCGCGCGCCAGGCGCACGACATAGTGCTGCGCGCTCTCCTGCGGCTGGCGCTGCTCCTCGATACCAGGAACCAGACGCTCGAACGCGAGACCAAGCTGAGTCAGCAGTTCCTGCCGACGCGGGGAACCAGAAGCAAGATACAGAGTTGTCATATCAACCTTATTGCACTGCAAATTGCTGACGCACTTTACGCATCAGCAGGAAGAGCCATGGCCAGAGGATACCGTTTACTACACTACTCCAGAATACTTCCGGACGGAAAGAGACGTTGATCACTAAAAACTCTGCCCAGAAAACAATGATATCCACGGCGAGGGATAACAGCATGACTACCAGCGCCTGTTGCCACAGCGCCAGGTTACGGAACAGCTGATACTTCAGCGCCACCAGATAGGCGACGATGCTTAAGGACAGCGCGCGAACGCCCAGCGTCGAGCCGCTGATGAGATCAAGAATAGCCCCCATCACGAAGCCCGTTCCCACATTCACCCGGTGCGGCAGCGCGAGGATCCAGTACAGCAGGATCAATAATACCCAGTTGGGCCGGAAAACGCTGATGTCCGCCGGCCAGGGCATAATTTGCAGCAATAGCGCGATAAGAAACGAGAGCCAGATAACCCAGCGTCCCTGGCTACGGTAACTTGCCACTATTGCCCCCCTGCAGGCTGCGACGGCTGAGACGGCGTCAGCCCGGTGGCGGGCGCCGGCATCTGCGGCCCCATCGCATCCGGCGCAGGCAACACCTGCGGCATCATCTGCATCAGGCGTTCGTTAGCCACCCGATGGACCTCTTCCGGGGTCATCGGGTTAGCGCCATTGCGATCGGCGCCCCACAGCAGCAGCAGATAGCGCAAACGCTGCAGACCGGCCGTCGGACGCGCCTGGATCACCGTGTAGGCGCGCTGGGTGTCCAGTTTCACTGAAGAGACAACCCCAACCGGGTACCCTTCAGGGAAACGACCGCCCAGACCGGAGGTCACCAGCACATCGCCGACGCGAATATCGGTATTTGCCGGCAGATGCTCAAGCTGGAGGTCGTCGGTGCAGCCGTTACCGGCGGCAATGACGCGAATATCGTTCCGCAGGACCTGGATTGGCAACGCATGGGTGGCATCACAGATCAGCAGTACCCGGCTGGTCATTTTCGCCACGGCTACGACCTGCCCCACCACGCCTTTATCACTGATAACCGGCTGGCCTTCGTAGACGCCGTTGACGCTGCCCTTATCGATAACCACCTGATCGCTGTAGGGGTCGTTGACCGTTGAGATGACCTGGGTCACCATTTTTTGCTCGTCCTGGCGCAGCGGCGAGCCAAGCAGTTCACGCAGGCGCGCATTCTCCTGCTTGTACTGGCCCAGCATCAGCAGATCGCTGTTTTTCAGCAACAGCTCCTGACGCAGCGCGCGGTTTTCCAGTTCGAGCTGGTCACGGGTAGCCAGCGTCTGCGATACGCTGTCGAGCAGTTCCCGGGGACCATTAGAGACAAAGTAGAAAGGGCTGACGGCTGTATCCATGTACGTTCTGATTTGACTGAACGTACCCAGGCGGCTGTCGGCGATAATCACGCCAAGCGCCACCAGCACCGCCAGAATAAGGCGAATCTGTAGCGAGGGGCCACGGCTAAAAATTGGCTTCATAGGCTATGCGTATTCTCGTGTCAGTAAAGACCAGGGGCAGCGCGGAAGCCACCCCGGACCTTCAGGCTGACTACTCTTCGCTAAACAGGTCGCCGCCGTGCATGTCGATCATTTCCAGCGCCTTGCCGCCGCCACGCGCTACGCAGGTCAGCGGATCTTCAGCAACCACGACTGGAATACCGGTTTCTTCCATTAACAGACGGTCCAGGTTGCGCAGCAGCGCACCACCGCCGGTGAGAACCATCCCGCGCTCGGAGATGTCAGACGCCAGTTCCGGCGGGCACTGCTCAAGGGCAACCATGACCGCGCTCACGATGCCGGTCAGCGGCTCCTGCAGCGCTTCAAGAATTTCGTTTGAGTTCAGGGTGAAGCCGCGTGGAACACCTTCCGCCAGGTTACGGCCGCGCACTTCAATTTCACGCACTTCATCGCCCGGGTAAGCCGAACCGATTTCATGTTTGATACGCTCAGCGGTCGCTTCACCGATCAGGGAGCCGTAGTTACGACGCACGTAATTGATGACGGCTTCGTCGAAGCGGTCGCCGCCGATACGCACGGAAGAAGAGTAAACCACGCCGTTCAGGGAGATAACCGCTACCTCGGTGGTACCGCCGCCGATATCCACCACCATGGAACCGGTCGCTTCAGAAACCGGCAGGCCAGCGCCGATCGCGGCCGCCATCGGTTCTTCAATCAGGAACACTTCGCGAGCGCCAGCGCCCTGCGCGGATTCACGGATAGCACGACGCTCAACCTGGGTGGCGCCAACCGGCACGCAGACCAGTACGCGCGGGCTCGGGCGCATAAAGCTGTTGCTGTGCACTTGTTTGATAAAGTGCTGCAGCATCTTTTCCGTCACGAAGAAGTCAGCGATAACGCCGTCCTTCATCGGGCGAATCGCCGCGATATTACCCGGGGTACGGCCGAGCATCTGCTTCGCTTCATGACCCACGGCGGCGACGCTTTTCGGCGATCCGGCACGATCCTGACGAATGGCCACCACGGAAGGCTCATTCAATACGATGCCTTGTCCTTTTACGTAAATAAGGGTATTCGCGGTACCCAGGTCAATGGACAGGTCATTGGAAAACATGCCACGAAATTTTTTTAACATACTAAGGGATAATCCTGAAAGCTGGGGCGGAAAACAAAATCCGCTTACTTTACCAACCACACGCAGCAGCGACAAGGCGCAAAAATCACCTGCTGCGGTGAAAATTAGTGCAGTTCATTTCCTTTGTTACAAATTTTTCCGACTCCGTTCATTGCTGAAATCTTCAGCAGCGCTCCACGCCTGAATTTGTAACCTGTCAAAGGAGGGTCACTGGCATTTACATTGCGATGATCCGGCAGGTAGACAAGCACACCCCCTTCACGATGGCGCGCGTTATTCTACGTGAAATCACGCTAAACGGCAGATCAAACCGAGTATCTTTGCGAATATTTTTTCACATTTGTGTCAAGTGGCTGTGAGGCGGCAAAAAATTCCCCCTGCCCGCCCGTGACACCGCATTGGGACAGTACCAGCCACTCGCTGCGGCTGCGTACGCCCGTCGCAAAAACTTGCATAGGCATGCCTTTACAGGCTTCCACCAGGCTTTGCACCAGCAGCTGGTTCTCGCTGCGCTTTTCGATGTTGCGCGCCAGGCCCGGATGCAGTTTGATCAGCTCCGCATCCAGCTGCTTGATCCAGCTGGTTCCCACCAGGGTTAACCCTGCCTGAACCACCGCCACCCGAACGCCAAGCGCGTTAACCAACCGCATAACCGGCTGCAGACGGCCGATATATTGACAAACATCTGCCTCAGCAAGTTCAAAAATAATCCGTTGACGCTGCGATTTTTCACACTGCATCAGAGCATCGCGCAGCCAGCGCTGGAAACGCGGACGGATCAGCGACTCCACCGACAGCTGCAGCGCCAGATTCTCCTCGGGCCAGAAGCCTAAAAACGGCAGCAGGCGCGTCACCTGCAGGCGGTCATACTCCTCCGCCAGGCCAAACTGCAGCACCATCGGCATGTACTCGGCGGCAATCACCTCTTCTTTACCGTCGTACATCCGCGACATCAGTTCACGGTGATGCACCCGACCGTCGCGGGTGACGGCGGGCTTCTGGTACAACCGCGGCCCGCCGCGGCTCAGCATCTGTTCGATCAGCGTCCGCCAGCGAACGTTGCCGCGGCCTTTCTCCGGAAGGGTATCGTCATAGACCGACCAGCTGTTGCTGCCCTGCAGCACCGCGTTGCGCGTTGCCGCTTCGGCATGTTCCATCACTTGCGCCGCCGATTGTCCGCTGCGGAAAGAACAGATGCCGATATGCATCATATCGTCACGATCGAGGATCCGCGTCGGAGGCAGCGCGTCCATGGCTTTCAGCAGCAGCCCGGCGATACTATCCGCCTCTTTTAACGTGCGGTGCGGCAGCAGCACGGCGAAGTCGCTACGGTGATAGCGCGCCAGCAGCGCGCCAGGGTAACGCATAATAAAGGTAGAGAGCAGGTTGATAAGCGTGAAGTAATGTTCTTCGGCCGCCGCCCGCCCCCAGTTGTCCCGTAGCAGATCAAACTCCGGTAGACGGATCATCATCACGATGCCGTACGCCCCCACCTTCTCCTGATCTTCCAGCAGTGTGGCCAGCTGATTGTCAAAAAACAGGCGATTATTCAGCCCGGTTTTAGAATCCTGTGCCGCATAGGAGCGAATCAGCGTATCCATCCGGCTGCGCTGATCGCTGGCAAACTGCAGCTCCGACAGCAGCATATCCAGCGCGCTACTGGTGCTGGCAGGCCATTCATAGACTGAGCCGCGCACCTGCGGCCCGCGCTCGCCGCTCAGGATACGCGTGGAACGAAGCTCAAGCAGCTCCTGACCCGCCAGCTGGCGGCGGATCCAGCGGACGGCGAAGAAAATAATCACCACCATGAAGCCGATGGAGATCGACAGCGGGGCGGTAATCGACAGCGAACGGAAATAGTTCACCATCGGGTCAACGTAGACCAGATGCAGAGAGATACCGGGATGTTTCAACGACGGGACCGTGATCTCACGGAATTGCTCATGACTGCCAAGCGGGCGATAGCTGTCGGTTCGGGAGTGGCTGTAGAGCGGTTTACCGTTAAGCATGAAATCGATATGCACGATCTCTATCGGCGTCATCAGCTCATCCAGCTGCGGCTCAAGCTTATCAAAAGAGGTGGTGATGAGCCGGTTATCCAGCATGGTCGCCACCGCCTGAACCCGGTTTTCGACCTTGTTCTCAATGCCGTTGTAAAAACTCAGCGAAGCGCCAATCAGCGTGACAAAGATGGTCAGGCTAGTTAGCAGCGTGATAAAGGCTGAGAACTTCGTCGTTAATCGCATCCCTGTGTTAACTCCGCGAGTGAATGACTGCCCGATGAACCATCAGGCTCCCGTGCCGGCGCGCGCCTTGACGCTAGCATTAACCTTTTAAAGCGCGACGCATACTATCAAAGATGGCGAGTCTGGCAATGGAATGCGTATTATCGGCGAAAGTATGCCGATAGCGAGTATAGTCGGCAGAAAAAATTTGCCAATCGCAGCCCGCCTGCGGCCTGCGCCAGAAGCGCTTTAATTTTAGACGCTGGATGGCAAACCCGCGCCAGCGGCGCACATTATTGCCGATTTTCCGTCCTGCCAGCCTCCCGCGCGCTTTTTTCCCTGCTAAAGATGCCGGGTCAGGCGCGGTAAAGGAAACGTCTTGCGCCACTTTCCGATGATTCCTGGACGACCGCGCCCCTGCTTCGGCGGCGGCTCATGCTCCTAATGTGCAATTTTTCGTGACATATTCGCGATTCATCGCCGCCTCCGTCATGCTTAAGGAAACGCATGACGGAGGACACCATGAAAAGAAAAAAATTGACGGAAGCCGACGTCACGGCCGAATCCGTTTTTATGCTCCAGCGGCGCCAGGTGCTGAAAATGCTGGGCATCAGCGCGACCGCCCTTTCGCTTCCCGCCGCCGCGCAGGCCGACCTGCTGGACTGGTTTAAAGGCCATGACCGTCCGCCAGCCCCGGCAGGCAAAGCCCTGGACTTTGCTAAACCCGCTGAATGGCAGGCTAAGCTGACGCTTACCCCGGAAGATAAAGTCTCCGGCTACAATAACTTTTATGAATTCGGCCTCGATAAAGCCGATCCGGCGGCGAACGCGGGTAGCCTGCGCACCGATCCCTGGACATTGACCATCGGCGGTGAGGTGGCGAAGCCGCTGACTCTCGACCATGACGATCTGACCAAACGCTTCCCGCTGGAAGAGCGTATTTATCGTATGCGCTGCGTGGAAGCCTGGTCGATGGTGGTCCCCTGGGTCGGCTTCCCGCTGCATAAGCTGTTGGCGCTGGTGGAGCCCACCAGCAATGCGCGCTATGTGGCCTTCAAAACCCTCTATGCTCCGGATCAAATGCCCGGGCAGAAAGATCGGTTTATCGGCGGGGGACTGGCTTACCCTTACGTGGAGGGGCTGCGGCTGGATGAAGCGATGCATCCGCTGACGCTGCTCACCGTCGGGGTGTATGGCAAAGCGCTGCCGCCGCAAAATGGCGCGCCGGTCCGCCTTACTGTGCCGTGGAAGTACGGTTTCAAAGGCATTAAATCCATCGTCAGCATTGAACTGACCCGCGAGCGGCCGCCGACCACCTGGAACCTGGCGGCACCGGACGAATACGGCTTCTTCGCCAACGTCAATCCGCACGTCGATCACCCCCGCTGGTCGCAGGCCAGCGAGCGGTTTATCGGCGCTGGCGGCGTACTCGATGTCAAGCGTCAGCCAACCCTGCTGTTTAACGGCTATGCCGACGAGGTGGCGTCGTTGTATCGCGGCATGAATCTGCGGGAGAACTTCTAGTGCGTTTCACCGTCAAACAGATCGCCTGGCTGAAGGTTTTACTTCATCTGGCGGGTTTTTTGCCGCTGGTCTGGCTATTCTGGGCCGGACATCAGGGCTACTTTAGCGCCGATCCGGCCAAGGATATCCAGCATTTTACCGGCAGGATGGCGCTGAAGTTTCTGCTGGCGACGCTGCTGGTCTCCCCGCTGGCGCGCTATGCGAAACAACCATTATTGATTCGCGTTCGTCGCCTGTTAGGTTTATGGTGTTTCGCCTGGGCGACGCTGCACCTGACCAGCTATACCCTGCTGGAGCTGGGCATTAACAATCTGGCGCTGCTGGGCTCGGAGATTATCAACCGCCCCTATCTGACGTTAGGCATGGTCAGCTGGGCGATCCTGCTGGCGCTGGCGGTGACGTCGACGCAGGCGATGCAGCGAAAACTGGGCCGCCGCTGGCAACTTTTACACAACTTCGTCTATCTGGTGGCGATCCTCGCGCCGATTCACTACCTGTGGTCAGTGAAGATCCTCTCGCCGCAGCCCATCATTTATGCCCTGCTGGCAGTGGCGCTGCTGGCATGGCGTTACAAGAAGTTCCGCCAGTGGTGGCGCTGAATCCCGTAATGTGCAGTTTCCCGCAGATCCTTTATCAACCGCGACTCTTTTTAAGATAGCGGTTGATAATCTTCCCTGATAAGACCAGTATTTAGCTGCCAATTGCTACGAAATCGTTATAATGTGCGACTTTGGCTTTCCTGACGGGGTTTTCTGACCCTGAAAAGGTGACAAGGGCGCATTGAAGGTATATGTTGTTTTTTACCCGAAAATGGCAGGAGATCGCCACACGATGGCAAAGAAGTTTCACATTTTGCTTTTGAATGGTCCAAACATTAACATGCTCGGTACCCGCGAGCCTGAGAAGTATGGTCCGCTCACGCTGGCGGAGATTGTTAACCATTTAACATCTGAAGCGGCGGCGCTGAATGTGAGCCTGGATCACCTGCAGTCCAACGCGGAGCATGCGTTAATCGACCGAATTCATCAGGCTAAAGACAACGTGGACTATATCCTGATTAATCCGGCCGCGTTCACGCATACCAGCGTAGCAATCCGTGACGCTTTGCTTGCCGTGAACATCCCGTTTATCGAGATTCACCTGAGCAATGTGCATGCACGCGAACCCTTCCGCCAGCATTCGTATCTGTCAGATGTCGCCGCTGGCGTCATCTGCGGACTGGGGGCGGACGGCTATTCATACGCTTTACAGACGGCGGTAAAACGCCTGTCACAATCACACTAAACAAAGAGTACGGAACCCACTCATGGATATTCGTAAGATTAAAAAACTGATCGAGCTGGTTGAAGAATCAGGTATCTCCGAACTGGAAATTTCTGAAGGCGAAGAGTCTGTTCGCATCAGCCGCTCTGCACCGGCCGCAAGCTATCCGGTTATGCAGCAGGCTTATGCTGCGCCGATGATGCAGCCTCAGGCACCTGCCGCCGCGGCTGCCGCGCCAGCTGCAGCAGCAGAAGCGCCGGCAAAAGCGGAAATCAGTGGTCACATCGTACGTTCCCCGATGGTTGGTACTTTCTATCGTACGCCAAGCCCGGACGCGAAAGCGTTTGTGGAAGTTGGCCAGAAAGTTAACGTGGGCGACACCCTGTGCATCGTCGAAGCGATGAAAATGATGAACCAGATCGAAGCCGACAAAGCCGGCGTGGTGAAAGCCATTCTGATCGAAAGCGGCCAACCGGTAGAATTCGACGAGCCGCTGGTAGTTATCGAGTAACGAGGCGAACATGCTGGATAAAATTGTCATCGCTAACCGTGGCGAGATCGCACTGCGCATCCTGCGTGCCTGTAAAGAACTGGGCATCAAGACCGTTGCTGTGCATTCCACCGCGGATCGCGATCTAAAACACGTATTGTTAGCGGATGAGACGGTCTGTATCGGTCCGGCTCCGTCCGTAAAAAGCTATCTGAACATCCCGGCTATCATCAGCGCCGCTGAGATCACCGGCGCGGTAGCGATTCACCCGGGGTATGGCTTCCTCTCCGAGAACGCCAACTTTGCTGAGCAGGTTGAGCGCTCCGGCTTTATCTTCATCGGCCCGAAAGCCGACACTATCCGCCTGATGGGCGACAAAGTGTCCGCGATCACCGCCATGAAAAAAGCCGGCGTCCCGACCGTACCCGGTTCTGACGGCCCGCTGACCGACGACATGGACGCTAACCGCGCCCATGCAAAACGCATCGGCTATCCGGTGATCATCAAGGCCTCCGGCGGCGGCGGCGGTCGCGGTATGCGCGTTGTGCGCAGCGACGCTGAACTGGCCCAGTCCATCTCCATGACCAAAGCGGAAGCCAAAGCGGCTTTCAACAACGATATGGTCTACATGGAGAAATACCTGGAAAATCCACGTCATATTGAAATTCAGGTACTGGCGGACGGTCAGGGCAACGCTATCTATCTGGCTGAACGTGACTGCTCCATGCAGCGTCGTCACCAGAAAGTGGTCGAAGAAGCGCCGGCGCCGGGCATCACTCCGGAACTGCGTCGCTACATCGGCGAGCGTTGCGCGAAAGCCTGTGTCGATATCGGCTACCGCGGGGCGGGTACCTTTGAGTTCCTGTTCGAAAACGGCGAGTTCTACTTCATTGAAATGAACACCCGTATCCAGGTAGAGCATCCGGTAACTGAAATGATCACCGGCGTTGACCTGATCAAAGAGCAGCTGCGTATCGCAGCCGGCCAGCCGCTGTCCATCAAGCAGGATGAAGTGGTGGTTCGCGGCCATGCGGTGGAATGCCGTATCAACGCCGAAGACCCGAACACCTTCCTGCCGAGCCCGGGTAAAATTACCCGTTTCCACGCGCCGGGCGGCTTTGGCGTGCGCTGGGAGTCCCATATTTACGCCGGCTACACCGTACCGCCGTACTATGACTCCATGATCGGCAAACTGATCTGCTACGGCGAAAGCCGTGACGTGGCGATTGCCCGCATGAAGAATGCGCTGCAGGAGCTGATCATCGATGGCATCAAGACCAACGTCGATCTGCAGATGCGCATTATGAGCGACGAGAACTTCCAGCATGGTGGCACCAACATCCACTATCTGGAGAAAAAACTCGGCTTGCAGGAAAAATAATTCTGCTCTCTCAGCAAAAGGCCGGATTTTCCGGCCTTTTTTCTTTTTCTCTCTCCTCATCTATACCATGCGGTACAATCCCCGCTTTCTTTATCCTCAAGGGACAAAAAATGGACAAACGCTTTGTTCAGGCCCACAAAGAAGCGCGCTGGGCGCTGTGGCTGACCCTTCTCTATCTTGCCGCCTGGCTGGCCGCCGCCTATCTGCCGGGGGTGGCTATCGGTTTTACCGGCCTGCCCCACTGGTTTGAAATGGCCTGCCTGCTGGTTCCGCTGCTGTTTATTCTGCTGTGCTGGGCGATGGTCAAACTGGTTTTCCGCGACATTCCTCTGGAGGACGATGATGCAGTTTGAGGTCATTATTCCCCTGATCGCCTATCTGGTGGTGGTGTTCGGCTTATCCCTTTACGCCATGAGAAAACGCGCCTCAGGAAGCTTTCTTAATGAGTACTTTCTCGGCAGCCGCTCGATGGGCGGCTTCGTGCTGGCCATGACGCTAACCGCCACCTATATCAGCGCCAGCTCATTTATCGGCGGACCCGGCGCCGCCTATAAATACGGCCTGGGCTGGGTGCTGCTGGCGATGATCCAGCTCCCCGCCATCTGGCTGTCGCTGGGCGTACTGGGAAAAAAATTCGCCATCCTTGCGCGTCGTTACAATGCCGTCACCCTCAATGACATGCTGTTTGCGCGCTACCAGAGCCGTCTGCTGGTCTGGCTGGCCAGCCTGAGCCTGCTGGTAGCCTTCGTTGGCGCCATGACCGTCCAGTTTATTGGCGGCGCCCGCCTGCTGGAGACGGCTGCGGGTATTCCCTACGATACCGGTCTGCTGATCTTCGGCATCAGCATCGCGCTGTATACCGCCTATGGCGGCTTTCGCGCCAGCGTGCTCAACGACACCATGCAGGGCATGGTGATGCTGATCGGCACGATCGTGCTGCTGGTGGGGGTGATCCACGCCGCCGGCGGGATTAGCCATGCGGTAGAGACCCTGCAGTCGATCGACGTCAAGCTGGTGTCCCCGCAGGGGGCGGAAGATATCCTCTCGCCAACCTTTATGGCCTCGTTTTGGGTGCTGGTCTGCTTCGGCGTCATTGGCCTGCCGCATACCGCCGTACGCTGTATCTCCTACAAAGACAGCAAAGCCGTGCATCGCGGCATCATTATCGGCACTATCGTAGTGGCGATCCTGATGTTTGGCATGCACCTGGCCGGCGCGTTAGGGCGGGCGGTGATCCCCGACTTAACCGTACCGGATCTGGTGATCCCGACGCTGATGGTCAAAGTGCTCCCGCCCTTTGCGGCAGGGATCTTTCTGGCCGCGCCGATGGCGGCGATTATGTCGACGATCAATGCCCAGCTTCTGCAAAGTTCCGCTACGATCATCAAGGATCTGTATCTGAACTGGCGTCCGGATCAGGCGACTAACGAAAAGCGGCTAAAACGCATGTCCGCCGGCATCACGCTCCTGTTGGGTGTTCTGCTGCTGCTCGCGGCCTGGCGACCGCCGGAGATGATTATCTGGCTGAATCTGCTGGCCTTCGGCGGCCTGGAAGCCGTCTTCCTGTGGCCGCTGGTACTGGGCCTGTATTGGGAACGTGCTAACGCGGCTGGCGCGCTGAGCGCGATGATCGTGGGCGGCGTGCTGTATGCCGTACTTGCCACGCTGAAAATGCAGTTTCTCGGCTTCCACCCGATCGTTCCCGCGCTGCTGCTGAGTTTACTGGCGTTTGTGGCAGGGAACCGTTTCGGCCGTCCCGCACCACAGCCACCTATTTTGACTACTGATAAATAAAGAGTTTTGCTATGCCATGGATCCAACTGAAACTAAATACCACCGGCGCGAACGCTGAAGATCTTAGCGATGCGCTGATGGAGGCCGGATCGGTCTCGATCACCTTCCAGGATACGCACGATACGCCGGTATTTGAGCCGTTGCCCGGGGAAACCCGGCTGTGGGGCGATACCGACGTGATCGGCCTGTTCGAGGCCGAAACCGATATGAAAGCGGTCGTTGCCCAACTGGAGCAGCACCCGCTGCTGGGCGCCGGCTTCGCGCATAAGATCGAGCAGCTGGAAGATAAAGACTGGGAGCGGGAATGGATGGATAACTTCCATCCGATGCGTTTCGGTGAGCGGCTGTGGATCTGCCCGAGCTGGCGCGACGTTCCGGATGAAAATGCCGTCAACGTGATGCTCGATCCGGGTCTGGCCTTCGGTACCGGCACGCACCCGACGACATCCCTGTGCCTGCAGTGGCTCGATGGACTCGACCTCAACGGAAAAACGGTCATTGATTTTGGCTGCGGTTCCGGCATCCTGGCGATTGCCGCGCTGAAGCTGGGGGCCGCAAAAGCGATCGGCATTGATATCGACCCGCAGGCTATTCAGGCCAGCCGCGATAACGCGCAGCGTAACGGCGTCTCTGAGCGTCTGGAGCTCTATCTTCCTCAGGACCAGCCGGAGTCGATGAAAGCCGACGTCGTGGTCGCCAATATCCTGGCTGGCCCGTTACGTGAGCTGGCGCCGTTAATCAGCGTCCTGCCCGTTTCAGGCGGTTTGCTGGGACTTTCCGGCATCCTTGCCAGCCAGGCGGAGAGCGTCTGTGAAGCCTACGCCGATCTCTTCACCCTTGACCCGGTGGTCGAGAAAGAGGAGTGGTGCCGGATCACCGGCCGGAAAAACTAAGCGCAATGCGGCCTGTGGGCCGCATTTTTGTTTCCAGTAGCCACCAAATAATGCCAGGAAATGAGAGGCAGATCGCACTACAGAGCACTTTTTTGGCTATAAAAACAGCGTTTTATATCGCCTGGTAGCGAGTTTGTCTAAGAAAAATAGAGAAGTTTTATGATTTTATAAATGGACACAAATTATCCATCAGCCATTAAATCAATGATTAATATAAGTATTTATTCATTCCTTTTACGTTAGTCCCGGATTCATTGATCTGCAACAGAGGATTGCTCAAAGTTTGGCCTTTCATCTCGTGCAAAAAATGCGTAATATACGCCGCCTTGCAGTCACAGTATGGTCATTTCTTAACTCATGCGCATCGGACACCACCAGCTCAGAAATCGCCTGATCGCAGCGCCCATGGCTGGCATTACTGACAGACCATTCCGGACGCTGTGCTACGAGATGGGAGCGGGTTTAACCGTTTCCGAGATGATGTCCTCTAACCCACAGGTGTGGGAGAGCGACAAGTCCCGTTTACGGATGGTGCATATTGATGAGCCCGGTATTCGTACCGTGCAAATCGCCGGTAGCGTGCCGGAAGAGATGGCTGCCGCCGCGCGGATTAACGTGGAAAGCGGCGCCCAGATTATTGATATCAATATGGGATGCCCGGCGAAAAAGGTGAATCGCAAGCTTGCAGGTTCAGCCCTCTTGCAGTACCCCGACCAGGTGAAGTCGATCCTGACGGCGGTCGTGAATGCGGTGGACGTTCCTGTGACTCTCAAGATTCGCACCGGTTGGGAACCGGAACACCGTAACTGCGTAGAGATTGCCCAACTGGCCGAAGAGTGTGGCATTCAGGCTCTGACTATTCACGGACGCACCCGCGCCTGCTTGTTTAACGGAGACGCTGAGTACGACAGTATTCGGGCAGTTAAGCAGAAAGTTTCCATTCCGATTATCGCGAATGGCGACATTACTGACCCGCTTAAAGCCAGAGCTGTGCTCGACTATACAGGGGCTGATGCCCTGATGATAGGCCGTGCAGCTCAGGGAAGACCCTGGATCTTTCGGGAAATCCAGCATTATCTGGACACTGGAGAGCTGCTGCCCCCGCTGCCGCTGGCAGAGGTCAAGCGCTTGCTTTGTGCGCACGTTCGGGAATTGCATGACTTTTATGGTCAGGCAAAAGGGTACCGAATCGCGCGTAAACACGTCTCCTGGTATCTTCAGGAACATGCTCCAGATGACCAGTTTCGGCGCACATTCAACGCCATTGAGGATGCCAGCGAACAGCTGGAGGCGTTGGAGGCATACTTCGAAAATTTTGCGTAATAGAAATAAAGAGCTGACAGAACTATGTTCGAACAACGCGTAAATTCTGACGTACTGACCGTTTCTACCGTTAACTCTCAGGATCAGGTAACTCAAAAGCCCCTGCGTGACTCGGTTAAACAGGCACTGAAGAACTATTTTGCTCAACTGAACGGTCAGGATGTGAATGACCTGTATGAGCTGGTACTGGCTGAAGTTGAACAGCCCCTGTTGGACATGGTGATGCAATACACCCGTGGTAACCAGACCCGCGCTGCCCTGATGATGGGCATCAACCGCGGTACGCTGCGTAAAAAACTGAAAAAATACGGCATGAACTGATACTAGTCAGTTGCTTGCTTGATATAAAAGGCGCTCTTCGGCATGGGGAAGCGCCTTTTTTATTACCTGCGGCAGCGGGACACATTACTGATTCACCGCCCGCAGTACCGGCGTCTCCGATACACGAGCAGCACAGACTACCGCCATAATATTATCCACCAGCGCAGGCGCCTGCTGATAAAGATCGACGCGTTGCGGATCGAGCAGCCAGTTTTTAATTAGTCCGGAAAAGGCGCTGTGTAAAACAATTAATATCACTTCAATATTTGTTTCGGCTGGCAATATATTGTTACGCACACAGCACTGCAGCATGCCGCCGATGAGCGAATAATTAAAGCCAATGCGCTGGCGAATTTCATTTTCCGAAAGCATATCATTGGCAAACTCGCAGCGCTGATAAAGAATTTGCATCAGCGCGCGCTGGCGAGGATTCGCAGCAATATAGCGGAGCCCGGTAATAAACCGCTCGCGCAATGCATTTAAAGGCTCCTGTTCATTCTCTGTTGCGAGGCTATGCTGAATCAAATCCCTGAGCGGTGGCTGCTGCTGCCACATTTCATTAAACAGCTCGGTCTTACTGGCAAAATGCCAGTAGACGGCGCCGCGGGTCACTCCCGCCGCATCAGCAATATCCGTCAGGGTCGTGTTGGTCACCCCCCGCAGAGCGAACTGCTGGATCGCGGACTCAATCAGGAGCTGCCGCGTGCGTAGCGCCTCTTCTTTCGTTTTTCTTGCCATACAAGCCCCCTTCCCGCCGGACAGGATATTTAGGATTTTCTGAAGATCGCTTAACCTAACATTTGTCATGGAATATTTTTTAGCAAAAATGCAGACAAGTTAATTCTGACGCCATCGTCAAATAAATTACCCAAATCAATATTAATAAATAACTCATTCACGGAATTGATGTCTATTTATTAAGATTTACAATTAAGGTAAACAGAATAAAAAGGCTGCGCGCTTTTTTGTTTTTGCGTGCCTTGCTGATTGTCCCAAAATAACTATCCCTTACATCCAGCGGCGTTTATTTGTAGGATGGCAAACTGCTTTTTAATTCCCTCTTTCTTTCACAGATTCGCCGCCGAATTTGGCACGTAATCTATAAGGAACCGCCATGACTACTCACGCCAGAGTGACACTTTTATCCGGTTTAATTATCTCGGCCTTATTGCTTACCGGCTGCGATAATTCGGACAATCCGCAACCCCATGCCCAAGCGCCGCAGGTGACGGTCCATGTCGTGAACAGCGCGCCGCTGTCGGTCACCACCGAACTGCCAGGCCGAACTTCAGCTTTTCGCGTGGCGGAAGTCCGCCCTCAGGTAAGCGGTATTATCCTGAAGCGTAACTTTGTTGAAGGAAGCGATGTCGAAGCAGGCCAGTCGCTCTATCAGATCGATCCGGCAACCTACCAGGCGGCGTGGAACAGCGCCAAGGGCGATGAAGCAAAAGCCGAAGCCGCAGCCGCCATCGCCCACTTGACGGTGAAACGCTACGTTCCGCTGCTGGGTACCCAGTATATCAGTCAACAGGAATACGATCAGGCGGTAGCCACCGCCCGCCAGGCCGATGCCGACGTCATCGCAACCAAAGCCTCCGTGGAAAGCGCCCGCATCAACCTGGCCTACACCAAAGTGACCTCTCCCATTAGCGGACGCATCGGTAAATCGAGCGTCACCGAGGGGGCATTGGTTACCAACGGTCAGTCGGATGCCCTGGCCACCGTCCAGCAGCTCGATCCGATCTACGTCGACGTGACGGAATCCAGCAATGACTTCATGCGCCTTAAGCAGGAAAGCCTGCAACGCGGCGGCGACACCAAAAGCGTTGAACCGCTGATGGAGAACGGCCAGGCCTATCCGCTTAAGGGTTCGCTGCAGTTCTCCGACGTCACTGTCGATGAAAGTACAGGTTCAATTACCCTGCGCGCTATCTTCCCTAACCCGCAGCATGTCCTGCTGCCGGGGATGTTCGTCCGCGCCCGCATCGATGAAGGCACCGATCCGCAGGCCATCCTGGTGCCGCAGCAGGGGGTGACTCGAACGCCGCGGGGCGATGCCTCCGTCATGCTGGTGAATGACAAAAATCAGGTTGAGACCCGTCAAGTGGTGGCTTCCCAGGCCGTGGGCGATAAGTGGCTTATCACCAGCGGGCTGAAGCCGGGCGATAAGGTGATTGTCAGCGGCTTACAGAAAGTCCGTCCGGGCGTCACCGTTAAAGCAGAAGTGGAGCGTGCGGCACCGGTCGCGCAATAAGGATACCCAGCCATGTCTAATTTTTTTATCCATCGACCGGTCTTTGCCTGGGTGCTGGCCATCATCATGATGATTGCCGGCGGTCTGGCCATTCTCCAGCTGCCGATAGCGCAGTATCCGACGATTGCGCCCCCTGCGGTGGCGATCTCCGCCACCTATCCCGGTGCGGATGCTCAGACCGTGCAGGACACGGTCACTCAGGTTATTGAGCAGAACATGAACGGTATCGACAACTTGATGTATATGTCGTCGACCAGCGATTCCGCCGGCTCAGTAACCATCACGCTTACCTTTAAGTCCGGCACCGATCCGGATATCGCCCAGGTGCAGGTGCAAAACAAACTGCAGCTGGCCACCCCGCTGCTGCCTCAGGAAGTCCAGCAGCAGGGAATTAGCGTAGAGAAGTCCAGCAGCAGCTTCCTGCTGGTGGCCGGCTTTATCTCTGATAACCCGGTCACCACCCAGGATGATATTTCCGACTATGTCGCCTCTAATGTTAAAGATCCCATCAGCCGACTCAACGGTGTGGGCGATGTACAGCTGTTCGGCGCGCAGTACGCCATGCGCATCTGGCTGGATGGCAACCTGCTGAACAAATACAACCTGACGCCGGTGGACGTCATCAATGCGCTGCAGGTTCAGAACGATCAGATCGCCGCCGGCCAGCTGGGCGGTACGCCAGCGCTGAAAGGCCAGCAGTTGAACGCGTCGATCATTGCCCAGACGCGGCTTAAAGATCCGCAGGAGTTTGGCAAGGTCACGCTGCGGGTCAATGCCGATGGTTCTGTCGTCCATTTGAAAGATGTCGCCCGCGTTGAGCTGGGCGGAGAGAACTACAATGTCGTCGCCAGAATTAACGGCAAGCCCGCCTCTGGTCTGGGTATTAAGCTCGCGACCGGCGCCAACGCGCTGGATACTGCCACCGCGATTAAAGCGAAGCTGGCCGAACTGCAGCCTTACTTCCCCCAGGGAATGAAGGTGGTCTATCCGTACGATACGACCCCTTTCGTCAAAATCTCTATTCACGAAGTGGTCAAAACGCTCTTTGAAGCGATTATTCTCGTCTTCCTTGTCATGTATCTGTTCCTGCAGAACATGCGCGCTACGCTCATTCCGACCATTGCCGTGCCCGTCGTGCTGTTGGGTACCTTCGCGGTCCTGTCGATGTTTGGCTACTCCATCAACACCCTGACGATGTTTGGTATGGTGCTGGCGATAGGTCTGCTGGTCGATGACGCCATTGTGGTGGTGGAAAACGTCGAACGTGTGATGGTTGAGGAGAAGCTCTCGCCAAAAGAAGCGACGGAAAAGTCGATGTCGCAGATCCAGGGGGCGCTGGTGGGTATCGCCATGGTGCTCTCTGCGGTTTTCGTGCCGATGGCCTTCTTCGGCGGTTCCACCGGCGCGATTTATCGCCAGTTTTCGATCACCATCGTTTCCGCCATGGCGCTCTCCGTGCTGGTTGCCCTGGTGCTGACGCCAGCGCTCTGCGCCACGTTGTTGAAGCCAGCCTCAGCTGAACACCATGAGAAAAAAGGATTTTTCGGCTGGTTTAACGCCCGTTTTGACCAGAGCGTTAACCACTACACCAACAGCGTCAGCGGTATTTTGCGTGGAACCGGCCGTTACCTGGTGATCTATCTGCTGATCGTCGTGGGAATGGCCGTGCTGTTTATGCGTCTTCCGACATCCTTTCTACCCGATGAAGACCAGGGGGTCTTCCTGACCATGATCCAGCTGCCTTCCGGCGCTACCCAGGAGCGGACACAGAAAGTGCTGGATACCGTGACCGACTACTATCTGCATAACGAGAAGGCTAACGTCGAAAGCGTCTTTACCGTTAACGGCTTCAGCTTCAGCGGCCAGGGACAAAACTCCGGCATGGCGTTTGTCAGCCTGAAACCATGGGAAGCACGCAGCGGTGATAAAAACAGCGTGGAGTCCATCATCAAGCGAGCCACCGTGGCCTTCAGCCAGATCAAAGACGCCATGGTTTTCCCGTTCAACATGCCTGCCATTATTGAGCTGGGTACCGCCACCGGCTTCGACTTTGAGCTGATCGACCAGGGCGGGCTAGGCCATACTGCCCTGACGCAGGCGCGCAATCAACTGCTGGGCATGGTGAAACAGCATCCGGATCAGCTGGTACGGGTACGGCCTAATGGGCTGGAAGATACGCCGCAGTTCAAACTGGATGTCGACCAGGAAAAAGCGCAGGCGCTGGGCGTATCGCTCTCCGATATCAATGAAACGATATCCGCTGCGCTGGGCGGGTACTACGTCAATGACTTTATTGACCGTGGTCGCGTCAAGAAAGTGTACGTCCAGGCTGATGCCCATTTCCGTATGCTGCCGAGCGACATTAACAATATGTATGTTCGTAGCGCCAATGGCGAAATGGTTCCGTTCTCCGCCTTCGTCACTTCGCGCTGGATATATGGCTCGCCGCGTCTGGAACGCTACAACGGTTTACCCTCCATGGAGATCCTCGGTGAAGCCTCGCCGGGCAAGAGTACCGGGGAAGCCATGGCGCTGATGGAAGCGCTGGCCAGTAAACTGCCGAGCGGTATTGGTTACGACTGGACCGGGATGTCTTACCAGGAACGCCTTTCCGGCAACCAGGCTCCCGCGCTCTATGCCATCTCGCTGATTGTCGTCTTCCTGTGCCTGGCGGCGCTGTATGAGAGCTGGTCGATTCCGTTCTCAGTCATGCTAGTGGTTCCGCTGGGTGTGATCGGCGCGCTGTTAGCCGCCACGCTGCGTGGGCTGAATAATGACGTTTACTTCCAGGTAGGCCTTCTGACCACGATCGGTTTGTCGGCGAAGAACGCGATCCTGATCGTCGAATTCGCCAAGGATCTGATGGAGAAAGAAGGGAAAGGGATCATTGAAGCAACCCTGGAGGCATCGCGGATGCGCCTGCGACCCATTCTGATGACCTCTCTGGCTTTTATTCTCGGGGTCATGCCGCTGGTGATTAGCCATGGTGCCGGCAGCGGGGCGCAGAATGCGGTGGGTACCGGTGTCATGGGCGGGATGCTAACCGCGACACTGCTGGCGATCTTCTTTGTTCCGGTCTTCTTTGTGGTCGTCAGACGACGTTTTACCCGGCACGCTGAATAACCCGGCCTGGTATTAAAAGCGCCCCTGCGGGCGCTTTTTTTTCGCCTGGTATATGAGCAACCACTACAGCTTACCGCTATCTGACAACCGCTATCGCGCGCGGCAGCGATGGGATACGATCGTTCTCTCCATCTTTTCTGCATATTCCCCTGCTTATCTTCACGATATTTACGTGGCTCATATATTGAGATGATTTCGGCATCCGGGCCGGACAATCCGCGGTGATAAAATAAGCCATTCCGTTCTGCACTGGCTCTCAGTACAACCCTGCGGATTATCCAGAGGTAATATCATGAAAAAGTATTTAATCGTGGCGCTGCTGGCCTCTCTGCTGGCAGGCTGTGCCCATGACTCTCCCTGCGTACCGGTGTATGACTCGCAAGGCCGCTTAGTCCACACCAATACCTGTATGAAAGGCACAACAGAAGACAACTGGGACACCGCAGGCGCGATCGCCGGGGGCGCCGCCGCGGTAGCCGGCCTCACGTTAGGGATCGTCGCGCTGACCCGCTAATTCTCCCCCGACCAGCAGATACAGGGGCTAGCGTCGAACCTGTATCTGCTCTTCTGCGCATCATCCACATGACAACCGAACAAACAAACTCACTGTCCCTTGCTGCATTACGCGCAAATCGGCTTTGACGGGTTTCCCCCTGGCGGCAGGACTGCTTATCGACAGATAACACAAAAGCAGAAGGCCCAGTCTTTCGACTGGGCCTTCTGCTTTATTTGATGCCTGGCGATTCCCTACTCTCACATGGGGAGACCCCACACTACCATCGGCGCTACGACGTTTCACTTCTGAGTTCGGCATGGGGTCAGGTGGGACCGCCGCGCTATTGTCGCCAGGCAAATTCTTTACAACGTGCCGAACTTTAACCTAAAAAGTGGTGCTGATACCCAGAGTCGAACTGGGGACCTCACCCTTACCAAGGGTGCG